>QHBY01000362.1 GCA_003244245.1 Pseudonocardiales bacterium
GTTGAGGTTCTGACCCTCGGGACCCAGTCCGCCGAAGGATGCGCCCGGGCTGTCGAGTCGGTACGTGCGGCTACTGATCACTGGGGCGACGACGCCGAACATGCGCGCGCGTGGCGCGCCGTCGTCGGCTCCGTGCCTCCCGCTCATCTGTCCGACGGCACGTCATCGCCGCGCCGCCCGGTGGTCGTGGCCGACGGCGCCAAGTACGTTCCCGAGCCGGACCCGTTCGAGTCTTTGTCGTCGCTGTTCGACCTCGACCCACTCGACTTCGGTGGCGAGCCACCGATTCGTGGGATCGCCCGCCAGACCGACCCCGACGGCTGGACTGCCGCGGTTCCGGCCGTCTCGGTAGTGACCGATCGTGGGCTGCTGCTCCTCGAGGTCGGGCGTCCCGTCGACGTGCGCGACGGACCGAAGATGAACGAGCGCCGACCGGAGACCCTCGAGCCCGGCGCGATCCTCCTCGTCGGCCGGCAGCAGGGGCGGGTCGGGCTCCTCGAGGCCCTGGAGGAGAGACTCGGTCATCGACCCGACCTGCTCGCCGCTAGGTATCTCCTCGATCACTACCGACGGCTCGTGCGCGCCCGCTGGCCGGCAAGCGGTCTCACCATCGCCGCACTCCACCGCGCCATGACCGACCTCGGCTGCGACAAGACGAGCGCTGCGGTGCGGTCCTGGGTGACGGAGGGGACCATGGCCCCCCAACACATCGACGACCTGGCGCGCCTCAACGCGGCCCTGGTCCTCGGGATGTCCAGCGTCCAAGTCCGGGAGCTGTTCGCCGGCGTTCAGAGGCGCCGGGGCTTTCGCCGGGCTGCCGGCCGTGCGCTCGCTGCGGCAGCGCGCGACGCAACCGTCGTCGCCGATGCCGACACCATCGACTCCGAGACCGGGTTGTCGATCGCAGACCTGCGCGACGCTGTCGTGGAAGCGGTCGTGCTCGAGGTCACTCCGTGCGACGATCCAGTACCCCTGACACTCCTCGGCACCCTGGAGGGTGGATGACTCTCGGCTCCGACCACGCGACTCGATTCCTCGCATGGATGCTGAACGGCGTGGTCGCGGAGGGACGCGGGGACGACATGGCGACGCTCCCCGTCGCGCCGAAGGGTCGACTGTGGCTCGGGCGACTGGCGCCCGAGATCGTGGTCCAGAACAGCCGGCTCGGGGAGCGGAGCGAACGACTCGAGCCGTGCGAGGTCGGTGTCCGCTTCCGCCCGGCGGAGGTCGATGGGCGCACGGTCACATGTCGCGCCAGCGTCGTGGCGTGGGGTGAGTTCGACGGTGGCGACGCACCGGACGCACCCCGCTGGCGCAAGACCGACCCGATCGAGATCACCGCCGACTTGGCGACCCCAACGGCCGTCGGTCAGATCGAGTCGGTGGGTCGCCGCGCGTTCGCCGATGCCTTCCGGGCCTTCGGTGCTGACGGGCTCGAGTGCGAGTTCCACGCGGAACTCGAGNNCAGGGACTTCGACCGCGGGGTGACGTGTTTTCGAGTTAGCGATAGAGATCCGGCTGGGATTAGACAACATCGCCGGGTCCTGGGGCGGGTCGATCTTGGCGGGTGCGGCGGTGGAAGGCAAGCCGTCGTTGGCGGGCGTTTTCGAGTCCTGCTTGTCGGGCCTTGCGGATCGCCGGGCCGCGGCCTTCGTGCTCATCGTCAGGAGTGACGTAGCCGACCCCGGCGTGCAATCTGACCCCGTTGTAGTGCGCCCGCACGACGGGAAGCTCGGCGCGCAGCACGGCCGGGTCGCGAATCGCCAGCAGGTGCGGCCACTCGGCCTTGATGTGCCCGAACAGGGTCTCGATCCAGGCCTGGTCGGTCGGCGTGCCGGGGCGTCCGAAGTGCTGCCCGATCGCGTTCAGGGCCATGAACGCCCGGGTCGAGGCGGACGTCATCTGCGGGCCGTTGTCGGAGACCACGAGCAGGATCGGGTGCGACGGGTCATCGACGCTCGGGTCCACGAGCGCGTCCTGGTAGGCCACCACCGCCTCGTCGAGGCCCTCCAAGCGCAGGGCGTCGGTGAACGCCTGAGCGACCTGAACGCTGGTCTCCTCGACCGACACGATCTCGGTCAGCCACTTGCGGGATACCAGGTCCATGATCGTCACCACCGCCATCCCGCACGCGGTGAAGTGGGTCGTGTCGTAGATCCAGATGCAGTTTGGCTTGTACTCGGCCCAGTCCGGGAACGACTTGCGGGTCGATCGTCCCGGCCGCGGCAGGGCGCGGAGCCGAAGTCCTTGTGCGGCAAGGACTTTGCGCACCGAGGAGGGTGACACCCAGACTCGCTCGAGGTAGCTCCCGCGGTGCGCGAGCTTGCGATGGGACCGGTCGGTCTCGCCCCACTCGTGGAACAACGCGACGATCTGCTCGGCCTCGTCGTCGAGCAGTCCGTGCATCGGGGTGCCACCCGGCTTGGCGTCGGTGAGGTCGCCATGGTCGCGCCGGCCGAGCCAGCGGTGGGCCCGGACTTCACCGAGTTCGAGTTGGGCGCACGCCCGACGCAGCGACCAGCCCTCATCGGTGGCCTCGTCGAGCAGCCCGAGCAGCCCGGTCTTGGTGGCCGCATCGACCCGGCGTGGGACCTGGCCACTCAGCCCCAACCGTCTTTTCCCTCGATCAGCATCAGCTTCATAGCCATCTGCTTCAGCGCCTCGCCGAGCCGCTCCGCCTCGGCCTTGGCCTGCTCCAGCTCCCAGTCCCGTTCGCGGGCCTTCACCCCCGGCCGGGACTCCGCCAGCGCCTGCAGCGCGGCGTCCTTGGCGATCGTCCGGATCCGCATGATCGTGGACCGGTCGACGTGATGCCGGTCGGCGGCCTCGGCCATCGTGACTTCCTGACGGATCAGCTGGAGCCAGATCTCGTACTTCTGCAACGGCGTCAAGAACCGCTTGTTGCGACGGCCGGCACGGTCGGTGCCGCGGTCGGTGCCGCGGTCGGGTTCGGTCATGATCAGATCCTCCTGGACGGGTCGAGGATCCCGTCGGATGTTGTCTGATTGACCGGCCGATCTCTATCTCTAACTCAAACGCAAAACATGCTTGAGGTGCGCGACGAGCCGGTCGCGGACGGCGGCGTCCCGGTCGCCCTGTTCGGGGTTGTGGCAGATGA
>QHBY01000363.1 GCA_003244245.1 Pseudonocardiales bacterium
CCCTTGGAATAGATCATCTAGCCCAGCACCGGTACGGGCCGCCTGAACGGCCGCGGCCACCCGCTCGGCGGCCAGCTTGACATCGTAGAACGGGGTGTCGGAGTCCCCGGTGAAATCCTCGATCGAGCAGCCCGCCAGCCCCACGCCAACCGCATCCGTGACAGTGCCGAACACCGCGCTGGGATCCTCGCCGAACCCGTTTTCCAGATCAGCGGAAACCGGGACATCCACCGCCGCGACGATGGCGGCGGCGTGCGCGAGGGCCTCGGCCCGATCGACGGAGCCATCCAGCCGACCCAGTGTCGCCGCGTGGCCGCTGCTGGTCGTCGCCAACGCCTGGAAGCCCAGCGCGGCGAGCAGCTTGGCCGCTCCCGCGTCCCACGGGTTGGGCATCAGCAGCGGTCGACCGGGCACGTGAAGGGCCCGGAACGTCTCCACAGTGCCTGCCATCAGGGAACCCGCGCGATCGTGATGTCGATGGGGTGGGGCACCACTTCGGGATTTCCCGGTAAGGCCACCTCAGCCAGGTACATCATCAGCTGCTCACGGACTTGCGCTGTCATCGTGGTCGTTCGCGCGCCGACGAGGAAGTCGAGCACCGGCTCGTCCGAGCCGTGCGGTGCGGTGCGCATCCCGCCCAGGTCAAGCCCCGCCAGCATCGTTTCCGACCGCACCTCAAGGCGGCGGTCCGCCAACTCCTCAGTAACGTCTTCGGCGCACCACAACCGGTGTCCGACGCACGGGCTGAGCAGTTCGGTGAGCACACACAGCGGCTCTCTGGGCGCGGTCGCACTTACCAGCAGCCCACCCGGACGCAGCATCGCCAGCGCGTGATCAAGCGTGGCCCCAAGGTCGGCCATGTAGTACATCGAGTGCACGAAGTGCACGAGATCGGCGGGTACGGCGGTCTCGTAATCGTCGAATGCTCCGGCGACGGTGGTGACGGTGAGGCAATCGGCGTCCAGCGCGCCGAGCCGGGCTTCGAATCCCGCCGCCGACCCCGCGTGCGGCTCGATCCCGGTGTACTCGACCCGGCGGTCATCCGTGGCCAGCGCGGCAGCCAGCGGGGCGTCGACGCTGCCGTCGCCGACACCGACGCCAATCACCCGCAACGGTCCGGCACCCAGCAGCGGCGGCAGCTCCCGGGGTAGCCACGCCTGCAGGCTGGCGCGCTGGTCGCTGGCCGCCTCGTAGGCCGCGTGGGAGTACGCGTAGTGCACTCCCGACAGGTCGGGCAGCGCGGCCGAACCGGCCACCGCCTGCCGCAACTGGTGCAAGGAGGCGGACGGACTCAGAGTAGGCACTGAACCGAACCTAGACGGTCCCGTCCATTTGTTACAGCGAAGTTAAGGAGCTGTGGTTTGGTAGAGGGGTGGCCCTCCCTGACACCGCCCAACGCAGCCTCGCGCACTGGAGCGAGGCGGGGCGGGCTGAGATGCAGGCCTTCTACACGCTCGCCACCGAGGACTACCGCCAGCTCGCCGCCGCCCGCGACTGGGCGGCTGACCTGTGGGCCCGGGCCGCCGGCGGCCGTCTGCGGTTGCTCGACGTGGCCTGCGGTAGCGGCAAGTTCCCGGCCGCCCTGCTGGCGGCCGGGTTGGCAGCCACGGCCCGGGATCTCACCGTGGCGATCGACCTGCTCGACCCGTCCGCCTTCAGCATCGCCGAGGCCGGGCAGTGCTCGGCCCGCCGTTCGAGGCTGCCGCGGAGCACGAGATACCGCTGCAGGACCTCGACGCGCGGGCCCGCTACGACGTGGCCTGGGCCACCCACGCGCTGTACGCGCTGCCCCCGGCCGAGCTCACCGGTGGCGTGGCCCGGATGGTCACCGCGCTGCGGCCCGGTGGCTTCGGCGCCGTCGCCCACGCCAGTGCGGCAAGCCACTACGTCGCGTTCCACGACGCGTACCACTTCCCGCTCGACTCCCCCGACGTGCTGCCGCGTGGATCCCCCTGCAGCCCACTTCCCGGGAGATGGGGCCGCTGGCCTTCGCCAGGGGCGCCGACACCTGGCAACTGGTAGCCGACGTCGAGTTCGACAAGCACGGCACGTCCTACGACCGGCGAGTATCGGAGATCTTCCACGCCCGGGGCGTCGTCGTCGAGGACGGCGCGTTCGCCACCGGCGAGATCAGCTTTCACTCCGCGCATTGCTTCCACACCGCGGGCGCCAACCGCACCATCACCGCGCGGATGGTGCTGGCGACGACGTACTTCCGCGACGGCGTGCGGGTAGTCCCCGCCCCCACCATGGTCAGCGGTGACTGGCAGAAGTTCATCCCGGGCGCCCAGCCGGGCGAGGTCGTGGCCACCGACCACAACCCGGTGATCGGCTGATCACGGGTAACGATGAAGGGCCGCCGTTAGCCTTTGCCCGCTGGCGGAGGGTGCCAAACCTTTCGCCAATCGAGGCCGGATCCGGCCAAGCGGCCCCCGGCCAGGCGGGGCGCGTCCTAGGATGCGCCAGGTAGCTTCAGCATGATGGTGATCGATCCGCGTGCTGCGACTGGGTTCACCGCCGCCGAGGACTACGAGCGCGGCCGGCCCGGGTACCCGCCCGACGCGATTGAGCGTGTGACGACGGAGCTGAGACTCGATCAGAAATCAACGGTGCTCGATTTGGCGGCGGGGACCGGCAAGCTGGCGCGGCTGCTCCGTGATCGCGTTGGTGAGCTGGTCGCGGTCGAGATGCGCGCCCAGCTCGCCGCGCGGCTTCCCGAGGTCACTCTGCTCGACGGCACCGCCGAGGGCATACCGCTCGCCCACGACACGGTCGACGCCGTCTTCGTAGGCGAAGCGTTCCACTGGTTCGATGTCGCGGCAGCCGCGGGTGAGATCGCCCGTGTTCTCCGCGCACGTGGAGGACCCAAGACACACCATGGCTGGCTGAGTTCCAGCGATTCCTGGCCAAGCACAAGAAGGCGGCAGGCGCCTCCCCGCCGGTGACGGCGCCTGGCAGCCCCTTTTGGAGCGCACCGGTCCGTTCGACGCGCTCACCCACGTGCAAGCAACACATGTCCAGCGTCTGAGCTCCGCCGACTTTCTTGCGCAGGTCTCCTCGTGGAGCTGGATCACCAACCTGGCCGAGGCGACACGCCGAGCAGCGCTGGATGACGTCCGTACCCTCGTGAGTCACCAGATCGAGGTCGTTATCCCCTACCGCACCGAGATCTACTGGACACGACGCCACGGACGCTGAGTAGTCCGCATAGCGGTGTGCGATGTCCCCTGATGTATAGTGATGGTGTGCACCGGACGCAGATCTACCTCGACGACCACGAGTTCGACCTGCTCACCCAGGCGTCGGCGCGCACGGGCGCTTCTCGCTCCGAGCTGATTCGTCGGGCGGTGCGTACGCAGTACGGCATCGACACTCCTGAGGGTCGGCTGGCCGCGTTGCGCGCCTCGGCGGGCACCTGGAGCGATCGGTCCGCCACCGGAGCCGAGTACGTCGAGGACCTGCGGGGGGACCTCGGCCAGCGGCTGGAACAGATCGGCCTGGGTTGAAGCTGCTCGACACCTCGGTGGCGGTGGATCATCTGCGTGGCTATGGTCCGGCGACGGCACTGCTCGAAGACCTGGTCCGTTCCGACGAATCGGTCGTCGCCAGCGAACTCACCCGCTTCGAGCTGATGGCAGGCGCACGTCTCGACGAATACGATCGCCTTGAAGGTTTCTTTTCGGTGGTCGACTGGATCCCCGTGACTGAAGATGTCGCGTGCCGCGCTGGGGAGTATGCGCGCTTGTACCGGCGCAGCCATTCGGGCATCGGAGTCGTCGACTACCTGCTTGCGGGCACCGTATCCGCCGTGGGCGCTGATCTAGTGACGATCAACGTTCGACACTTCCCCATGTTCCACGATCTCCGGCGACCTTATGAGTACGGGCCGCCGGTGACCAACGACCGCTGAGTTCGAAACGCTCAGGCGGGGTGCAGCGGGTGGTGGCCGTCGACGACGTGCCGGTCGAGTTTCATGACCTGCTCGGGCATCACGACGAACGTTCGCATCATGCCCTCGTCCTCATGTTCGAGGATGTGGCAGTGATACACGTACCGCCCGTTCGCCCCAGCGAACTGTCCCGCGACGCGGACCAGTTGGCCGCCGCCGACCCGGATCACGTCTTTCCAGCCCTGCTCGTTGGGGTCCACGGGTAGCGGCCCCTTGGGCGTGAGCGGCGTCGTGGTGCCGCCGACGGTGTTGTCGAAGCCTGTCACGTCGTAGCCGTCTCGGCTCAGCGCCTGAAACTGGATGAGGTGGATGTGAATGGGGTGGGCCACCGGGCTGGCATTGAGGATCGACCACTGTTCCCAGCCGTTGTAGTCCACGTAGAAGTTCACGGCGTCCTTGAAGTCCCGGCTGACCCGCTGCAATGTCTTCACTGTGCCGTTGGCCAGGGCGACCTGCACGATGCCATCTGCGGGCAGGGTCGGCGGCGGCTGATCGATCTCCACCATCTCCCACATCTCCGGATGTTTTCCGGCGAGCAGGGTGAGCACGAGCCAGCGGTGCATGTGTTCGGGGAGGTTGTCGTGGGTCAGCCGGACGAATGACGGCGACAACGTGGCTGGAAGTGTGAAGCCGTCGTGTACCGCGTGAGCCCGGACTCGGAACTGCATGACGTCCGGGTTGGGAGTGCCGGGGCCCGTGTTCACCAGCGTGAGGGACCGACCCCGGAAGGCATGGAAGTCGATCAGCACGTCGGCGCGTTCGGCCGGCGCCAGGGTGATCTGATCCAGCGCAAGCGGAGCGGGAAGCAGACCGCCGTCGCTGCCTATCTGACGCATCGCGCCAGAAACAACGGCGCCGTCTTCGTCGTGCAGCGCCAACGTGTAGAAGCGCGAGTTGGAGGCGTTGAGCATCCGGAAGCGGTACCAGCGAGCGTCGACGGTGAGATGCGGCCAGATCACCCCGTTGACCAGGGTGAACGGTCCGGTGAACGGCAGCGCGACCTTCTCCGGCTCGGTGAACAGGATGGACAGCTTGTGCAGGAGCTGCCCGGTGAGGTTGCCCTGGCCGTCGGTATCGAGGTTGCGGTCGCAGATGATCAGCGGCACCTCGTGCTCACCGTGCGGCAGCCGGAGACTGTCTTCCTCCGCGTCGCGGATCAGGTACATGCCGGCCAGGCCGGTCATCACGTTCAGGGCCGTGATCGCCATGGCGTGATCGTGGTACCACAGCGCCGTCGCCTGCTGATCGTTCGGATACTCCGACAGTTGGGCGTTTCCCGGCAGGACGGCGTTCTCCGGCCAGCCGTCGTTGCCGCCGCCAGTGCGGCTGCCATGGAGATGCACCACTGTCCAGGGCGGCAGCGCCGCGACGTCCGGGAGAGGTTCCGCGCCGTCACGGCCCGGTCCCGGTGTCGCGTTGAGCACCTCCACGGCCTCTACCGGGTAGTCACCGGTGATCTCGTTGTGCCAGATCACCCGCAGCCGCTCGCCACGGCGGACCTCGATCGTCGGTCCCGGGAACAATCCGTTGTAGGTCCACACTCGCGTCGCAGGCAGCTCGGAGTGCAACCGCACCTGCTCGGTGCGCATGCGGATGGTCAGTAGCTGCATCGGGCTGGGTCGCAGCACCGGCGGAATCTGGAGCGGATCGCGGAATTTGGTCAGGCGAACGCCCACGAGCGTCGCTTCGGCTGCGGCCTTGGAGTGATCGGTGCGAGTCATGAGGTCCCCTCGACAAGTCGGCGATAACATCGTCGGTGAGACCGCGACGACGTTCACAGATACGTTTTCCGTCCATCTGAGAGTTCGGCGAAGCTGGCCAGGTCGTCGGTGACAACCTGCATCCGGCAGAATCACCAACCGTGCGCTCTCGCTGGATCACCGTGACCGTCCTCGCCGCCGCCGTGATCACGGGGTGCGGCTCCGCTCCCCCGGCTGGGGCGCCCCCGGCAGCGCAGCTGCCACCGGCGGCCGAGCCTGCCCCCGCTCCGGTGCCGACCGCGCCGCCGGCCGGGCGAACGGTGCCGGTCGGCGCCGCCCCGGAAGGTGTGGTGGTCGACCCGCAGACCCACGTCGTGGCCGTCGGGGTGCGCGATCCGGCCGCGCTGACCCTGCTGGACGCCACCACCGGCGCGGTGCTGCGCAAGGTGGCGCTGCCCGGCGCGCTGCGCCACCTGCAGCTGGCCGGGCCCGGCGGCCCGGTGCTCGTTCCGGACGAGGGGTCCAACCGGCTGTTGCGGGTGGCGCTACCCGGCGGCGAGATCACCTCCCAGGTGGTCACGGGCGTGGTCCCGCACGATGCCACCCAAGCCGCCAACGGCACCGTGTTCGTGGCCAACGAGCTGGGACACACCGTGGTCGCGGTGCGCGGTGATCAGGTCGTGCACACCTTCACCGATGTGACGCAGCCGGCCGGGGCGGCGGCCGTCGGGGACCTCGTCGGCCTGCTCGACGTGCGGGAGAACACGCTCACGATCTACGACGCGCAACGGTTGCAGCGGGTGGCTGAGCTGCCCGCGGGGGCCGGACCGACCCACGTGGTCGCCGACAAGCGCGGCCATCTGGCGGTCATCGACACCCGGGGCGGCGCCGTGCTGCTCTATGAGCTGAGCCCGAAACCTCGGCAGATCGGGCGGGTGGAGCTGCCCGGCACGCCCTACGGCATCGCCTACGACCCGGTGCGCGACCGGCTGTGGGTGACTCTGACCGCGCTCAACGAGGTGATCGGGCTGAATCTGAACGCCAGCACACCAGTGCTGGCCACCCCGCTGCCGACGGTGCGCCAACCGAACACCGTCGCTGTGGACAGCACCACCGGCCGGCTGTTCGTCACCGGAACGGCCGAGGGGGTGCTGGAGATCATTGAGCCGTGACGTAGCGTGCGCGGCGTGCGAATCCTGATCACCGGCGGCGCGGGTTTCATCGGCTCCCACGTCGCCGACCTGCTCGCCGCCGACGGGCACTCGGTGCTGCTGCTGGATGCCTTCCTGCCGCAGGCCCACGGCTCGGGTGCCCCGCCGCCACCTTGGGTGGCTGACCACGAGCTGATCCACGGCGACGTCCGGGATACCGAGCTGCTGGGACGCCTGCTGCCAGAGGTGGACGCGGTGTGCCACCAGGCGGCGATGGTCGGGCACGGGCTGGATCCCTCCGACGCCCCGGACTACACCGCCAACAACGACCTCGGCACCGCGGTGCTGCTGGCCGCGATGCACCGAGCGGGGGTGCACCGGCTGGTGCTGGCCAGCTCGATGGTCGTCTACGGCGAGGGCCGTTACGCCTGCCCGTCGCACGGTGTCGTGCCCGCCCCGCCCCGGCGAGCCGAAGACATCGCCGTCGGACGCTACGAGGTGCGCTGCCCGCACTGCGACGCAGATCTGGAGCCGCTGCTGGTGGGTGAGGACGCCCCGCTGGATCCGCGCAGCACCTACGCCGCCACTAAGCTGTCCCAGGAGCACCTCGCCGCGGCGTGGGCCCGGCAGACCGGTGGGGGGGTGTGGGCGCTTCGCTACCACAACGTCTACGGCTCCCGGATGCCCCGGGACACTCCATATGCCGGCGTGGCGTCGATCTTCCGGTCGGCCTTGGCGCGCGGTGCGGCGCCGCAGGTGATGGAGGACGGTCGGCAGCGCCGGGACTTCGTGCACGTCTCCGACGTCGCCCGGGCCAATGCGCTGGCGCTGGCCGCCGAAGCGCCGGGTGGGCGATGCGTGCCGGTCAACATCTGCTCCGGGCATCCGCACACCGTCGGTGACCTGGCCGTCGAGCTGGCCCGGGCGATGGGCGGGCCAGCCCCCGAGATCGTCGGTGGCGCCCGGCCCGGCGATGTGCGGCATGTGACCGCTGACCCCGCCCGAGCGGCCGAGCTGCTCGGTTACCGGGCGCGGGTGTCCTTCGCCGAGGGCGTCACCCGGTTCGCCACCGACCCGCTGCGCGAGCCGGTCACCACGTCGTGAGCAGCAGGTGGTTGACCGTTAAAGCGACCACTGCCTGGGCAGCCAGCCACCAGCGGACCTGCCGCGCCGGAAGCAGCCCGGCCGCGGCGACCAGCCAGACCGCGAACGGCAGCCAGATCCGCTCCACCTCGGCCTTGCTCATCCCGGACAGATCAGCGACCAGCACCGCAAGCACCGCGGCCGTGCACAACAGCAGCATGGCGCGCGGCGGACTCTGCCCCGGGGTGAACACCCGCCGCAGCCCGGCCACCCCTGCCGGCCCGAGCACCACCGCCAGGCACGCCAGGTCGGCCCACACCCAGTAGCCGTACGGTCGCACCAGGCCGTACTCACCGGGCTGGTAGTACCGGATCGTGACCTGCCGGTAGCCGTCGAGCCACCAGAAGCCTGCGGCCGCGAAAGCGGCCACCACCGCGGCTACCCCGGCACCGGCCACCAGCAGGGGGGCGACACGGCGCGCGGCGACCACGACGGCCACCGGGAGCAACCCTGCCAGCACCAGCCCGTAGGACAGGAACAGGGTCGCGCCAAGCAGCAACCCACCGGCCGCGGACGCGGCGAGCGCCGTGGCGTCGAGTCGGGGCCGGGCGGTGCCGAGGGCTAGCAGCGCCACACCCCAGGCCAGCACCCCGGCGAACAGGCCGTCCGCGGACACCCCTATCCAGATCGCGCCCGGCAGCAGCACACCGAACGGCAACGCAGCCCGAGCGGTGGCGTCGGCGCCCAGTGCCCGCAGCGTGACCGCCACCGCGATCGCGGCCGTCGAACCGACCAACACGCACAGCAGCGCCGCCGGCGCCCCCCCGGGCAGCCCGATCCGGTCCAGACCGACGAAGACCATCAGCGCCCCAGGTGGATGACCGGCGACGTGCGTGGTCCACGACTCGGGCCGCAACCCGGGGATCCGCTCGGCGAAGGTCCGCAGCGTGGTGCCGATGCCGGTGACTCTCGGGACATCGTGCAGGTACTCGGTGTCGGTGGTCAGGCGATCGGCCACCCCGCGCTGCCACCCGTCGATCATGGCCAGGCACACCGTCCACGACACCGCGGTGACCGCGGAGATCGCCAACAGGGGGCGCCAGGGCAGCCGAGCGGCCAGTTCTGGTCCGCGCAGGACGACAAGGACCGCGAGCAGGACCGCGAGGACCGTGCCCCGTCCGACGTGCGGCAGCCACTGGGCACCCAACGGCGGGGCGTCGACATGCAGCGGCACCCCTTGTTGAAGCAGCCAGGCGCCGACCACCGCTGCCAACCCAACGAGCAGCGCAGCACACCCGACCGCCACCAAGTCCCCGCGGAGCCCGTAGTCCACAGCTGTCGGCTGCTCCCGCGGCGCGGTCCTCGTCACAACCCTGAGTTATACCGCGAACGCCCCCATTCGGTTCCGAATGGCCATTGAACGCCCCGTCAATAGCGCCAATCGGCTCCGAATTGCGGCACAACGACCGGGGCTAGGCGCCGCCGGCGGTGAGCAGCATGTCGGTGGCGAAGCCGGCGACGAGACCGGCCCACAGGCCCCAGTAGAGCAGGGACCGGTGGCCGCCCCGCAGCGCAATAGCGACGAGTTGGATGATCACGTAGAGGATCGAGCCGCCAGCCAGGGTGAGGAACACCAGGCTCACCGCGTCGCTGGTGAACTGGTGGCCGACCACGGTTCCCAGGATGGTGGGGCCGCCACCGATCACACCCAGCAGCAGGAGGAACCCCCAACTGGGCTGCTCTTGTTCGGTGGCCAGAGGCGCCACGATGCCGAATCCTTCGGTCGCGTTGTGCAGGGCGAAGCCGGTCACCAGCAGGGTGGCCAGCGCGAGCTTGCCCTGCGCCGCGCTGCCGCCGATGGCGAGGCCCTCGCCGAAGTTGTGCAGGCCGATCCCCACCGCGATCAGAAAAGCTAACCGGCGGGCCGCTGACCAGGTACCACCCTCGCGCAGCGTCAGCTCGTCGGCGGCCATCGTCCCCGGGCCCAGGAGTGGGATGGGTCCCTCGCCGGTGAGCCAGCGCTCGTACCCGGCCAGGCTCAACAGCCCCACCCCCAGCCCGGCGAAAAGCAGAGCGCCGAACCCGAACACCGGCGCCATACTGCCGGAGCCGTCGTGCAATTTGCCCAGCGTGATATCAATCGTCTCCCACGCCTGGGTCAGCAAGTCC
Source organism: Pseudonocardiales bacterium (assembly GCA_003244245.1). Taxonomy (GTDB): domain Bacteria; phylum Actinomycetota; class Actinomycetes; order Mycobacteriales; family Pseudonocardiaceae. The sequence continues at coordinate 10,053 of QHBY01000363.1, forward strand.
CACAATATGAAGATCAAAACACCGATCGCGAAGGCGTTGAGGAACACGCGCACGGCGGGCGCGGTCCGGCTGTGGCGGGCGCTACGCAGCCGGCCCAGCGGTAGCCCGAGCAGGATCGTGACCCCCGCGATCAACCCGAGGATCAGCGTCTGGACTGCATCCACCGGCGATCAGCCCGCGCTTCTATCGAACCGCATTCTGCTCCCTCGCCTCGTCTCCCATCAGCTTTGCCGCAATGAATGAGATCTGTCAAGAACACTGATCGAAGGTTGACAACAGAAGTCTTCAGACGGTGATTGTGCGCATACCGACGGTGACCTACGTCAGTCACACAGGATCCGCAAGGTCGCATTCCCTAAATATCTCATTGTTAGGCAGCCCACACTAACAATAGTTAGGCCGCCCTCACCAAACAATCATTTGGCGCGCGGATCTTACACGCTACGACAACCTGTGACATCCTCATCGCACCTAACGAACCCGCATCGATGCGCTCGGCGTGGCTGGCGCAGCCCGCCGTGCGCCGTTGCATTTATCAGTCCTTAGTGTGTTTTGTCGTAATCCGCTGGGCCCCGCGGGACGCGCGGCGCTCGCGTTCACCAGGCAGCGTTGCCTTACCGCAGCGCACCCGGAGGTGCACACTGGCGGCATGGCGTGCCTTCGACGCAGACGCTACAACCGCCGTTATGCCGACTACGACTACCCGTACCGATCTCGCCCGGGCGGCGGGTCATGCCTTCGAGATGCGTGCCTGCTCGACGCCGGATGCTGTCTCGGGGAGAGCCTCAGCGGTAACTGCCTTGTCGTGGCGGTGCTGGCGTTGCCCCGACTGACCGCAGCCTCGGTCGCCGAAGCCGGGACGCTGCGGCGCAAACCTGCCGCGGCGGGCTCACAACTCACGACGCTGCTGGTCGCCGGCATCCGAACGTACCAACGTGAGATCAGCCCGCGGCGGCCGCCGTGTTGCCATTTCACTCCTACCTGTTCGGAGTATGCGGCACAGGCGCTACAGACCCACGGCGCTCGACGGGGGAGCTGGCTCACCATCAAACGGCTCGGTCGCTGCCGACCCAGCAGGCCCGCCGCCGACGATCCAGTGCCGCCACCCAGACCCTCGCTGTAACACACCCTTGACGGGTGGTCTATCGGCTACCTACTGTGATGGCCTTGCGGGCACGTCAGCGTATGTCACCGAATGACGCGCCATAGACGATCTTTCGTGTGATCGAGTCGTTACGATAGGTGCCGCTTCAGGGGAGGAGCTGGTGAGCTACAGCCTGGGGATCGACCTCGGCAGCACCTTTGTCGCGGCTGCGCGCGCGAAGGCGGCCACCGTGGAGGCGGTCCCCCTCGGTGATCGTTCGGTGGTGACGCCAGCGGCGGTATACCTCAACGGTGACGGCACTTTGGCCACCGGGGAAGCCGCCAGCAGGGGCGCGGTGAGCAGCCCGGATCGGATCGGCCGGGAGTTCACCCGCCGGCTGGGTGACCCAACGCCGGTGGTACTCGGTGGTGAGTCCTACGCGGTCACCGCGTTGCTGGGCGTCCTGCTACGAGACGTGGTAGCGCAGGTCATCGAGACCGAAGGCGCACCGCCCGATCGGGTCGCTTTGACCCACCCGACTAGTTGGGGCCCATTTCGCCGTGCGCTGTTCGAGGAGGCCGCTCAGCAAGCGGGGCTGTTCAATTCGTCGATGATCACCGAGGCCGAAGCCGCAGCCGCGCATTACACCGCGACCCGACCGCTGGGCGATGGCGAGACGATGGCGGTCTACGACCTGGGTGGTTACACCTTCGACGCCACGGTGCTGCGCATGCACTCTGGTGGCGTCGAAATCATCGGCAAGCCCGAGCGTAATGAAGCGCTTGGCGGCGGTGACTTCGACGAAGCAATCCTCTCCCATGTCAACGACACCGCCGACGGGGCGCTCACCAAGCTCGCTATGCGGCGCCCACAGACCTCTGTCGCGCTCTCCAGGGTGCGACAGCAATGCATTGTGGCCAAGGAGGCTCTCTCCACAGACACCGAGACGACTTTCCCGGTATCCCTGCCCATCCGAACTCTTGACGTGCATCTCACCCGGTCGGCCTTCGAGGACATGGTGCGAGCCCCGATCGAGTCGACCATCCAAGCACTGTCCCGAGCCCTGCAGTCGGCTCAGGTCGAGCCGGCAGACCTCAGCGCGGTGCTGCTGGTGGGCGGATCGTCGCGCATCCCCTTGATCGCCCGGATGGTGTCCGCTGAGCTGGGATGCCCCACCGTGGTGGACACACATCCGCAACACGTCGTTGCGCTCGGTGCCGCCACGCACGCCGCGCATGCGACCCATCCCCGCTACGCCGTCCCGCAACGCAGCCGGCAGCAGCAGGAACAACGACTCGTCAGCCAGAGCACCACGACTGCGCCCCCGACCACAAACGGGGTTCTGGATACCCATCCCCAGAAACGAGATGAGCAGCCGCTCATTCCGGCGCAACGTCCCGCCGAAGTGCTGCCGACGGCAGCGATTCCGACACAACGCACACCACCGCATGAAGCGACCGCCACCACCGCACGTCACGTCACGCCGAAACAGGCCCCACCCCCACCCAAGCCGCCCCCCGACCGCAAACGCCTGCCGCGGGTTCTGCTCGCCGCGGGCGCAGCGGTCGCGGTCTCCGCGGTGATCGCGCTGGCCACCTTCGGCGGCAGCAACGATACTCAGGCACCCGCCCCGGCGATCTCAAAGCCCGCACCCAAGCCTGCACCGGCCGCGGTGACGAGCGTCAGACCGAACGTCGCAATACCCTCAGCCAGTGCCTTTATCGCGGTAGGCAAGACGCCCAGCTTCGTCGCCGTTGCCCCCAACGGTAGGCACGCCTACGTCGTCAACGGCGACGCCCAGGTCATCACCGTGGTGGACACCGCAGTCAATCGGGTGACCGCGACCATCCCGATCGTGGCGGGCCCACCGCAGTTCCTCACGTTCGCACCAGACGGCCGCACCCTGTACGTCACCATATCGAATGATCAGGCGACAAAGCATGCAATCGACGTGGTCGATACCGTGACGAATACGGAGATCGCAACGGTGGCGCAGCCCGCGAGTCCCTTCCACCCGGCGATCAGTCCGGACGGTAAGCAGCTTTTCGTCGCCAACCACGACATCGGGTCCGTGTCAGTGGTGGCCACGGCCACCAACATGGTGGTCGGACAAATAAGGGTCCCACCGAACCCACATGGGATCGCGTTCGCCCGTGATGGTAGCCGCGCCTACACGGCCAATCACAATTCCAACCTGGTCTCAGTGATTAACATCGCTACCGGCGCGGTTGTTGCGACCATCCCGGTCGGATCCGGCCCACACAGCATCGCCGTGCACCCCAACCGGCCGCTGGTCGCCAACGTGAACTACCAGTCGAATACCGTGTCGGTGATCGATACCAACGCTCTGAAGGTCGTCGCCACCATCCCGGTCGGCCAGCAGCCGAAGGACATCACCTGGGCTCCGGACGGACGGTTCGCCTACGTGGTCAACGAGGGCAGCAACACCGTGTCGGTGATCGACGCCACAACCGCCCAGGTCACCGCGACCATCCCCACCGGAGTCGGCCCGACCAGCATCGCGCTGCTACCCAACGGCCGCCAAGCCTATGTGACCAACCTCGACAGCGGGACTTTGACCGTTCTCGAACTCGCCCGCTGATCATTGTCCTCGTGGTTCAGGGCGCGATGAGCGTGCCCACGGTGAGCTGCGAGCCGGGCAGCGTACCCGCACAGCCGGTTGCCGCGACCGGCACGAACAGCGCCGCCGTCTCGTCCGGCGGATAGATGCGCAGGCCTCGCACGGGCATTGGGCGGCAGACCGCCGCGTCGTAGTTCGCGACGTTCACCAGTTGTAGCTGCGCCGACGCCGTGGCGCCGGGCGCGACGCGCACCGATCCACCAGCGTCACCGACCCGCTCCGCGGCCGGTCCGACCTGCTGGCCTGCGTCGCCGGTGACGTAGGAGACGCCGGGGAAGCCCTGCATGTCGCAGGCTCGGCTACCGGTATTGGTGAAGACCAGCACGCGATACACCGAGCCCGCGGCACCCTCAGGCTGGCCGAGGGATGCGGTGAGCTGGGCCGAGCGGCACCTCGGCGCAGCGACCGAGCCCGTCGGGATTCCCGGAGGCTCCGTCGACGTGGGCAGGGTCGCCGGCACGCTGGCCGTGGTCGGCGCGGCGGTGGTCCCCGGCGCGCCCGCCGGGCCAGCGGTCGTCGCGCTCGAACATCCCGCCAGCGCCAGTGGTAGCACGCTCAGTGCGGCGATGCGATGTCCTGATCTCATGATCCACCGATCCACGCGGGGTCCAGTCCTTGATGGCCAGCCTAACTTGATCACGGCGCTTGGCGGCCTAGCCGGCTCTCCGACGCAAGCTGTCCCTTGTGGGGTAGAACTCCATCCTTCGGTCGTCGTTTGGACTCCTCCCGTTCACCTCCGGGAAAAGCGTTCACCTCCCCCAGTAGCCCGTGACAACGGGCGCACCTGCCACTCACCGATAGGCGACCGCGACCGGCCTACTCACCGGCCTCGTGATCAACAGCGGCTCGGGCCTGATCTCCGGCACGCCCACGACAGCGGGCTCGTTCACCGTTGTCGACGACACCGCACTCACCGTCGGCTGATCCGCTGCACGTGCAGCGACTGTCCGCTGTTGCAGTAGCTGACCAGCGACGGGTCGGGGATACCGGTCACCTCGACCGGGATGTCGCGCGGCGGGTCAGTCGTGTCCAGCAGCAGGTAGTGCGTGCCGTCCTCGGCGAGGAGCGTGTCGCATCCGGGGCAGGGCCCCTGCCCGGATCTCGCCGAGGACGGTCACCGGTTGCCCGGTGGCGGGCGTCGTCGTCGGTGGGGTGGGCGGCGCCGGTGCTTGCGGCGTCGCTGCGGTCTGGCCGCAGCCGGCGAGTGTGACCAGCCCGGCGGTAATCAGTGCGACGACGACGTCAGGCATGCGACCTCCTCGCACGAGCGGACCGCCCTGCTTGACGAGCGTACGCAGACGAGACCCATTGGTCCTCGCTCACCAGCCGCCTCGGGAGGAGTTGGCTGGTGGGCGAGAACCGGGTTAGCCGGAGGGTTATTGACCGTCGCCGTCGCCGCTGGCTGCACCCTGCGCGGCAGGGTCAGGTTGGGGCGGCGTCGTCGCGGATTGGTTGTCCGGCGGGGCGGGGAACACGGAGTGTTGGGGGGCGGGCATCGGTGTATCGGCGCCCTTGACGCTGGTCCAGGTGGCTTGGTTGAACTGCTGCATGTTGATCTGGTCTTCCTTGGTTAAGTCCTGGCCCTCGGATTGAGCCGAGAACGGGGCGTTGACCGGGTTGACCTCCTGCAGGTTCTGGGTCGGCTTGGTCGCGGTATAGGGGGTTGGGTCGGGCTTGTTGGTGAAGGCGGCGAGCATCGGGGTGGCGTAGGCGTCGAATTGGGTCAGCGGGCGCAGGCCGACGATGAGCTCGATGGTCCGCAACATGGAGGCGGTGCTGTAGAAGGTGGAGTCGACCCGCCCGGTGCGGGTGTAGGGGCTGATCACCTCGGCCACGGTGCGGTGCGCGTCAACGTGGTCGGGCCCATCCTGCGCATCGTCCTCGGTGACGAAGATGGCCGTGTTGGCCCAGTACTTTGAGTGTGAGACGGCGTCGACGAGCTGGCCCAGTGCCCAGTCGTTGTCGGCGGTGTAGGCCCGAGGGGTGGGGGCACCGGTCCTGGTGCCGGCGTTGTGGTCGTTCGGCAGGCGAACCAGTTCCACGGCCGGCAGGTTGTTGCCGGCGACGTAGCCGTCGAATTCCTTTTTCCACTCGGTGAATCGGGGCGGGCCGCAGGTCGGCTTGCGGGGGGTGAAGCTGTTGGGGCTGTCAGGACAGGCCAGGTCAAAGCCGCGGAAGGCGGGGTCGGTGTGGGCGTCGAGTACCGGGTCGGTGGCCTTGGAGGTTCCGTCGCCGGGTTGGGTGTTGACGTAGAAGCCGTAGTTGCGGAAGGAGATGTTGGCTGCGGCCAGGCGGTCCCAGATGTAGGCCTGGGCGGGGTCGCGGTTCGGGGCGATCGCAGGGTCGCTGCTCTCCGAGGGGTAGGGGGCGCCACGACCGGAGTAGTTGGCCGGCCACACCTGCTCGGAGTAGGGGTTGGAGTTGGCCGCGACGGTCCAGTTCCAGCCTTGGGCGCTGACCTCGGCGTCGGCGTAGAAGTTGTCGAAGGTGGCATACCCGCGCTCCAGGGTGCGGGCGTTGGGTGCCGACTCCGTACCGAAGAGGTTGAGCTTGGGGTCACCGTTGCCCTTGCCCAGGCTGCCGAATACCTGGTCGTAGGTCCGGTTCTCCTTGACCACGTAGATCACATGCTGGATCGGGCTGCGCTGCCCCGCATCGCCGGGCACGATGGCCGACCCGCGACCCTGGGCGCGGACGTCGCCGTGTGAGTCGAATCCGTCATTGCGGTTGACCTGCTCGGTCCATTTCTCCAGCTGATCATCCCCAGCGGGGATCGACACCGTGGACAGCGTGCCGACCATCATCGACCCGGCGTACTGGTCGGGGGTGGGAGTGGTGGGGTCATACGGGTTGGGGTGACCTGGCCCGTTGTTGGGGCCGGCGCCCAGGCCCTTACCGTTGGTGATCAACAACGTCCGATCGGTGGCGACCAGCGCGGTGGGATACCACGCGGTGGGGATGAGGCCGGTGACGTGTCCGGATTTCAAATCGATCACGGCAACGTCGTTGTTGCCTGCGTTGGCGACATACAGCGCGCGCCCGTCGCGAGACAACGCCAGCGCATCGGGATTGCTGCCGACCTGCGCACCCCGGTACGGGGCCACGCTGATAGTCCGGGTCATCGCCGCGGTGGCGGCGTCGATCACACTGATCTCATCGGAGTCACCGTTGGCCACATACAGGGTCCGCCCGTCGGCTGCGGCTACCACCTTATTAGGATGCGTGCCCACGGTGATGGTCTTCTGCGGCGCCGGCTCGGGACCGGTGAGGTCGAGCACCGCGACGGTGTTGGCGCCCTGATCGGTGACATAGGCGCTGTGCCCGTCGGCCGTCGCTACCACAGCGTATGGACGGTGCCCGGCGGCGGCGGTGTGCACCCCGCCGGTCGCCAGGTCGACGACGGACAGCGCGTCGGCCTGCTGATCGGCGACGAGCAGCCGCTGCCCGTCAGGGGTCAGCGCGATCCCGGCCGGAAACGGGTTGACCTTCGCCCCGGTCGGGTCGGTGGTCGGTAGCGGGATTGGTGTTCCTTCGGTGAGCGTGCCGCTGTTGACTGTGTAGCGGCGGATGAGGTCGTTGCCGCCGCCGCTGGCATACAGCATTTTGCCGTCCCGGCCGAAGGCCAGGCCAACGAACAGCGCCTTGGGCGCCGGGTAGGGCAGGGTCTGGGTCACCTTGCTGGTAGCGGTGTCAACGACCTGCAAGGACTGCCCACCCTGCCCATCGTTGCTGACCACCAACCAACGCCCATCCGGTGAACTCACCGCACCCAACGGAAGATCACCAAGGTTGGTCTGCTTCCCGGCCGGAGTCACCCGGTAGCCGATTGGGGTCACCCCAGTGCCGTCATCTCCGGGCCCGGCATGTCGAAAGCCCCCGGCCAGTGCCGTTCCCCCCAGCGCGACAGTGGCGGCCAGCGTGACTCCCGTTATGAGCCGCCACCGCCTGGTGGTTCTAGAACTGGTCATCAGTCACTGCCCTTCCATCTAGCCCCCGACGCAGCAATTGGAACGATCAGCAATGACGCTATGCCAGTCGAATGGACAAAATCTCTCGATAAGGTGCAAGGGCATTAACTGGGGATGTGTTTTCGGTGATACCCGTTTGCGTGATGGCGGATCAACTGTGCAGGCGTCCAGTGAACCGCGGGCCGTCTTTCGCTAACGCGAGCGCTCCACATCGCACTTGCCCACGGCGACGCGCCCGGCCGCCGTGTGGGGCGGCCGGGCGCCAGTACGTGTTCAGTCCAGTGGTAGCGCTTGGGTGTGTTCGCGCTGGACAGCTTGCAGCTCGCGGGGGTTGAGGCCGAGCAGGCGCAGGATCGTCGGCGCGATCTGAGTGGTCTCGACCGGCCCGTGGACGGTCTGAGCGTCGTCCACGCCGGCGCCGGCGCCGGCGACGACGATCGGCACGTTGCGGTCCTGCGGGTCCGCGCCGCCATGTTCGGCGATCTTGCCCTTGCCGCCGGTGTAGACGACGCCGTGTTTGACGATGCCGAACAGGTCGGGTACCCGCGGGTCGCCGGCTGCGATGCCGAAGTACCTCGCCGCGTCACGGCCGGCGAACACCGTCGCCAGCCCGGAGGAGGTGAACGGCTTGGGAGCACCGGTGATGTCGTTGCCCTGGCCGGACTGGGCGACCAGGTAGGCCTTGGCGAAATCGGCGGCGCCCTGTGAACGGTCGGTCAACCACAGCAGCATGGCGTCGTCGTCGCTGGAGTGCGCGACGAGGTCACCAGCGCCCGGGTGGGCGGCTTTCCAGGCAGCGTTGAGACCGGCGAACAGCGGCCCGTCCGGGATGCGGGTCAGCGCCGCCGGGTCGGTCGGCGACTGCCCGTGCTTGGCGGACAGGATGATCGTGGTGCTGTCCTCCAGTCCCTTGCTGTTGATCTCATTGACAAACGAGCCCACCTCGGAGTCGACGAAGGCCAGCGCGCCGGCCAGTACGGGACCGGGCGTCACACCGTCGGCCAGGTAGCCACCGGGTTGGCCACCCGAGGTGGGCAGCTTCTGCGCGGTGGACACCGACTGGAAGTTCATCCCGAAGATCGCCGGCACGCCGACGTGGGTGGTCCCGGAGTGGTCGAAGCCGTCGATCTCGTTGCGGACGGCGTGGGTCTTGTAGCCGTCGTACTGCTGGGTCTTGGCGTTGTCCTTGGTCCAGTCCTGGCCGGCTGAGAGACCGTCAGCCTGACTGTTGATCTCGGGGGTGAACAGGTCCTGCACGCCCGCGCCGGAGGGCCCGTCGAGGATCTCGTAGGCCGGGTGTTTGTCCGACCACGCGGTACGCAGGTGGTGCTGGCGGGCCACCTCGAAGATCGTGTTCACCTTGAGGTACTGGTGTGGGAAGACCGGCTTGCACGTCTTGGGATCCACCGGCAGCTTCGCCGGATCGATCAGGATCTTAGGGTCGCCGGTGAGCGCCAGGATGTTGCCGGGTAACCCCGGCAACCCCTGGCCGGCGTCGATCGAGTTCTGGTTGCGATCCAGGTTCTCGGCGTACTCCACATCGGCGCCGGTGAGGGCGCCTGCCGGGCACGTCATCGTGCCCGCCGGCAGCAGCGCGTGGTTGAAGCTCGAGTCGTAGTACACGCCGGTGGTGTCGGGGTTACCCCCCGTCGCTTGGGCGACCATGCCCGGAAACGAGTCCGACGGCACCGGAGTGCTGGCGTGGGTGAAGTCCACGCCCCGGTTTATCAGCGCGGCCAGCGCCGATTTCGGGTGATGCGCGACGTACCAGCTCAGGTCGGCCTGGTGTAACCCGTCGACTGACAGCAACAGCACGTGGCGGCCGCCGTCCTCGTGCGAGGGGTCGGCGGCGGCCGCGGCGGGCGCTATCAGGGCGCCGCTGAGAACGGCGGCGGCGAGGACGGTGGTGCGGCGCGATAAGCGCATGGCAACGAGCCTCCGGAAGGTGACCGGCCAGGGTGCCGGCATTCCCCGAATGAGAACGGCCGGATGTGACTTGCAGTACACGCGGACATGAACCAGGGATGAACCGGCGAGTGCATTTCCCCTGTTTGCCTGCAGTTCAGGAATCAGTCGGTGATCTGAATATCGGACTGGTCAGGTCGCCACTGACCGCTTCGCTGTCCCTTGTGGGGTTTGTCGCAATCCCCGGGTCGACCGCGGGACTTCCTTTGTTCGCCTGCAAGGCGCAGCGTCTCCGCTGTGAAACTCGACGGTCCACGCTTCAACCGCGATAGCGGCTTGGGCCCATTGTGACCGGACGGCGCATCCTGTGGTGGTTCTTGCTTCCCCTGCTGACCTTCGGTGCGGCCACCTTCGCGGTGGTGGGCTACGCCGGATGGCAGCTGCGCAGCCGATGGCACTTCGCCGCCGCAGCCGGCTACTTCTTGTTGTTCATGGGGTTTTTCATCGGTGCCCAGTTCACCGGCGAGGAATTCGGGGTGGTCGATGCGATCACTTTGCCACTGTTCCTCGTCAACTGGCTCGTCGGCAGCGCGCACGCCGGCTGGGTGGAGAGGCGAATCAAGGCCAAACCATCCACGGCGAAACCGACATCACCGGCGGACCCGGCGGTGCTTGTCGCACAACAGCGACTTCACCGCAGGAACGAGGCACGCGCGCTGCTCACCAGCCACCCGGCACTCGCGGCGGAGCTGCGCATCGGACGGCCCGACCTCCGTCGACATTACGATGACGGTGGGCTCGTGACATCAACCACGTGCCCGCCGAGATGATCGCATGGGAGTTACAGCCGATGCCCACGTCGGCTCAGCGAGTGAATCGTCGCCCCGGGGACCGCCCGGGAGGCCGGCATGCCCTGCGACGCGCGGTCCTCGCGAATGCCGGTGGCGTGCACTGCGCCGCGCGCTGCCTCGATGGCGCTGTTGATGGAGACCTCACCGAGCAAGCCGGGGGCGGCGACCATGTCCCCGGCGAGGAACACACCGTCGCCGCGGTTGATCGCCGGCCGGTCACGCCAGGTTCGGCCAGGTAGGTCCAGCGCACCGGTGCGCCCGGTGGCGATCGCGTCGCGGCGCCAGGTGGTACGCCTGCGCCAGCCGGGTATCCCGAGCTCGACCAGTCGTTCCAGCCGCTGTAGCCCGTCGGCCTTCGACTCGACCGGCGCGGTCCGGCGGCGGTCGGCGACCATGCGGGCCAGGCCGGCGGGCGGCGCCACTCGCAGGACTCCTTCGCGGCGCAACCGCACACCCTTGATCTCCCGCCAGGACACCCGGGCCGCCGGGCCGACCAGCCCGCGCTCGGTCAGCCACCGCCAGTGCGACCCGTCGCAGTAGAAGACGTGGGTGCCGTCGTGCGCGATGTAGGGCGCCGCGGTCGTGCGCCCCCGTCCGCCCAGGCTGTGGTGCGCTTCTCGCAGCGTCACCTGCGCCCCCGCTTCGGCACACACGTTCGCCGCGACCAGGCCGGCGATGCCGCCGCCCACAATGTTGATCTCGTTCATGGCCAGTCCTTCCTGCCGCATCGGCGCCAGACGTGAAGACGCAGCAGCCGGCCTCCCTTGTGACATCCAGCGGCGTTCAGTGCCGGGTGAGCCCGGCGAGCTTGTCCGGATTGGCCACCAAGCGCACCGTCTGCACCAGGCCGTCCACCAGGTCGAGCGCGAGTACCGTCACCGGCACACCAGCGGCAGAGGCGACCACAGCCGGCCCGCCGTTGACCTCCAGCAGCTCGACCTGCAGGTTCGCTGTGGTCGGGTCGGCCGCGATGGCGATGAAGAACCGGGCCACCTTGGCGGCGCCGTTGATGACCCGCAGCGGGGCCTTGGCCCGTCCGCCGCCGTCGGCCACCAGCATCACCTCCGGAGCCAGCAACTCGAGCAGCGCCTGCATGTTCCCGCTGGCGCAGGCAGCGAGGAACTGCTCGGTGACACATCGACGCGTCACGCGGTCGGTGTCGAACCGGGGACGGTTGCCGGCCACATGCTCACGCGCTCGCGACGCCAGCTGCCGCACCGCGGCTTCGCTCCGGCCGATGATCTCCGCTATGTCGGAGTACGAGAACACCTCCCGCAACACGAACGCCGCCCGTTCCAGCGGTGGCAGCGTCTCCAGCACCACCAGCATCGCCAGGGACACCGAGTCGGCCAGTGCCGCATCGTCGGCGACATCACCGGTGGTGAGCAATCGCAGCCAGGCTTCCTGCACCACATCCTCCGCGTCACATACCCGGCCCAGCACCCGGTACGCCACCGCCATCAGCAGCTTCCGATGATCCTCGAATACCCACGGGCCGAGTGTGACGCTGGTTCAATTGCTGATGTGCACGAGACGCCAGCTGACCTGGCCGCCCTGCAGGAGCTTCTCAACCGTAGCTACGCGGCTGCCGGGCGGCACCTCCTCAGCATCATCACTCCGGAGCGGCGGCTGAGTGCTCACCAGGTCGCCGACCGTCTGATTGGTATGCGCCTGCTGGCCCTGGCGACCGTCACCGCCGATGGGCGACCGATCGTCGGCCCGGTTGACGGCATCTTCCTTCGTGGCGCTTTCCACTTCGGCTCGGCACCGGACTCGGTGCGCTTTCGCCACATCAGAAATCGACCGCAGGTCAGCGCGACACACCTGCCTGGGGAGGATCTCGCGGTCACCGTCCACGGTCGCGCCGTTCCCATCAATATGCGCAGCGCTGAGGGAACTGAACTCCGGCAGACCCTGCTCGATATCTACGTTCCACGCTACGGATCGCAGTGGGAAGAGTTCCTCGACTCCGGCCCGGTCTATGCACGCATCGACCCGACCGGATGTTCACGTTCCATGAGCGTCAAGGCGACCCCGCATAACGCGCCCGCTGACGGCTTACGCGTACCGTGCGGTGATGAGCATCGAGGTAACGCTGCAACAGCTGGCGGAAACCCGTCCGGACGACGGATCCGGTACGTCATCTCGTACGGAGCGCCGTCCTTGGTCGCCCGCCGGACCGCGGCGACCACAGCCGCCAGATCCTCCGCGAGGATGTCGCGCTGGAACGCCTCGAACGTCCCGGGTTCAAGCCCATGGACCCATTCCAGCGTGGGCGACCAGACGACTTCCCCGGACGCCATGTCCCACTCCCACGTCCCCATCGCTCCTGCCTCGAGCGCGAGGGAGAGGTGTTCGCGGCTGCGACGAAGTTCAACCTCGTTGCGCTTGCGCTCGACCGCCCCGGCGACGAACCGCGCAATTGAGGATGCGACACGGACCTCATCCTCGGCGAAGAGGTGCGGGCTGTCGTAGTAGAGCATGAACTTGCCGAGCAGGCTGCCGGCGTGGACCAGGGGAATGAACGCGAGCGCTGCGATGCGCTCAGCGTCGAACGCCGGACGAAGCGCGGCCAGCGCCGGATCGAGCGCAACATCGGGCACGAGGATCGGCTGAGGATCCTTCGCGTCGGCAGACCAGGGGCTGTGGCCTTCCACGGCCATCCGGTACGCCTGCGAGAGGCCGCGCCAGGCCCCGAACCGCATGACGTCTTGGCCGTCGATCACCAGGATGGACGATCTCTGCACGCCGATGGCGCGCTCGAGTGCGGTGAGGGCAGCGTCGTAGACTCCCTCGACGGACTCCGCTTCGCAGGCGACCTCGCAGAGGTCGTGGACAGCGAGGACTGCACGGGCCCAGGCCGTCTGCCGCTCGGCTCCGGTGTTCATGAGCTGATCAGCCGTCATCACTCCACCCGGCTCGAGTAGGGATACAGAGGCTTGGTGTGTGCCTCGCAGAAATATCGCCGCTCGCATGTGTGCGCCACAACTGTACAAGCAGACAACCAGCGGCAACGGGTCGTCAACGCCGGTCAGCCGAGCGCGGACAGCCTCGGTAGGACCTGCTCGGCGAGCTGCTCGGCGAACTCGGCTGGATGCCGGTCGGGCATGGTTTGCACCTCGGTCGCGCCTAACGCCCCGTAATCGGCCACGTCGGCCACGAACGCGTCGATGTCCGCCAGCGCGGGTCGGGTAACCAGCACGGTCTTCTCGATGCTGTCGTAGTCCCGACCTTCGTCGGCGCAGTGCTCGCGCAGCACCTCGAACTTGCGCGCGACCTCGGTGGGGGTGGTGCCGAAGACATTGCACGCGTCGGCGTATCGGGCCACCAGTCGCAGCGTCTTCCTCTCACCCCCGCCACCGATCATGATCGGTGGGTGGGGCCGGCTGACCGGCGCTGGTACGCACAGCGTCTCGGCCAGCTGGTAGTGCCGGCCGTGGAACGGGCCGTTGTCCTCACCCCACATCTGCAGGCAAATCCGCAGCGTCTCCTCCAGCCGCTCGAAGCGTTCGCCGACCGGGACCACGGGCACCCCCAGCCCCCACTGCTCGCGCTCGTACCACGAAGCACCGATGCCTAACCTCGCCCGGCCACCCGAAAGCACGTCGAGAGTAGTCACGATCTTGGCGAGCAACCCTGGGTAGCGGTACATCACCCCGGTCACCAGCAGCCCCAGCGTCATCCGCTCGGTCCTGCCGGCCAGGTACCCCAGCGTTGTGTAACCCTCGAGCATCGGTTCGTCGACCGAGGCCATCGCCTCCATCTGAAAGTAGTGATCCATCACGGTGAACGACGACAAACCTGCCTGCTCGGCGATGCGGGCCGTGGCGGCGAGCGTGGGGGCGATCCTTGCCGATTCGGACGGCGTCGAGTAATTCCAGTAGTGCAGGCCCAGCTTCATCGAGGTCCTCCTGACGTCGCGCTGTCCAGAGACCACGCCAGGTCTCGCTAACCAGTGTCGCCCGCCCAGCCCGCCGACCGCGACCTCCGCAGCGCGGATGAGGATTGAACAAATGACCGAGCCCGAGGCCTCCACCGCGCCCTTCGCCGGGCGGACGGCGTGGGCGCGCAGTCTTCAGACGCCGCTGCGTGCCTTCCTGCGCACCGAGTCCGGCAGCGCCGCAGTCCTGCTGGTCGCCACCCTGACCGCGCTGATCTGGGCGAACATTGATGTGGCGTCGTATGAGGCGGTGTGGCAGATGCCGCTGTCGATCCGGCTCGGGGGTTCTGGCGTGTCCCAGACCCTTCGTGAGTGGGTGAACAGCGGCCTGATGACGTTCTTCTTCTTCATCATCGGGCTGGAAGCACGCCGCGAGTTCGACATGGGTGAGTTGCGCGAGAGGCGGCGGGTCGCGCTCCCGCTGGCGGCGGGTATCGGCGGGATGGTCGTGCCGGTCGCGATTTACCTGGCCGTGAACGCGGGGCGCCCGTCGGCACACGGCTGGGGTGTCGCGATGTCGACGGACACGGCTTTCGCACTCGGCCTGCTCGCGCTGGTCGGGCGGCGCCTCCCGGACTCCGTGCGAGCCTTCCTGCTTACCGTCGTCGTCGTCGACGACGTCGTGGCGCTCGCAGTGATCGCGACGGTCTACAGCGGGCACGTCGCGCTGGGGCCGCTCGTCATCGCGCTAGCGATCTTCGGGGTGCTCCTGCTCGTCCGCGCCAGCCGGATCCGGCACGGCCTGATCTACGCACTACTCGGCACGGCCGCGTGGGTGGCGCTGTTGTTCTCCGGCGTCGACCCCGTCACCGTCGGCCTGGTGATGGGGCTGCTGACCTACGCCTATCCACCCGCGCGCGAAGACCTCGAGCGAGCGACGGGCCTGTTCCGGCTTTTCCGCGAGCAGCCGACCCCGGAGCTCGCGCGCTCGGCGAGCACCGGGCTCACGGCGGCGCTGTCACCCAACGAACGCTTGGTGCAGCTCTACCACCCCTGGACCAGCTACCTGATCGTGCCGCTGTTCGCCGTGGCCAACGCCGGCATCGCGATCAGCGGCGAGTTCCTCTCCCGCGCCTACACCTCGCCGATCACCCTCGGAATCCTGATCGGCCTTGTGGCTGGGAAGCCGATCGGCATCGTCGGCAGCTCAGGCCTCGTCACCCGGCTGAACCGGGCCCAGCTGCGTCCTCCGGTCGGCTGGGCCGCCATCGCCGGTGGCGGCGCCATCGCCGGTATCGGCTTCACCGTGTCCCTGCTGATCGCAACCCTCGCCTTCGGCGGCGCGCAGCTGCAGGAGGCCAAGCTCGGTGTGCTGTCAGCGGCGTTGTGCGCATCCGTTGCGGCGTGGGCCGTCTTCGGCGTCACCGCGCTGCTCCCGGCACGGCGGCGAACCCGAGCCCTGCTGGGCACCGCGGAGTCCATCATCGACCTGGCCGAACCGGTCGATCCGGATCGCGACCACATCCGCGGTCCAGCCGAGGCATTGGTGACCATGGTCGAATACGGTGATTTCGAATGCCCCTACTGCGGTCAGGCAGAACCCGTCATCCGCGAGCTGCTCGCCGACTACGGCGATGTGCGCTACGTCTGGCGGCACCTTCCCCTCACCGACGTCCACCCGCGGGCCCAGCTGGCGGCCGAAGCCGCCGAGGCTGCAGCCAGCCAAGATGCGTTTTGGCCAATGCACGACCTGCTGTTGGACCATCAGGGAGATCTGCGGCCGGCCGATCTGAACCGCTACGCAACCAACCTCGGCATCGATGTCGAACGATTCCGCAACGACCTGCGCAAGCACACCCACGCGCTGCGAATCGCCGAAGACGTCGACTCCGCCGGCCTCAGCGGCGTCTCCGGCACGCCCACGTTCTTCATCAACGGACGGCGACACTACGGCGCCTACGACATCACCACCCTCACCTCCGCCGTCAAGACCGCCAAGGCACGGGCGGCGATCACCATCCAGCCAGACTCGGTCCAGCGCGGGCGGCCTGGATCCGTCGACAACGCAGTGGACGAGAGGTAATTACGCCGAGTAGCCGGGGGGAAT
>QHBY01000364.1 GCA_003244245.1 Pseudonocardiales bacterium
AGGGCGGTCCCTACCGCGATCCCGCCGGGGCCACCGTCCCCGCCGTTGTCTGAGGCGAAGGCGGTGCTCCCGGCCGCCAGCACCAAACCGGTTGCCAGGATGCCGGAGGAGACGAAAACGCCGAGCCGCCGCCTGATGTTGCGATCCATGAAGAACCTCCGTAGTCGTGATCTTCCGTTACCAAATTCGGACGCGTCAGATCGATCCGCAAGCTCAGGCCCCACAACGATCACAAACGTTTCTCAGCCGACTTCGTCCATGGGAAGAAACACGAGCGGGGAGGTTGAGTCAGTTGCGGTGGACATCGGCGGCCCCTGTGCTGTGATGTAACTGGGTCCACGCACATACCACCCGAATGGGCTAACGTGGGGCTGACTAGAGTCAGTCTCTGCACTTTCTGTTCCAGCTTCTAACTGTGGCAATGCCCCGACATGATAATTTTTACGCAAGGTGCAGTTCAAGAGTCTGCAAACACTTGTCAGGGCTAACATTGGTTCAGTTCGCCACGATCTCGACCGTCCCTCGCCGGTTGCTGGCGTGGTCCCCTTCGCGGGTGCGTTGTACGTCGACAACCTGCCGCATCTTTGTGCTGTTGCGTACCTACGAATCCATGGCGCCGAGCCTCCAATAACCGAGCAGCGGGATCATGAGCGCTCTGCGCTGGTCGGAGGCCGCTCGGTGCCTGTTGCCACATAGCGTCAGGTACCTCCCCAGGTCCGTCGAGATCGTCGATGGTGGAGAGTTCACGTTCTCGATCTGGCTGCGGAGTTCGACGTCCTTGGGTGCCGACGGGCGGCCGAGCAACAACAGCAGGTTCAGCAGCCGCAGGAGACCGAGTAGAGCAGACGCAACGACACGGCTCACGATCATGCCCCGTCAGCCGGGCACACCGATCACCCAGGTCAGCGGCACAGGTCGACTTCTGGAACCCCACAGCGGGATCGTCATGGCCCGGCAGCGTGTTCGGTGGGGGGTTTGGGGTGGGGCCGGATGGGTAGTCGGATCCCATGTTCGCCGCGGAGAATCTCCGGGACTGGTTGGGTCACAATGTGATCGATTGCGAGGGCAACAAGATCGGGATTCTGGAAGCCGTTTACGTTGACACGATCAGTGATGAACCAAGCTTCGTCACGGTCAAGGTGGGCATGATCAGTCGGCACCGGTTGGCGTTTGTGCCGGTGGTTGGTGCGACGGTCTCGCCGAATGCGGTCCGGGTGCAGTACCCCAAGAAGGTGGTCCACGGCGCCCCGGCGATCGACACCGACGGGGAGCTGACCGCTACGGCGGAGCCTGAGGTGTTCGCGTACTACAATCTTGACTACGGCAGCAGGTCGGAGCGGCGGCTGGCCCGCCGCTGAAGGTGCTCTGCCGGGGGTGCGGCATTCGCAGGCTCCGTTGATCGAGTGATCTGCTTGGTGGGGGCCTTGGGGGTAGGTACCGGGAAGGTGCCAGGGCCCCCCAGGGCCGGTTCGGCCGATCGGCGCGCATGTAGGGCAGAAGCGTGTCGGCGAAGGACTCGGAAACCGGTGGGGGCGGAACGCAGAGACGAGCGTGACCTGGCCCCCGTCGGGAGGAATCTTGGACGGTGAACTGGATGAGACGCGGGATCGGCTTGATGGTCGGGCTGCGGACTCCTGCCTAGAGCGGATCCAATCCGGCGTTCATGCGGGTTATTTTCAGGGTGGTCTCCAGGCGCTGTACTACGGCTTCCACCGCGCGAGAGTGGGCAGTGACCGCCCTGACCCACTCGGCAAGTTCGGAGTCCTGATCGGCGAGGTGGCCGAGGCAACTGAGTGTGGCCTCATCAAGGGCATCGGTCGATTCGCGGAGGTCCCGCATAGGGTCGTTGGTGCTCATCAGTGCCTCCTCCTTAACGTTGGACCTGCGGCGCTCACACGCCGCTGGGGATCATTCATCGGGCGTTTCTGGTGCGCCCTTACGTCGCTGGTGCTGTGGGAGCCGCTCGTCGAGCTCTTCCGCCGGCGCATGGCAAGCCAGAGCGCGGATCGCGTCGTTGCGGATGCCAGGGGCCGTACGGATTGCCGCCTCACGCGCAGCGACGTAGGCGTCACCGGCGTGGATCTTCTTCTCCAGGCCCTTGACGGCTCGCAGCTCGTCGCGGTTACGGGGTGCCGTGATCACCGGTCGACAGTATCGCGGGGCGACCGCCGTACGTCCAATGGACGAGATCAACGAGCGTCGTGCCGTCAGGTGCAGTGCGCCAGCCTGTGGCCCCATCCGACCGGTTCTACGTGGTCATCTCAGGGCGGTAGGCACCATGCCCGAAGTCACCTGTCCCAGCCGTGCAAGCGGCACAACCGAGATGGGCAGCTAACGGACCGCACGGGTAGGCTCACACGTAGTAATGATCTTTGGCAACGTTCTTGGTCGCGAACTGACGTGGACTACTACCGGAAGTGTCCAGATCAGTGATTGTGATGCCCACTCAAGCTGGGCAGCGTTGTGGTTATCGACAGACTTCTTCTTCCGGCTTGTGTTTGTCGAGTCTGTCTCGTAGCTGTTGTAGGGCTCGCGTTCGAGTGGGCCCGATTGCGCCGGTCGGGATTCCGAGGGCGCTATCGGGTGCTTGAACCTCGTCAGCGAATCGGCGTTGGTTTGATCGTTACAGCACTTCACCAGATAATCAAGCGACCGTAAGAGATCTGCAGCAAGAGTTACAACAATAGCATTCGTGGTCTCGACACCGGGCTTAGCCACCCAGCGCAACGCTTGGATCTTCCGCATAGTGATTGCAGCAATGTCAACTGTATTCCGCAAGAACGGCTCCGCGGCATCCACATGATATAACACAAGTTCGTAGGTATTGGGAACCTGAAATTCCTCTTTCAACGTCCCGAACACTGCTGGGATTGCAGCGTAAAGACTGACCAGCTCTGGAGGCTTAGGGCGATCTCCCTCGGTAATCATCGTCCTCCGCGCCCCGATTGCCCGTGACTCGACAGCCGAACCGCGGCCGTGCGGTCAACGCTTAGTCATCGCCGAGTTGACGAGATCCCCCCCGACTGCCCTCGCACCGGCACCGTACCTGGTCAGGCGATAGTCTTCCACCGGAGCGGCGCCACCGACCTCGCGCAACTGCCACCACAGCACGCGCAGGCGGCTTGTCACCGGGCGGCCTGACGGCGGTTGGTGAGGTGCTAGGTGGTGAGCAGGACGCTGCCAAGTCCGCGCTAGACGGTGTTGCGGGTTCGCGCCGCGGGGGTATCGAACCGCACAGCGCATTCGAGGGCCGAAACGTCGACGGCGTGGCTGAGGAATTCCCGGCGTGCCGGTGGGACGCACCCTGGGATGTGCACGAGAGTTCGCTCGAAGTAGTCCAGTGGCCATGTGACGAGTACACCGTGGCGCGCGAGGTACAACCCGACGTTGCGGATCCCGTAGAGGTCGGCGGTGCTATCCAGCCACGCGTAACCGAGCAGCTGGTAGAGCCACCGGGCGACTTGGTCGCGGTCCCGGAGGGAGATCACGGTTTTGACGTCGAGCAGGGTGTCGCCGACGATGACGTCCCCGTCAGCCCAGTGCGGTACGAACACCGGTTGCGTGAGACCGAGCGCCACGCCGGTCGGTGGGTTCCCGGCCAGCGCCCGGAGCTGATCGAGGCAGCCGCTGGCGTGGAGCCGGCCCGCGAGGGTGACCAATTCCTGCGTGAGGTGCCCCGGTGTTTTCAACAGCAGCAGGTCCACTGTAGCCCGAGTGGTCTCAGCGTCGTCCTGGGCCGGCGTCCACGGCAGTTCCTCGTGCGCGCGGGCGATCGCCGGAGGTAGGGCTCCGCTGCGGTAGGCGTGTTCCCACCCGGTCAGGACCCAGCAAGCCCGGGCGAGGATCTCTTCCGCCCGTCGGATGGTGGCGATCACACCGGGAACGGCGTGCTCTGCAAGATAGTCGATCAACTGGTCTGTGAAGCTGTCGATCAGGGCATCGGCCGTGCCGGGCTGGTCGTCGAGCGGGTCAGCACCGAGGTCGGGGACGCCAGGCCAGCGGGTGAGCACGCGGTGCAACGTGGAACCACCGAGCAATCCGGCGCACGCTGCTCCCAGGTATGCGGCGTAGGGCGGTTGATGGGCGACGGCGAACGCTAAACGGTGCCCGAATGCGCCACCGATGGTTGCCCAGTGATCGCGGTCGACGACATCGCCAGGCGGTCGCACCGGCGAGTGGCCAACAGCGGCAGCCTGGAGCTCATCGACGAGCGTGGCGGTGCCGGCCAGGGATGCCGCGCACCATGCTCCGAGGGCACCGTAGTGGAGCTGCGAGGTCAGCGACACAACTGCCACCTCCGGATCATGCACACACGGTACCGCGCCCCTGACACCACTGGTCCTCGCTGCTGCTGGCCGCTGAGTTGGGGATCGCGCACGTGTGGACCAAAACCACCGACAACGTCCTCGACCACCGCCGACCGTTCAATGGACATCATTACGCGACACTAGCGACCACCCCGGAACCGAGGACACGCCCGAACCGAAGTGTCCATAACTCTCCGAATTGTGGTCACTCCAATTCGTGTCCGAAACTGCACGGGCGTCCATGGTCTGGTCAGGGGTTTCTGCGCCACTCGGCCTAATCAGTGGGCGCTGGGGCCGCTCAGTTGCTCCCCGCATTGCAGCGCTCACAGGAGCGAAACACTCCCGCTATAGCGGCGCCGTACAGTTCGGCGGCTGGGCTTCGCGAACAGCTGCGGAGCGCAAATACCTGGGCGAGAGGCGAGAAGATGAGTGGAAACACCGTCCGTTTGCAGGCGATCAAGGACGTCGAGGCCTATGTGCCCCCCGCCGTCAGCTTCACCGACACCGAGACTCCCGGCGAGGTTTTTGGCGAGAACGTGTTCAGCAAGGTCGTGATGCAGAAGCGCCTGCCCAAGTCGGTCTACAAGTCGGTGATAGCGACCATCGAGCGCGGAGCGCCTCTCGATCCCATGGTCGCCGACGCCGTGGCGTCCGCGATGAAAGACTGGGCGCTGGAGAAGGGCGCGACCCACTACGCGCACGTCTTCTACCCGCTGACCGGTCTCACCGCTGAGAAGCACGACAGCTTCCTCGAACCCGTCTCCGACGGCTCGGCGCTCGCCGAGTTCGGCGGCAAGTCGCTGATCCAGGGCGAGCCGGACGCGTCCAGCTTCCCGAGCGGCGGGCTGCGCAATACGTTCGAGGCCCGCGGGTACACCGGTTGGGATGTGACGAGCCCGGCGTACGTACTCGAGAACCCGAACGGCAACACGCTGTGCATCCCCACGATCTTCGTGTCCATGACCGGCGAGGCGCTCGACCACAAGACCCCGCTGCTGCGTTCGCAGCAGGCGATGGCCACCCAGGCCGAGCGCATCCTGAAACTGTTCGGTCACGAAGATGCCGGTCACATCGTGTCGTTCTGCGGTCCCGAACAAGAGTATTTCCTGATCGATCGGCACTTCTTCCTGGCCCGCCCGGACCTGCTGAACTCCGGTCGCACACTGTTCGGCGCCAAGCCTCCGAAGGGCCAAGAGTTCGATGACCACTACTTCGGTGCCATCCCCGAGCGCGTGCTCGGCTTCATGATGGATACCGAGCGTGAGCTGTTCAAGCTGGGGATCCCCGCCAAGACCCGTCACAATGAGGTCGCACCCGGACAGTTCGAGATCGCGCCGATGTTCGAGCGCGGCAACGTTGCGGCCGACCATCAGCAGCTGCTGATGACGACCTTCAAGACCATCGCAAAGAAGCACGGCATGGAGTGCCTGTTTCACGAGAAGCCGTTCGACGGGGTCAACGGCTCCGGCAAGCACGTCAACTTCTCACTCGGAAACGCCGATCTGGGTAGCCTGCTCGTTCCTGGCGACACCCCCCACGACAACGCGCAGTTCCTGGTGTTCTGCGCGGCTGTCATCCGGGCGGTGCACAAGTACGCGGGCCTGCTGCGGGTATCGGTGGCGTCGGCGACCAACGACCATCGTCTCGGAGCCAACGAAGCCCCACCGGCCATCATCTCGATCTTCCTCGGCGACCAGCTCGCGGACGTCTTCGAGCAGATCGCCAAGGGTGCGGCGACCTCGTCGAAGAGCAAGGGCACGATGATGATCGGCGTCGACACGCTCCCCGTTCTGCCGACCGACCCGGGCGATCGCAACCGGACCAGCCCCTTCGCGTTCACCGGCAATCGGTTCGAGTTCCGCGCGCCAGGCTCGATGCAGACGGTCGCCGTCCCGATGGTCACGATCAACACCATCATGGCCGAGGCCCTCGACTACTG
>QHBY01000365.1 GCA_003244245.1 Pseudonocardiales bacterium
TCCGGCCACAAGTACGGGCTGGTGTACCCGGGCGTCGGTTGGGTGGTCTGGCGCGACCACGACGCCCTCCCGCAGGAGCTGGTCTTCGACGTCGACTACCTCGGTGGGACCATGCCGACCTTCGCGCTGAACTTCTCGCGGCCGGGCGCCCAGGTCGTCGCCCAGTACTACTCAATGCTGCGCCTGGGCCGAGAGGGCTACCGCCGTGTGCAGCAGTCCTCGCGCAACACCGCGCGATGGCTCGCGAAAGGGATCGCCGACCTGGGAGCCTACGAGCTGCTCTCGCACGGCGACGACCTGCCGGTCTTCGCCTTCCGGATCGCAGCTCCCGATGCGGGCTACAGCGTCTACGACGTGTCAGAGCTGGTGCGCGGCCGCGGCTGGATCGTCCCGGCCTACAGGATGCCGCCGGCGATCGATGACATGGCGGTGCTGCGCGTGTGCGTGCGCAACGGGTTCTCACGAGATCTCGCGGAGGCGCTGCTGGACGACCTGCGCGCGACGACCGAGCGGCTCGAGCGCCACGGGAGCATCGGGCCCGCCACCGACGAGCGCTCCTCGTTCCACCACTGACGCCGCGGGTAGGGCTCGGGCGCTGGTGGCGACGGGCCCGGGGCCGGCCGAGTGTAGGGTCCCGCGGTGCCCTCAGACGATCCGGAGCATCGAGGTGCGAGCGTGCTGAGCGGCCTGCTCGCGCCCTTGCGCCTTCCGCGAGCGGGTGGTGCAGGCGTTGGACTCGCTGGCTGAAGCGGCCCGAGACGTGGCCCCGATCCGCTCAGAGCTCACCCGGATCCGCGAGCAGACCGAGCTGGTCCCGGAGCTGCAGCGCATCGTGGGCGGACTGGGGATCCGAATCGATTCTCTGCGTAGGTCGTTTTCGCCAGGTCCCCCAAAAAGCGTGTCCTGCCCGTCTGACCCGCTCAACAGGTCGCCGCCGTCGCCGCCGTCGAGCACGTCGTTGCCGGTGGCCCCGGTGAGCTGATCGTCTCCCGTACTCCCGAACAGACAGTCATCGCCCTGCAGCTCGTTGATCGCCTTAACCGACCCTAACCAGCGGGCGGGGCAAAGTAGCGGCACCCGGGTGGCCGATCTGTAAGAGATCTGACAGTGCCGCGGCGACGACTCATGCTCGTCCAGCCCGACCGCGACCCGTCCTAGCATCCACCACTGGTCGACGGGCTAGTCCGCTGCTGAGATCGCTTCGGCGAGGTCGCCGACCTGATCGTCGGAGAGCTCCTTGGCCAGGTCTGCCTGGCTGACCACCCCGATCAGGTCGTGGCCGTCGATCACCGGCAGGCGGCGGACCTTCTCCTCGGTCATTGTGCGCAGCGCCTCCTCGACCGAGTCGTCTGCGCCGATCGTCACCGGCTTGCCCTGGCCGAGCTCCCCGGCCTTGATCTCGCTCGGGTCCTTGCCCTCGGCGAGCACCTTCACCACGATGTCGCGATCGGTCAGCATGCCCTTGAGGCGATCGTCCTCACCGCAGATCGGCATCGCACCAACATCGAGGTCCGAAAGCTTCTTCGCGGCCTCGGCGATCGATTCGTTTTCGCCGACGCAGTCGGCACCACCACTCATCACATCGCGCGCCTTCTTGCTCATGCCCGTGCTCCTTTTCCGTTTTCACCCGGCCCGTACCACGGCCGCCGGTCGGGCTTGCTGGTCGTGGGCGGCGAGCTTTGCATGATGAATGGCTCTCATCCTGCGGGGTAATACCTCAGCTGACCGCAAGGAGGGAGTAGATGGCGACAGAGAAAGAGCGCCAGGCTGCGCGCAAGAACGTCAAGAAGGCGCAGGCGGGGCGCGTGAGAGAAGACCATCACGAAGCTCTCGAGCAAGACCCGCAGTGCGCTTGGCCGCGAGGGAGCCAAGGCTGCGGCCCGTAAGCGTGGAGCTTCGAAGGACACGGGCAGCGGCGCCGGGGCAATGACGGTCAGCGAGCTGCGGCACGAGGCCGCCAGGCTTGGGATCGAGGGGCGTTTCAAAGATGGGCAAGCAAGGCGCAGCTGGTCCGTGCCGTCGCCCAGAAGCGGCGTTCACGTTCATCATGAAGCTGATCGATCATCCGAAGGGCGCGGACGAATCGTTTCTTGCGCGGGTCTTCGGGTAGGGGCAGGCGATGCGAGTCGTTGTGATCGGCGCGACGGGGAACGTCGGCACCAGCGTGGTCTCCGCGCTGGCAGGCGATCCGGCCGTGCAGGAGATCGTGGGGGTGGCGCGGCGCCGACCGGAGTGGACCTCGCCGAAGACGGAGTGGACCACAGCGGACATCCGTCACCACGGCCTCGTCGAGATCCTGCGGGGCGCCGACGCCGTCGTTCACCTCGCGTGGCTGATCCAGCCCTCCCGAGACGAGCGCGAGCTCTCCTCCGTGAATGTCGGCGGGACTCGGCTGCTCCTGCGTGCCGTGGCCGACGCCGGCGTGCCCGCGCTCGTATATGCGTCCTCAGTCGGGGCCTACTCCCCCGGCCCGGGGAACGAACGTGTGCCGGAGTCCTGGTCGACGCACGGCATCGGGTCCTCCTACTACTCGCGGCACAAATCCGAGGTTGAGCGCATGCTCGATGGCTTCGAGGCTGAGCACCCCGCGATCCGCGTCGTGCGCCTGCGGCCGGGGCTGATCTTCAAACGAGAGGCGGCGTCGGAGATCCGGCGGTACTTCGCTGGACCGTTTCTGCCCGGATCGCTGCTCAAGCCCGGCCTGCTCCCCGTGCTGCCGCTGCCAGCCGGACTGGCGGTGCAGGCCGTGCACACCGACGACGTTGCCCAGGCCTACCGCCTCGCCGTCACGGGCACCGTCCGCGGAGCGTTCAATGTCGCTTCCGAACCGGTACTCACCGGCAAGGAGATCGCTTCCCTGCTGAGAGCGCGCCTGGTCGAGGTGGCGCCGTCCGTCGTACGGGCGGGCCTCCGGCTGTCCTGGCTGCTTCGACTCCAGCCGATCTCTCCCGGCTGGCTGGACATGGGCCTCGCAACTCCGATCATGGACACGACCCGAGCCCGTGATGAGCTTGGCTTCTCTCCGCGGCGGTCATCCGGGGAGGCGCTGCTCGAGGTTTTGGAGGGGATGCGTGCCGGGGCAGGTGGCCCGACACCACCCCTCGCGTCGGACGCCGGTGGTCCCCTGCGAATCCGCGAGATCCTCACGGGCGTCGGTCGTCGCGCGTAACGTCGAAGAGCCTGGACGCAGGAACCCGCGCCGGTCAGCCCGCCTCAGACGCTGGCCTTTTCGGTGAACCGCTGGCGCGCCGCCTGCCGAGAAACCCCGAGTGCGAGCGCTATCTCGTTCCACGACCTGCCGTGCGCGCGGGCGATCTCGACGGCCTCCCGCAGCCGAGCCTCGTTTGCGCGTATCGCTTCTGAGACAGCGGCGACTTGGCGGAGGTCGTCGGTGTGGTCGACGTCGACGCTCGCCGGGTCGAGCTGGTCGGCGAGCTGCTCGAATCGCTCGGCGGCCTTCTCGATCTCATGGTCGGTGTGTCGCGTTGGATGCCTCACTAGTCGAGAAGCCGGCGAAACTTCGAGCGGAGCGGCATCGCGTGAACAGCGACCGGATCGTCCCCCTCGATCGCCAGCACGCCGATCTCCAAGGGGGTTCCATCGGAGGCTGGCCC
>QHBY01000366.1 GCA_003244245.1 Pseudonocardiales bacterium
CCCTGCAGGCGACGCTCGGCCATTGGGCGCGGAGTCTAGGTTCTCGCGTTACCCAGCAGCTGTGGGGCCTCGCTCCCCCCTGCTCCAGTACCAATTGATCTGCTCCTGCTCTTCATCGAACCAGGTGCGATACGACCACTGAGGCGCCGGATCCCTTATACGCCGGAGCTCCGGCTCCGCCAAGCCGGGGCGCCCCGCACGATAGGCCGCTCCCGCGAGATGGTTTACGGGCACGGCCCAGGCCAGCTTCCCGTTGTCAGCGCGCAGATGTGCGAGCGTGTCGGACTCGGTCCCCGCGACCACGGGGATGACTTCGACGCTGCATTGCACGAGAGCACTGGCAAGCTGCCTTGCACCCTCGTTGGCCGCCAAGGTCGCTTGGTGTGGGTCGATCCCCCGTGGCTCGATCACGAAGATCCCCGACGGCCCAAGGGTCAGCAGCGAGATAGGACGCGACAGCGTGTGGAGCCGAACGTTGCGGGCGCACACCCAGCCGTGGCCGGACAGTGAGCGCGCAAGCTCGCGGAAGCCCTGGCTTCGAAGCTCCTCTTCAAGTTGTGCGTGGTAGATCTGGCGGGCCAGCCGCGGAGAGGCGTCGGGGTCAAAGCCGGAGCAGCCCTCGACCGCTTCGTGGATCACCGTCTGGAGCATGTCGAGCCCGGTGACCCGGACCGCGACGCCGTCCTCGGTGTAGACCAGGCGTGGGACCCTGTCGGACGCAACGATGCAGACGATCGGCACGGTCTGTCTCCTGCGATCGTCGAGTCGCCGCAGCGCTTCGGCTGCGCGCGCCGCCTGAGCTGCCGCGGCTTCCTCGATACCCACGTTCTTCGTCTCGACGCACACGAGCGTCTCTCCCGTCGCCAGCACGTGGTCCACATCGCCAACCCGAGCCAGCGGGTCCACTCCTGAGGCGAGCCACCAATGGGGGTTTTGGCGTGCGAGCGCTCCTATCTTCCGCTCCACTTCAAGGGCAGCCGAGAAACCGATCGTCGAGGTGATGATCTCGAGTCCGAGGCGGCGGAGCGGATCCCGCTCAAAAGCAGCCATCTTCGCGGCTTGGGCCTCCGCTTGGAACCGGCGAACGCCTTCAATGGCAACTTCGGCGAGCGCCCATGCCGCAATCTCGCCGAAGAATCCGGGACCCCGACCTCGCGCCATCAACCGTCCTTCATCTCTTCGCCCGTACCTGGCGCCGTGCGATGAACTCCTTGATGATGCCCTTGCCGCGTGTGGCCATGTCCACGAACTGACCGAAGTAGGCGACCACCAGTACGGCCGTCAGGATACCGTGGTCCGGCTGGACCGAATACACGAGGGCAATCCACCCGACGCCCTGGAGCAGCCACGCGCCCAGGCGCGCCAGCGAGCTTCGGCGCAATACCAGAGCGGCCACGATGAGAACCGCGCCCCACAGCCCGAACACCGCCGCCAGGGCGGCCAGGGTCCACACCACCCCGGCCGTCCAGCTTCTTCGGGTACGGGGAGGAGCGGAGGACTGGGGTGCGTGGGCGGCACCAGGAGAGGACTGGGGTGCGTCCGCGGCACCAGGTGGTCGATAGCCTGGCGGCGGGCCGTGGGCGGCGACATCCTGGGCTACCGGACTGCCGTCCTCGGGGACCCACCAGCGTACAGTCGACGGCGGCTCCTCGAAGCCCGCCCCGTTCTCGCCCCTCCGCCTCTGCGCTAGATACCGGTCGTATTCAGCTCGCTGGCCCGGATCGCGCAGGACCTCATAGGCAGCCGTCACGAGGCGGAACTTCGCCTCGTCGCCGCCATTGGCAGAGCTCGCGTCCGGATGCCATCGCTTGGCCAAGCGCCGGTAGGCGGCACGGATGACGCGCGCGTCGGCATCCTCACCCACTCCGAGGACCTCATAGAAATTCTGGTCGGCGGCCGTAGTGTCCCTCATCCCCTCATCGGCGGCCCGCAAGGACGATGGCGAGCCCACCCTACCGAGCCCGCGAGCAGGCCAGTGGCGGCTCTCCACAGTGCATCTCCGAGAGCGTTCTTTGAGCGGGAGAATGCTCTCCCGGATGCGTGATGGGGCGAGCGGTAGAGCCACCCATGCTCCCATCGCTTGTTGCGCGAGCCGCGGGCGTTAGAGTAAAGCTGGAGCCACAATGATGTTACGAACGCAGATCAGCTTGCGGCCCGAGGCGCACCGGCGCGCAAGAGCCCGCGCAGCCGAGCTCGGCGTCTCGCTCGCCGAGTACCTCCGTCGGCTCGTCGACGCCGACCTGGACCAACCCGCGGCTCCCTCCGGTGCATCGGGCCTGTTCGACCTCGGGAGGTCAACCGGTTCGGATGTCTCCAGTCACAAGGATCGCTACATCGGCGAAGCGGTGGACGCTGAGCGTCTGCCGCCCGACCGATGACCCTCTTCGTCGACAGCTCGATGTTCTATGCCGCCGCGGACACCGGCGATCGAGCCAATGCTGTGGCCAAGGCAGTACTCGGTGGCGGTGACCGGCTGGTGACCAGTGACCATGTGTTAGTCGAATCTTGGTTTCTGCTGCGCCGACGACTCGGCCGAGAGGTCGCTGAACGATGGTGGGG
>QHBY01000367.1 GCA_003244245.1 Pseudonocardiales bacterium
GAACGCTGTCGCGGAGCGGATACTTGAGGGACGCTATCCTTAAGCTGACGTTGAGGGTGAGGCTCCGCGCGTCGGATTGACCGACCACTCACCGACGCCTACCGTCGACCCTCACAGCAAGTCGGGCCGGTGTGATTCGCCCCGAACCGCCGGAGGATCCGCTGCGGGCCGCGTGGCTCACGGGCGACCGACGCAAGGCGTGGGAGGCATTGGGTGGTCGATGGACCGCAGGGCGGAGCGGGCACCTCGGCGTATGACGTCTCGCAGTCCGCAGCGGGCGAGCCGGCCGCGCAGGGCACCCTGTTCCCCGAGTCTGTTCTAGCTGATCCGCATGGCGTGACCGACCAGCTGCTCGGCTACCGAGGTCCAGCGGCCTGCCAGATCGCCGGGATCACCTACCGTCAGCTGGACTACTGGGCGCGGACGAATCTGGTTGTACCGTCGATTCGCGGCGCCTCCGGATCCGGCAGCCAACGGCTGTACTCATTCAAGGACATCCTGGTCCTCAAAGTGGTCAAGCGGCTGCTGGACACCGGTGTCTCGCTGCAGAACATCCGGGTGGCCGTCGAGCACCTGCGTCGCCGCGGAGTGCGTGACTTGGCTCGAATCACGCTGTTCAGCGATGGCACCACGGTCTATGAGTGCACTTCCCCTGAGGAGGTGGTGGATCTGTTGCAGGGTGGGCAGGGCGTATTCGGCATCGCCGTCAGCGGTGCGATGAAGGAGATCGCCGGATCGATCAGACAGTTTCCCCCGGAGCGCGCCGACGGTGGGCACGTCGCGGCAGCTCCAGAGGACGAGCTGACCAAGCGCCGACGGACCCGTCGAATCAGCTGAACGCCCTGCTGTGTAGCTGGTCACAGCGGGGTGCCGGGAGCGCAAGGGTCGATCTCCCCACGGGTACGGTAGGTGAGTAGTCGCCAATCCCGTACCGAAGAGTTCCCCGCCCTCGTTGCCCTGGCTCCGAAGGAGCAAACCCTTCGCAATGAATACAGCCGACCGTCGTCCACTGTCCGAGCTGGAACACGGCACTCCGTTCGCCGATCGGCACATCGGACCGCGTCCAGCTGAGGTGGCTCGGATGCTCGATGTGATCGGTGTGCAGTCGTTGGAGCAGCTCGCGCAGCTTGCGCTGCCGACCGGCCTCCTCGACCAAGGCGTCGGCTCAGAAACCGTCGCGGACCTTCCCACGGCGGCTACAGACGTGCAGGCGTTGGCCGAACTGCGCGAGCGGGCCGCCCGGTGCCACCCGCGGGTACCGATGATCGGGATGGGGTACCACGGCACCGTGACACCGCCGGTGATCCGCCGCTCGGTGCTGGAGAACCCGGCCTGGTACACCGCTTACACGCCTTATCAACCGGAGATCTCCCAAGGTCGGCTGGAAGCGCTGCTCAACTTCCAGACGATGATCTGTGACCTCACCGGTCTACCGCTGGCCAATGCATCCTTGCTCGACGAAGCCACGGCGGCCGCCGAGGCGATGACCTTGCTGCATAGGGCGAGCCGGACCACGTCATCGCGATTCGTCGTCGACGCCGACACGTTGCCGCAGACGCTGGCTGTGCTGGCTACCCGTGCTGAGCCGCTGGGGATCGAGCTGGAGACCGCAGATGTGGGCAGCGGGCTGCCGGACGGCGACTTCTTCGGAGTGCTGCTGTCCTATCCGGGTGCTTCCGGTGCGTTGCGCGACCACGCGCTGCTGATCGAGCAGGCACACCAACGCGGCGCGGCGGTAGCCGTCGCGGCCGACCCGCTCGCGCTGACGTTGCTGGTACCGCCGGGAGAGATCGGCGCCGACGTGGCGATCGGATCCACTCAGCGCTTCGGCGTGCCGATGGGTTTCGGTGGGCCGCACGCCGCCTATCTGGCGGTGCGCACCGGCCTGGAGCGCCAGCTGCCCGGCCGGCTGGTCGGGGTGTCCCGCGACGCAGATGGCTCGCCGGCGTTGCGCCTGACGTTGCAGACTCGTGAGCAGCACATTCGTCGAGACAAGGCCAACAGCAATATCTGCACCGCGCAGGTGCTGCTGGCCGTGATCGCCTCTATGTATGCGGTGTACCACGGCCCGGAGGGGCTGCGGGACATCGCGCGGCGGGCGCACCGGATGGCCGCGGTGCTCGCCGCTGGGCTGCG
This sequence comes from Pseudonocardiales bacterium, assembly GCA_003244245.1. Classification (GTDB taxonomy): domain Bacteria; phylum Actinomycetota; class Actinomycetes; order Mycobacteriales; family Pseudonocardiaceae. Next base: position 2,137 of record QHBY01000367.1, read on the forward strand.
CGACGGCGGCGTCGACGTGGTGTCCGACGCGTTCTTCGACACGGTCTTCGCCCGGGTGCCAGGCCGGGCCGCCGAGGTGGTCAGGGCCGCTCGCGCGGCCGGCGTGGACCTGCGGCAGGCCGACCGCGATCATGTCGGGATCAACTGCGCTGAGACCACAACTCGGGAGCACCTTCGGGAGGTATGGGAGGCCTTCGATGTACCGGCCGGCGATCCGGACGTCCTCGATCGCGAGATTCCGGACGCGATCCCTGACGCGTTACGGCGAACCTCACCGTTCCTCACCCACCCGGTGTTCTCCGCTCACCGCAGTGAAACAGCGCTGCTGCGCTATCTACGCATGCTGGCCGACAAGGACGTGGCGCTGGACCGCAGCATGATCCCGCTGGGCTCCTGCACGATGAAGCTCAACGCCACTGCCGAGATGGAGCCGATCAGCTGGCCACAGTTCGCCGAGCTGCACCCGTTCGCGCCGCGGGAAGATGCGCAGGGCTTGCTCGACGTAGTCAGCGACCTGCAGCGCTGGCTGGCCGCACTCACCGGGTACGACGCGGTCAGCCTGCAGCCCAACGCCGGCAGCCAGGGCGAGTTCGCGGGTCTGCTGGCGATCCGTGCCTACCACCGCAGCCGCGGTGAAACCGGTCGCGACGTCTGCCTCATCCCGTCGAGCGCGCATGGCACCAACGCGGCGTCGGCGGTGATGGCCGGGATGCGGGTCGTGGTCGTCGGGTGTGACCGCAACGGCGACGTCGACCTCGACGACCTCCGCGCGAAAATCGCCAAGCACGGTGCTGAGCTGGCCGCCATCATGATCACCTATCCGTCCACGCACGGGGTGTACGAGCGCGCTGTGACGCAGGTCTGCGAACTCGTGCACGACGCGGGGGGACAGGTCTATGTAGACGGCGCCAACCTCAACGCGCTGCTGGGGCTGGCCAGGCCCGGGCGCTTCGGCGCCGACGTCAGTCACCTCAACCTGCACAAGACGTTCTGCATCCCGCACGGCGGCGGCGGCCCAGGTGTGGGACCGATCGGCGTGCGAGCTCACCTGGCACCGTTCTTACCTGGGCACCCGGAGACGGCCCCCGACGCCACGGTGGGACCGGTAGCCGCAGCACCGTGGGGCAGCGCGTCGATCCTGCCGATCTGCTGGGCTTACATCCGGATGATGGGTGCCGATGGCCTGCGCCGCGCCACGCTCACCGCGGTGGCGGCCGCTAACTACGTCGCCCGACGCCTTGAACCGCACTTCCCCGTGCTCTACGCCGGCAGCCGTGCGGATGACTCGAGCCCGCAGGCTGGTCTCGCTGGGCTGGTCGCGCACGAATGCATCCTGGATCTGCGGGCGATCACCAAGGCCACCGGCGTCACCGTGGAGGACGTCGCCAAGCGGCTGGTCGACTACGGCCTGCATGCCCCGACGATGTCCTTCCCGGTGGCCGGCACCCTGATGGTCGAACCCACCGAGAGCGAGGATCTTGCCGAGATTGATCGGTTCTGCGATGCGATGATCGCGATCCGGGACGAGATCGACCGGGTCGCCGAGGGGGAGTGGCCCGTCGACGACAATCCGCTGCGCTGTGCGCCGCACACCGCGAGTTGCCTGGCCGACAAGTGGGACCACCCGTACAGCCGGGAACTCGCCGCCTACCCGACAGGCCGGACGGGCGCGAAGGTGTGGCCGCCGGTTCGGCGGATCGACCAGGCCCACGGAGACCGCAACCTCATGTGCTGCTGCCCCCCAGTGGAGGACCTCCGCTCCTGATGATGCGGATCGGCCCGTGCATGCGATCCCTGCTCAGCGGGTAACCCCGAGAGATGAGCGACGACGCCAGCGGGCCTGAGGGCCGCCCGGTCGCCCTGGTTACCGGGGCCAGCCGTGGTTTGGGATTCCTGCTCGCCCGCGAGCTCGCCGAACGTGGGCATGATCTGGTGCTCTGCGCCCGATCGGCTGGCGGGCTCGACGCCGCCCGCGCCGACCTCGAGCGGCACGGTGTCCAGGTACTCGGTGTGCCCGCGGACATCGGCGTGGCCGCCGAAGCCGGGGGGGGGGGTGGTCGACGCGGCGCTGGCCCGGTTCGGCCGGCTGGACGTTCTGGTCTGCAACGCAGGGTTGATCCAGGTCGGGCCCGCGGCGGCGATGCGGCCCGACGACTACGCACAAGCGATGGACGTGATGTTCTGGGGGCTGGTACATCCGGTTTTGGCCGCGCTTCCGGCCCTGCGCCGCACCGGCGGGCGGATCCTGGCCATTACCTCGGTGGGCGGAAAGTTGCCGGCTCCACACCTGCTGCCCTACTGCGCGGCCAAACACGCGGCCGTCGGGTTCGCTGAGGGGTTGCGAGTCGAGGTCGCACGCGAGGGCGTGTCCGTCACGGTCGGGGTCCCCGGGTTGATGCGTACCGGGTCTCCGCGTAACGCCATGTTCACCGGCGACCGGGACGCCGAGTACCGCTGGTTCGCGGCCGCCGACAGCCTGCCGCTGCTCTCCATGAACGCCGAGCGCGCTGCACGCAAGCTCGTAGATGCCACCCTGCGGGGGCGGCCAGAGGTGGTACTCACTCCGGCGGCCAAGGTGGGCATGCGACTGCACGGGCTCGCCCCGGCCACCACCCTGCGGGTGCTCACCGGGCTCGACCGGCTGCTTCCAGCCACGGTGGACCCCGGTCCGAGTCCGGGACATCTGACGAGTCCGCCACCGCGCTGGTTCACCATCCTGACGCGGCTGAGCCGCACTGCCGCCCGTCGTTGGCACCAGTTTGACGACGAGACCGCACCCATGGGCGCCAGCCCCCGCCGCTGAGCAAGACCCTGGCCGGGGCGCCACTTCTACGGTCGGGCGACGCCGCCAGCATCGAGCTCAGGTGCGGCGATACTGGGGGTGAGAAGCGCTGCCAGCTCGTCGGGTCGCGCCACGGTGAGCGTGAGATTGGGATGCCGCAGCAGCCACCCGGGCAGCAGTCCCGCGATCGGCTGCCGCAGCGTCAGACATACTGCGCGGTCGCTGTTGGTGCCCAAGGTGAGGCCTTTATCGGCCAACGACAACCTGGGTCCTAGTGCTTTCCACGGCCTGAACGGCCCGGTCACCGTCGCGGTGCGGATGTTGGAGCGCTGCAGTGAGATCCGCCACCACCCGAAGCGGATCAGCACGTGGGTGGGGGTGAGGTCGACCCCGGCGGTCACCGGACTTACCCCCACGAGCCGAAGCACCGGGCGGATCGCCGGGGTGAAAACGAAATCAAAGCTGCTGGCGTCCTGGCGAATGGGATCGTGCCGATCGACGTCAGCGCTGGCCGGCGAGGCCACTGTCGGGGGCCAGTCGAGTCGCCGGGTGTGAATGGTGACACCGCCGCGGGGCCGCCCGCCGGCGAGGGCGGCTGTGCGGACGCAGAAGTGGGTCCACATGTTCAGCTGGATCTCCTTGGCCAGCCGTAGCCGGTTGTAGAGCAGGTGGGAGAGCCGGTCACCGGCTCGGGCCCAGGACTCGATCTCGAATCGCAGCTCGTCGCCGTCCTGCGCGGCCCGGAACTTGATCTGCCCTGCCTCCAGATGACCGCGCAGAGTGGCCAGTTGGAACGAGGTGGCGTCCCGACCAACCACCCGGACCGGGCCATCCCACGGTCCGGGCATCCGCACCAGGTATTCGTCGCCGTGGCGCAGCGGACCGTCGGCGCCGCAGGTCTTGCGGAACACCGCCATCTCGGGTGAGACACGGTTGAGGCTGGCCGCGACCGCCTCCATCAGCGTGGCCGGGCTCATCGTGCTGTGCCCTATCCGGACGGTGTAGACGCGGTGCAGCAACGGCCCAACGCCCGCCGCAAGCCCCTGGCGTCGTCCGTCGGGGTCGTCGTCAGTGTCCCAGTGTTCCGGCAGGTCCGCGATGCTGCCTTGCTCCTCGCTGCGGTGCAGCGGCGTGGTCCGCCACATGTACTGCCAGCTGACCAACGCCAGCCCCAACGGCCACCGCAGCACGGTAGCCAGCCGAACCGAACGGCTCGCCGTAGTCATGGCTCTATGACACCATGCGAGAGAGGCCACCGCCCGTCGTTGGGGGGTGCCACGGGGAGGTGTCGGGTGACTTTCGAAGCAACACTGCGGCGGCTCGGGTTGCGCGGCACACACCTGCACCTGGCGTCGATGGGTGCGGTCGGACTGTGCATCGGTCTATGGATTCGCGCCAAGACCGTCGACCAGGACGAACGCGGCAACGCCGAACGGCGCGCACTGTTCGTCGGACTCTGGCCACCCACATTGTGGCTGATCGGCGATTCCCTGCGGAAGCCCGACTAGGTGCGCGAGCGGCTGCTCGGTCCGATCGATGCCGTAGCCGCGCTGGACGACCTGCGCTGCCGCCAGATCAACTACGACCCGTCGAGAGCGCCGCTGGACGGTCGGCCGGACGGGCACTGGCATGTCGACTCCGGCGACGCGGCGATCGGCCACGAGCCGCCCGGACCGCCGCTGCCAGGTGGTGTCTGGGAGAGCGCCTGCCTGCTGGTACTGCGCTACGAGTTCACCGACCCGAAAATGCTGCGCGCCGTGTACCGCCGCGACGACGAACTGCTCGGCCGCGACATGCTTTTGGAAGGACGGTTCTTCGGGCTGCGATTCTACCTAGGGGTGCGGGTCACCAGGGTGATCGACGAAAACCGGGGCAGCGGAGCCGGGGCACAACAAGTCTGGGGCTGGAGCTACCAGACGCTTCAGGGTCATCTGGAACAAGGCCGGCTCAACTATGAGGTGATCAAAAACCTCGCTTCGGGCCAGGTGGTTTTTCGAGTCAGCGGTTACTCCCGGCGCGCCCCGGTCCCCGACCCGGTGATCCGGTGGGGCTTCCGGCTGTTCGGTCGGTGGACCCAGCAGCGCTTCTACCGGGCCATCCAGGCACGACTGCACCGCCTGGTGCAGGCCGCCCAGCGCGGTGAGCCGCCACCGGTACCAACGGTGCGGGCCGACGGCCTGGCGATCGCCCCATCAGGAACGACACCACACCCGCTGGAACGGTTCGCCCGCAGCTCTCACCACCCAGGAAGCTAGGCCGGTAACCTCAGCGCGGGACGTGGGTGGCGTCGCGGACCGTGCCGACGTATTCCTCGACCAGATCCTCCAGCGCGACGACGCCTTCGGTGCTCCCATCGGGGCCAACGACTCGGGCGAGGTGGCTGCCCGAGCGGCTCAGCAGCGCCAGCGCCTCGCCGACCTTGGCCGTGGACGCCACGTCAGGTAGGGGGCGAGCGGTTCCCGCTGGCACCGGCGTGTCCGGGGATCTGCCGAGCAAGCCCAGCACGTCTTTGACGTGCAGGTAACCCACTAGCTGCGAGTCGTCCATCTTCCTACAGGCACGCAGTGGAAAGCGGGAGAAACCGGTCTGCGCTACAGCACGCTCGATGTCGCCGAGGGTGGGTTCGGCGGGCACCGTGGTCAACCCGGATATCGGGATGACCACGTCGGCGACGCTGCGCTGCCTTGTGGACAACGTCTGGGTCAACCTGCGGTGCTCTTGGCTGTCCAGCAGCCCTTCCCGACTGGAGTCAGCGATCAGAGTGGCTAGTTCTTCGGGGCTATAGGCACTGCACAGCTCATCGCGAGCCTGCACACCAAAGAGATGCAGAACCAACCGTGCGGCCTGGCTGAACAGCGCGATGACGGGTCGGGCCAGCCGCGTGAAGGCGACCAGCGGCGGCACCATCCACAGCGCCGTGCGCTCTGGACCCGCGATGGCGATGTTCTTGGGCACCATCTCCCCGAGCAGGATGTGCGCCACCGTGACGATGCCCAGCGCGATGATGAAGGCGACGGTGTGTGTTACTGCGTCGGGGAACCCGAGCGGACCGGTCAACCGCTCCAGCTGGTCGGCGACGGCGGGTTCACCGAGCGAACCCAGTCCCAGCGAGCTGATGGTGATCCCGAGTTGCGCCCCGGCCAGCATCAGCGGAAGCTCCTGCCCAGCCCGGATCACCGTGGCGGCCCGCTGCGCCCCGCGCTTGGCCATCGTCTCCAACCGGTCTCGCCGGGCGCTGATCAGGGCGAACTCGGCACCGACGAAGAACGCGTTACTGGCTAGCAGTAACAGCGCGACGAGCAGCACGGCGGCGCTCACGGGGCCGCCTGCTCAGCGAGCAGGGTCCGGGTGAGTCGCAGATCCGCGATGCGCCGGCGGTCCATCCGCAGCACGGTCAGCCGCCACCCGTCGAGCTGGACCTCGTCGCCGACGTCAGGAATGCGGCCCAGCCGTTCCAGCACCAGCCCGGCCACGGTCTCGTAGTCGCCTTCGGGCATCACGAATCCCACCGCATCGGCCACCTCGTCGGCTCGGAGCAGCCCGGAGATGATCCAGCTTTGCTCGCCCACTGCTTGGATCTGGGAGACCTCCAGCGGATCGTGCTCGTCGCGGACGTCACCGACGATCTCCTCCACCAGGTCCTCGAGGGTGACGATGCCCGCGGTACCGCCGTACTCGTCGACCACGATCGCGACCTGGAGACCCTGGCCCCGTAACCGGTCGAGCAGCGCATCGCCGTCCAGCGAACTCGGCACTGTGGGGACCGTGCTCGCCAGCGCGCCGACTTGGGACGCCGCACGCAAGCCGGCTGGCACGGCGAAGGCCTGCTTGACATGCACCACGCCGCGCACGTCGTCGAGGTCGCTGCCGTAGACCGGGAAGCGGGAGAATCCGGTCCGCCGCGCGGCATCCACCAGGGTGAGTACCGATTCGTCCGCCCGGAGCGCCTGCACCCGGACCCGAGGGGTCATCAACTCCTCAGCGGTGCGCTCACCGAAGCGCAGCGAACGATCCAGCAGGGTTGCGGTCCCCTCGTCCAGCGTGCCCTGCGCAGCGCTGCTGCGAACCAATGATCCGAGCTCTTGCGGTGAACGAGCGGAGCGCAGATCCTCGGCCGGTTCGATGCCCAGCCGACGGACGATCCAGTTCGCCGCCCCGTTCAACGTGGAGATCAACCACCGGAAGCCTACGGAGAACGTGTTGACCACTCCAGCGACCTGCCGCGCCGTCTGCAAAGGCCTGGAGATGGCCAGATTTTGCGGCACGAGCTCGCCGAACACCATCGACAACGCGGTGGCCAACGTCAATCCGGCCCCCAGGGATACCCCGTCCACTGCGCTTGTAGAGAGTCCGACCGCTTGCAGGGCGGGGCGCGTCAACCCGGCGATGGCCGGCTGGGCCACGTACCCGGTGAGCAGGGTGGTGATCGTGATGCCGACCTGAGCACCGGAGAGCTGGAAGGACAGGGTGCTGCGAGCGTGCTGGACCTGGCGGGCGCGACGATCGCCGACCTGTTGGACGTGCGCGTCGACAGTGCTGCGTTCCAGGGTGGCCAGAGCGAACTCGCCCGCGACGAAGACGAAGGTGCCTGCCGTCAGCGCGGTCAACCCGATGAGGCCACCCAACAGGTCCCAGATGCCACGCAGGACGTCCATCATGGGGTCCGGCCGCATGGTGAGTCGAGGTGGCCGTGCCGGCAGCCCGGCCGCCTACAGCCGGGTGTCGATGCGGCAGGCACCGAGTTCGTCACACTCCTCATGGGCTGGACTCGGCCGATTCTACGGGTGCACGATCTGGTGTCGAGCGCACTGCGCCCCAGCACACCACCATTCGGGCTAACGTGTCTGTGTGCGGATCGGCATTCTTGGAGGCGCTGCGCCATTCGACGGTGCCGTTCGGCAGTTGGGAACCGAGCTCGGTCGTCGACGCTGGGTTAGCCGACCTGCTCACGCTGCTCACCGAGCAGGCGCTGGGACTGAGCGACAAACCATGCGGCGTGCTGGACTCGGAAGGCTTGCTCGACCCGCTGGCCGAACAGCTTGAGGCGTTGGACCGAGAGTGGTTCGGTACCGCTGCGTCCAGAACGGCTGCGCCCGGTGGCCGCGCTGATGGTGCCGGACACCGACGGTGGGTGGCGGCGGGTGAGCTGTTACCGGGCCGACGGCCCGCAACCGGTCGTGCCCGGCGCTGTATCGCACCCGCTGGGCGAGACTACGGCCTGCGAACCGGCGGCCGCAGCGTTGCAGGATCTGCTTCGTCGCGGACGCATCCCTTGATCGGTCCTCTGACTTCACCAGCCTCGGGGCAGCGGGCGTCCCTCGGCGAAGCCGGCGGTTGACTGCACCCCGATCACCGCCCGTTCGGATAGCTCGGGCAGCGTCCGGGCGCCGGCGTAGCTGCAGGCGCTGCGCACCCCGGCGCAGATGTAGTCGATGAGGTCCTCGACCCCTGGCCGGTGTGGGTCCAGGTACATCCGGGCGGTGGAGATGCCCTCCTCGAACAGTGCCTTGCGGGCACGGTCGAAGGTGTCATCGCGGGTGATGCGGGCGGCGACGGCGCGCTTGGAGGCCATCCCGTAGGACTCCTTGTACGGCCGGCCGGTCTCGTCGCGCTGCAGGTCACCCGGCGACTCGAAGGTACCGGCGAACCACGAGCCGATCATCACATTCGCCGCTCCGGCAGCCAGCGCCAGGGCGACGTCTCGGGGGTGGCGCACCCCGCCATCAGCCCAGACGTGACCACCGGCCGCGCGGGCCGCGGCGGCGCATTCGGCCACCGCGGAGAACTGCGGCCGACCGACCCCGGTCAGCATCCGGGTGGTGCACATCGCTCCTGGCCCCACCCCGACCTTGACGATGTCGGCGCCGGCGTCGAGAAGGTCGCGGGTGCCCTGCGCGGAGACCACATTGCCGGCCACCACCGGCACGTCCGGCTCGCGGGACCGAACCGCGCGCAGCGCGTCGAGCATCTTGCTCTGATGGCCGTGCGCTGTGTCGACGACCAGCACGTCGACACCCGCTGCCAGCAGCGCCTCGGTCTTAGCGGTGACATCGCCGTTGACCCCGAGCGCTGCGGCCACTCGCAGCCTGCCGTCGGCATCGCGCGCAGGGCAGTACAGCTCGGCACGCAACGCCCCGATGCGGGTCAGCACCCCGACCAATCGGCCTTGAGCATCCACCGCGAGCGCAAGTTCCTGGCGGCGGTGATGCAGCTGGTCGAAGATCTTGCGCGGTTCGGTGTCGGCGGATACGACCACCAGGTCGGTCTGCGCCACGTCGGCCAGCCGGGTGAACCGGTCCACTCCACTCACCTCGGCCTCGGTGACCAGCCCGATCGGGCGGCTGGCGCCATCGAGCACCACCACGGCCCGGTGGGCCCGCTTGGGCAGCAGGTTGATCGCGTCAGCGACGGCGTCCTGCGGGCCCAGCGTGAGTGCCGTGTCCAGCAGCAGGTGCCGCGACTTCACCCACGTCACCGTCTCGGCGACCACGGCCGGGTCCACGTCCTGGGGCAACACCACCAGCCCGCCACGACGGGCCACCGTCTCAGCCATCCGGCGCCCCGCTACCGCGGTCATATTGGCTACCACCAGAGGGATGGTGGTTCCCGAGCGGTCCACCGTGGACAGGTCCGCATCGAACCGGGACGCCACCTCCGAGCGCGCCGGCAGCAGGAAAACATCGTCATAGGTCAGCTCATAACCAGGTCCACACCCGTCCAAGAATTGCACCCCGGCGACGTTAGTCGCCCAAGGGCGTATTCAGCGGGCTGAGCGTGGCCATTCGGGGCCCGGTAACCCCGCTGGGCCCGCTGAATGCGGTCCGAGGTTTGCTGGGGTGATGCCGCCCCGTGGGTTGTTCGTCGGGCTTAGCACCTGGATCTGGTGCAGCGGGTGAGCCGGCGGCCTGGGGCGAACGAGAAGGTCGTCGCGCAGCGCTGCGACATCGCCGCCGGGGGGCCGGCCGCGGTTGCCGCGGTGACGTTCGGTGCGATCCACGGTTGCGCACCCTGATCGCTGAGATGTGCACGGCTGACTCTCGGAGTTAACCACTTGGCCGCCTAACCGGCCGCCTCGCCAGGCAACCGGCGAGCGAGTGGCTCCCGCCCTACCGGCTGCGCGAGGTGATCCGTCGGCGGAACCGGGGGGATCGTCTTCACCACCGGCACACCGCCCGTCACCGCGATGGGCTGGCCGTGATGCCGCAGCTCCAGCCGAGCACCCTCCAGGAGCTGGTACTCCACCTGCCCGGGGGTGATCTCGACCCGCAGCCGCCGACCGCGCCAGCGCAGCCGGAACGTGATTCTGGTCAACGTCTCAGGCAGCCGGGGCGCGAACGCCAGGCCGCCGTCGTCGAGATGACGTAGCCCACCGAACCCGGCCACCAGCGCAGACCAGGCCCCGGCCAGCGACGCGATGTGCAGGCCATTGCTGGTGTTGTGCGCCAGATCAGCCAGATCCATCAGGGCGGTCTCGCAGAGGTAGTCGTATGCGAGATCGAGGTGCCCGGTCTCGACCGCCAGCACCGCCTGGGTCGCCGCAGACAACGACGAGTCCCGGACGGTGATCCGCTCGTAGTAGGCGAAGTTACGAGCCTTCTGCTCGTCGGTGAACGCCTCCGGGCACAGGTGCATGGCCAACACCAGATCGGCCTGCTTCACCACCTGCTTGCGGTACAGGTCGAAGTAGGGGAAGTGCAACAGCAGCGGGTATTGGTCCAGCGAGGTGCCGGCGAAGTCCCAGACCGCGTGCTCGGTGAAGCCCTCGGCCTGCGGGTGCACGCCGAGCTTCTCGTCGTAGGGCACCACCATCTCGGCCGCTGCGTCACGCCAGGACGCGGCTTCCTCCGCGTCGACACCCAAGGCGGCTGCACGTTCCAGGTGCCGCCCGACGGCGTCTGCCGCGGCCCGCAGATTCCGTTGCGCCATGAGGTTGGTGTAAACGTTGTTGTCGGCCACCGCGCTGTACTCGTCGGGCCCGGTGACACCGTCGATGCGGAAGTGACCCGCCAGGTCATGATGGCCCAACGAGCGCCACAGTCGCGCCGTCTGCACCAGCAGCTCCAGGGCGATATCGCGCTCGAAGTCGGCATCGCCAGTGGCGGTCACATGGCGGATCGCCGCGTCGGCGATGTCAGCGTTGATGTGGAAGGCCGCGGTACCGGCGGGCCAGTATCCGGAACATTCCTGGCCACGGATGGTGCGCCACGGAAAAGCCGCACCGGCCAGGCCGAGCTGGCCGGCACGCTCGAGCGCCAGTGGGAGGGTCTGCTGGCGCCAGCGGAGCACGTCGGCAGCCGCGTCGGGCACCGTATGGCTGAGCACAGGTAAGACGAAGGTCTCGGTGTCCCAGAAGGTATGGCCGTCGTATCCAGGGCCGGTCAGGCCCTTGGCCGCGATGCCTCGCCCCTCGGCACGCGCCCCGGCCTGCAGCACGTGGAACAACCCGAACCGGACCGCCTGCTGTAGCTGGGAGTTGCCGTCGACCTCCACGTCGGCCGCGGCCCAGAAGTGATCGAGGTACCCGCGCTGTTCGGTGGTCAGCCCGGCCCAACCGGTGTAGCGCGCCGCCGCCAGCGCCGCCCTGACCTGGTCGTTGAGCGCTGGAACCGACCGTTGCGAGGACCAGCCGTAGGCCAGGTACTTCACCACCCGAAGCCGCTGACCGGGTTGCAGCCGGCAGATCACCGTGGTCCGTGCGACGTGCTCGGTCGCCGAAGATTGAAACTCCGTCCGCGACGGTCCGATCACCTCATGGTCCATCGCCGCGGCCATCCGCAACCCGGAGTGGCGGGTGCTGTGCAGCAGCGTGGCGCCGCTGTCGTTGCACCGGTGCTGCTCGGCGACCAGCGGTTCGGACAGCGCCGCAGCCACCCGCGGGTCGTGGGTGGTGACGGGCAGTTGCTCGTTGGCGAACAGCTCGGACTGCAAGACCAGCAGCACCGGCAGGTCGACCGGCTCGACCTCGTAATGGATCGCGACGACAGCCCGTTGGACCAGCGACACCATCCGCTGCGAGGCGACCCGCACCGCCTTACCGGCGGGGGACACCCACTCCATCCGGCGGCTCAGCGTTCCCGCCCGCAGGTCGAGCACGCGTTCGTGCGAGCGCAGCTCCCCGTATCGCACGTCCAACGGCTCGTCGTCGACCAGCAGCCGGATCAGCTTGCCGTTGGTGACGTTGACGATCGTCTGACCGGACTCGGGGTAGCCGTAGCCGCCCTCGGGATAGGGCAGCGGCCGCAGCTCGAAGAAGGAATTGAGGTAGCTGCCGGGCAGCGCGTGCGGATCGCCCTCATCGAGGTTTCCGCGCAGCCCGATGTGTCCGTTGGCCAGCGCGAAAACCGATTCGGTCTGTCCCATAGTGGCCAGGTCCAGGCTGTTCTCCCGAACAGCCCATGGTTCGACGGCGAACTGGTTCTGCTCGATCACGGTCGGCTCAGCAGCTCATCGAGATCGTCGACGACGACACCGGGACCGGGCACTTCGAGCGCGCCGAGCATGCGCTTACCACCATCCGTTGAGCCAGCATGAGGCCGGGAATCGTAGCGCACGCTCACTTGACGATGATCAGGTACAGGCCGTAGCCGACGACCGGGGCGCAGGCGAGGAAACAGAGCGCTCTGATGCCGAAGGAGAACAGCACGATCACCGCGATGGCGGCCCCGAATGAGACGACGAACACCTCACCGAGGGCACCCCAGTCGATATTCACGCTCACACCTCGGCCCCGGCGGGCTGCAGCCGGCTCGCTGGCACGTCGGCGACGTTGTTCGGACCCACCGGCTGACGCCGGGACAGCGCGTAGATACCGCCGGCGATGGCCGCGCCGACCACTCCGACGACCACAGTTCCGGTGGTTCCCGTCTGGGCCACCCGAGCCGCCAGTGATAGGTGCCCACCAGCGCCACCACGCCGGCGACCACCGGCGCCAGGACCATGGGGATCAAGACCTTCGACACCACCGTGGCAAAGTGCACCGCGTCACCGCCCGCGGCTACCCAGGTGGCCCCGATCAGCCCCGACCAGGCCGCCGAAGATCACCACCGGAGTGATCTTGGTGTCGTCGACCAGTCCGCTGGAAATCGTCTTGGCGACAGCCACCGAGAGGAACGCGCCGACGAGGTTGAGCACACCCGAGATGAGGCCGGCGACCCTCGGCTTCAGCGCCCCGGTCGCGATCGACGTCGCCATGGCGTTGGCGGTGTCGTGGAAGCCATTGGTGAAGTCGAAGACCAACGCGGTGAGGGGTCCCAGCGCGTGGATCCTCGCAGACCAAGCGAAACGCCCGGTGAACACCGGATGGCCAACCGGGGTTGCCCACCGACGACCAGTGCTTATCGCGAGCCGTAGCCCAGCACGATCGTCGTGATCACCAGCTCGTCGCTGCGGAGCCAGCGACCGTCGAGGTGCGTCAGCGTTTGGCCGGTGTTAGTCGGTGCGTCCACCAGCAGCTGGGTGGAAAAAGTGCCTTGCGCTGGATCAATCGTGCCGGGATTGATCGTGACGGCAGCATCCTCGAACCCCAGCCAGCGGCGAGTCAGCGGGAACCACGCCTTATACAGCGTCTCCTTGGCGCAGAACAGGATTCGGTCCCAACATGTCGCACTGTCTGCGGCGGCCAGCTCGGATAAGCTGCCCCGCTCCTGCTCCACGGTGATGATCTCCAACACCCCCGCTGGCAGGGGCTCGTGCGGTTCGGCGTCGATCCCCAGAGCGCGGACGTCGCAGCTGTGGGCGACGGCGGCGGCTCGATAACCAGCGCAGTGGGTCATGCTGCCCACGACGCCTGCTGGCCACAGCGGCTCCCCGCGCTCGCCGCGCAGCACCGGCGCGGGCGGCAGCCCGAGCTGACGCAGCGCCTGCCGGGCGCAATGGCGAACCGTGCGAAACTCCCGGCGCCGCTTGTCCACCGCGCGGGTGATCAGTTCCGCTTCCCCCGGATACAGCACCGCGTCGGGTGGGTCGCAGAACGCCTCCACGCTGGCCACCCCGTCGGGCAGGACCTTCTCGATCAACCCGGCTCCCGACGCTTGCAAGATCACCGCCCATCGCCATTCGGAGCCGAATGACGCTCAGGAGCCTAGACAACTGAGCCATTCGGCACCGAATGGCTGCCGGGCGAGGCACGCGTGGGCTGGTCTGGGTGTTGGGGGAACATCGGGTGGCCCCACCCGATGTTGAGCGTGGGTTGCGGCGGCCGGTGCAGCCGCCGTAACCCACGCTCGCGGGTTCGCAGGTATGTTGGCTGAGGAGACGAGACGACGATTGCTAAGAGAGAAGAGTGGTTCTCGATGGCCCTTGACCCATCAGTCGACATCGGCCGCAAGGTCTGGCGCAGCTGTTCGCACTGCCCGAACGCAGACGGCCTGTACCTGCTCAAGTCGAACGCAAACCTCGTCTACGTCCAATGCCCGCTGTGCCACAACCAGTGGTGGTTGGACACCAAATTCGGCCGCGGCGGAGGGCCCGACAAGAGCGGCATCGGACCGTCGTAGCACCAACGCCGCCGCTGGCTCCGCTTGCGACCACCGGTCCAGAGAGTCCAGCTTCCCGTCGGTGAGCAGCCGCGACCGGATCAGGAACCGCGCGCCTCCGGGGGCGCCATGCCGATGGTCAGATGGGTGTGACGCTAGTACTCGAACTGCGCCCGAGATCCACACGGGACCGGGCTCGGTGCGACGATACGGCGTTGAGCCCGGTGCGGCGATGCACGTACTCTTCGTGGAGACGCTTCTGGTAGAAAGGAATCCGGTGGATACGCAGGTCGAAACGCTCGAGTTCGAGGCCGAAGCGCGGCAGCTCTTGCAATTGATGGTTCATTCGATTTATTCGAACAAGGACACGTTCCTGCGAGAGCTCATTTCTAATTCCTCCGATGCGTTGGATAAACTGCGTCTTGAAGCGTTCCACGACAAGGACCTGCAGGTGGACACTTCCGATCTGCACATCGACATCGAGGTCGATAAAGATCAGCGGACCCTCACTGTGCGGGACAACGGGATCGGCATGTCACGCGACGAGGTCGTGGCCCTCATCGGCACGATCGCGAAATCCGGTACGGTCGAATTTCTGCACAAGATGAAGGAGTCGAACGATGCGGCGGGGTCGCAGGACCTCATCGGGCAGTTCGGTGTCGGCTTCTACTCCAGCTTCATGGTGGCCGACAAGGTCACGCTGCTGACTCGGCGCGCCGGAGAAAGCCACGCCACCAGTTGGGAATCCAGCGGTGGCGGAACCTACACCATCGAGTCGGTCGACGACGCGCCGCAAGGCACTGCGGTGACCCTGTATCTCAAACCAGAGGACAAGGACGACGAACTCTTTGACTACACAGACGGCTGGAAAATAAGGGAGATCGTCAAACGGTACTCCGACTTCATCGCATGGCCGATCAAGATGGAAGTCGACCGCCCGGACAAAGATGGTCAGAGCACCCGCGAAGTAGAGAAGATCAACTCGATGAAGGCGCTGTGGGCACGTTCCAAAAACGAAGTCGAAGAACACGAATACAAGGATTTCTACAAGCACGTGAGTCACGATTGGAACGATCCGCTCGAGATCATCCGCATGAAAGCAGAAGGGACGTTCGAGTACCAGGCACTGCTGTTCATACCATCCCACGCGCCGCTGGACTTGTTCATGCGGGATCGTAAGCGCGGCGTCCAGTTGTACGTGAAACGCGTGTTCATCATGGACGATTGCGAAGCGCTGATGCCGGAGTACCTGCGTTTCATCAAGGGCGTGGTGGATGCGCAGGATTTGTCGCTGAGCGTATCACGGGAGACTCTCCAGCAGGATCGTCAGATCCAGATGATGCGTCGACGCCTGGTCAAGAAGGTGCTGTCGACGGTGAAAGACTTGATGACCGGCGACGTCGACCGCTACAAGACGTTCTGGACGGAGTTCGGCCGCGCCGTCAAGGAAGGGCTTATCAACGACTTCGAAAATCGCGATACGATCGTCGACATCGCATCGTTCGCATCGACGCACCACGCAGAACAACTGACGACCCTACGTCAATACGTGGATCGTATGAAAGACGGACAACAGGGCATCTACTACATGACGGGTGAATCGCGGTCGATAATCGAGAGCTCACCACACATGGAAGCCTTCCGAGCCAAGGGTTTTGAAGTGCTGCTGCTGATCGATCCGATCGACGAGATGTGGGTCGAGCCGGTCCGCGAGTTCGACGGCAAGCAGTTCCAGTCGATCGCCAAGGGGCAGGTCGATCTCGACACCGACGAAGAGAAACAAACGGCCGAACCCGAACGCGACCAACAGAAGAAGGACTTTGTCGACCTGCTGTCCTGGATGACGACCACATTGCAGGAGAACGTGAAAGAGGTACGGCTGTCGTCGCGCCTCACCACCTCCCCGGCCTGTATCGTCGGAGATACGCACGACGTCACGCCAACTCTGGAGAAGATGTATCGCGCCATGGGGCAGGACATGCCGCGTATCAAGCGCATCCTCGAACTCAATCCCACACACCCGTTGGTAAGTGGACTGCAGAAAGCCTACGGCGAACGCAAGGACGACCCCGGACTGGCGGACGCGGCCGAACTTCTGTACGGAATGGCGCTCCTTGCAGAGGGTGGTGAATTGAGCGATCCGTCACGGTTCATACGCCTACTGGCGGATCGGTTGGCGCAGACGCTGTGAGATAGAGGCCCAGCAACGCGTCCTGTTGGACCAGGTACTCGAGGTACCCGGAGGCTCCACCCCTGATACGTGCCCCGCATTCCCGCACTCGCGCCGCCGTCTGCGGTTTCATGCTCACGTCAGTCGCTCTCGCGGCATACGTGACGGCGTACCGACGAGTGCTCCCGATCGGCGGGACGGGCTGGTGGTGGGCGGCCTGGCTACTCGGCGGACCGCCGTACGGTGTCGATCAATATCTCGATCAGGTGGCGGCGGGTCTTCGGGCTCATGTCGCTGAGTGCTGCCTGCAGGCGTCTGGCCGTGTCCGGGTCGGTGTCGCCGATGATCGGTTCGGCGTCGGCGGTGAGGGTCAGCTGGACGCGTCGACGGTTGTGCGGGTCCGGCGTTCGGCGCACCAGCCCGGCGTGGGTCAGCCGATCCACCATCGCGGAGGTGGCCGACGGTCTAGTACCCAGGGCCTGAGCCAGATCGGTGAGGCTGATCGGTGCCAGCGCGCTGATGAGATGCAGCGCGGTGAGCTGTAACAGCGTCATCCCCCGGCCGGCCCAGACAGCGGGGCTAGCCAGGACCACCACCCGCAGGTGGGCAACGAGCCAGTCGACATCCTCCGCCGTCACCACCCCCGCGTTGTGGTCCACCGCAGCAGCAGCGCCGGAGCAAGCACTGATGCTGACCAGTGACACGCCGCCGGGGTCAATTCCCCGCTATGCGCGCTCATGACCAGCCTCGTCTCTCCTGCGCCGACACCGGCCCGTTCACCTTCGCCGCACCGCGGTGCAGCCGATACCTGTGTGGCCGACCTTGCGTGGTGCCACTCACAGGTAGGGGGTCGGCCAAGGTAACGG
>QHBY01000368.1 GCA_003244245.1 Pseudonocardiales bacterium
GTGGAGGACTGACCAGACGAGCGTCGGCGCCGCGACAGCGACATACAACGCGACGGCACCGAAGCAGATGGCAACAGCGAAGATGGCGAGCTCCTGCGAGTAGTTGGCGGCCGGACGGTTGTTCATGACGGCTCCTCTCGACGGGCGCCGGGGCGCCTGTCGGTTGTGGGCTGACCTTCTGCAGACGGCGGGCTCCGGCGCGCTCGGGCCCGGGTCGTGAACGTCGTGCGGTGTGGCTGAGCGCGCGCCGGCGGCGGGACGCGCGTGCCGGATGGCCGTTTGGCCGCCGATGGGTCGCGTGAGGCTGCGAGCCAGGCGTCGACGGCGGCGGGGCGGATTCGCCAGTGCGCGCCCAGCCGCTCCCCAACGAGCGTTCCCGAGTGCAGGGCGCGGTAGACGGTCCGCTCACACGCCCCGACCCGCTCCGCCACCTCGCTCACCCTCAGCCAGCGACCATCGGCCGGTTCCCGCGTCGCTGACCCCGCCGGTCCCTCGAGGCGCTCGCTGATCAGTTCCTCAACGCGGCCGAGGAGGGCGTCGGCGAGCAGTCCCAAGAGGTCGGCTCCAGGCTCGTCGCGGGCGGGTCTTACCGGCTCAGCGTTCGGCATCCCTGCCTACTTAAGTCTCCGGAGGCCGCAAAAGCGGCCATTCGCGCTCATACTCCAATGCTCAACGGCAGGGCCGTTCAGTCGATAAAGTGGACAAACTCCACAACAAGGTCTAGTTGAGCTGCCCGCGGTGCGGGCGGTCGCGGGCGGATGAAAATGCGCTCTTTGCGGGAATCGGGCGCTATTTTCCTGTCAGGCTGGCCGAAGTCCGATCAAGGAGAGCTATGGACACCGCGGAGATGCTCAGCGTGCGCGAAACCGCGCGCCGGCTGGGCGTCCACGAGAACACCATCCGCAACTGGGAGCAGCGCGGACTGCTTCGCGCGATGCGTCTACCAGGGTCCGGCTACCGTCGCTTCGGCGCGGATCAGGTCGACCAGCTCCGTGCGGAGATGCTCACCCAACTGGCGCCCGTGGAGACAGGGCCGGTCGTGACGCCACGCCGACCGATCAAGCCGCGCGTCGTGCACGGCGACGACGTCTGATCCAGCCCGTTCCTTGCGCTAGGCATGTGTNNCCGACGACGGCCGTAGCGACGCCCTCGAGCCCTTCGGAGGTCTGGAGGGGGCCCTGTCAGACTCCTCGGGTGGGGGCGCCGGATCTGACCCCTCGACGGCACCGTGACCCCCCAGAAACTGCCCGATTACAAGTCTCCCCCCGTTGTCGAGATCGTGGCGGCGATCCAGTTCTCACCGCTGCCTCGGTTCGGGATGGCCGAGGCGATCACTGTCGCACGTGCCTTCGAGGGCTTCACCGTCGTTGACGTGCCGCCCGCCTTCGCACCCATCATTGAGCTTCCGCCCGGCGAGCCGCCACGACAGTCGTTCAAGCTGGACTTTGGTTCGCCGCCGATCCGTCTCGTCCTGGAGAGCAGCGACCACCGCTGGCTCGTCCAGTTGCAGCAGGATCGGATCGCCGTGCACGAGCGTCGGGTCAAGAACCGCCCGTCCTTTCGGCACGTCCGACCCCGGGTGAAGAAGATCACTGCCCAGGCATCTGAAGCTCTTGGGCGGCAGCTGCTCAGCAAGGAGATCCATCCTCCGGAACTGGTCGAGCTCATCTATGTGAACCGGGTGCCAGGGGACAGGGCCTTGAAGGCCCCAGCGGAGCTCCACAAGGTCATCAAGGTGCTCTCAGGCGAGCCCGAAGGGTTCGAGATCGAGCAAATCAGCGTTGGATTCTCCTCCATCCTCGAGACGAAGGGCGGGGACTTCGCCGGACGCCTCCACGTGCAGGCGGAGCCTAGCCTCAACCCCGAAACCGGTGTCCCGGAGGCTCAAATCCAGGTCATCAGCCGCCGATATGTCCATCAACGTGCGTGGGCTACCGTGCTAGGCGAATGTCATACTGACATCGTCGAAGGGTTCACGGCCGTGACAACATCCCGAATGCATGAGGTCTGGCAGCGTTACCAGTGACCATTGGGCTTGTCGACACGCACAGCACCGACTTTGCCGCCGGCCACACGGCTACGCCCGTCGGGCTTGGCTGGGCCAGCGAGGGGCGGGAGGAGCTGCTTGTGCGATTCGAACGCATCGCCATGCTTGAGCCGAACTGGGACAGCTACGAGGCCAAGGAGATCGACTCGGCCGCCCTGCGCGCCGCCCAGGCATTCGCCGAGCAGGCGCTCACGCTTCCATTGACGATGCCGGCTGTAGTCCCCGTTCCGGACGGTGGTGTTCAGCTGGAGTGGTCGGCGGGGTCGGTGGATCTGGAACTCGAGTTCGAGCCCGGGGGGAACGTCGCCGTCTTCGTTTGCGACGACCACCAGGCCGGTCAGCAGATCGACGGTGAGTGGCCACACGACGCGGGTCTGTTTCGCATCGCGCTGAGGCGCCTAGCCGCCCACACGTGAAACAGCCCGTCGAGGACGACGACCAGCTGCTTCGCAGAGTTCCAGATCGGCCGGAGCTTTGGACTACCCGTGCCGACGGCACGACGCGGCCGTCTAGCGCGGCAATGAAGCCGAGCACCGACGATGGCGCCTTGTCGGTAGACATC
>QHBY01000369.1 GCA_003244245.1 Pseudonocardiales bacterium
CGGACCTTGATGCGGATACCGTCGACGTAGACGATCGGGTACACCTCATCGACCGGCCGGTTACGCCAGATCTCGACCTCGTCGTTGACCACGTCGGTGACATTCGAGATCAGCTCTCGTGACGCCTTCACCCCATAGACCTCAAGCAAATGCGCCTCGATATCACGCGTGGTCAACCCGCGCGCATACAGCGACAGGATCATCTCGTCGATCTGGCCGAGCCGTCGGGCGCGTTTGGGCACGATCCGCGGCTCGAACTCGCCGTTGCGGTCGCGCGGCACGTCGATCGTGACCGGACCGTTCGTCGTCGAGATGGTCTTCTTCGACATACCATTGCGGGAATTCCCCGAACCAGCACCGGCCGGGTCGCCGCGCCGATAACCCAACTCGTGGTTCATCTCGGTCTGCAACGCTCGTTCGAGCACCGCCTTGGTCATCCGGTTCAGCAAACCATCGACACCCTCGATCGGCGTGCCAGCCGCATCGGCATCCGCTAGCAGAGCATCGATCACAGCAGGATCAAAGGCTTTCGCCAGCCGGCGGGACGCCTCGACGTCACGATCGTCAAGGGTGGTGTCTGAAAGCACAGGATGGTCCTCTCCCGACCGAGTGATGATCACGTCGGTCGATCTTGGTCCATCCGTGGCTTACACAGCTGTCATGACACGCCCGGCTTGGGTGCGCGCCTTCACCGCGCCGCGGCGGGCCACCCGCAGCGTCCGGATCGCCTCCACCGCCCCGTCGCGGGCTTTCGGGACTCCGGCGGCGGTGCCCGCCAGCGCGGCACGGGCCGCGGTGTAGGCATCCAACGGGTCAGACTTGCCGCAGCGTCGGCGGGAGTGCCGATCAGGCCGATCGACCTCCACCACCGCGACGCCCTCAGCGCGCAGGTGTCGGGTCAACGCGGCACCGTAGGCGCCGGTGCCCTCCACCCCGACCCGCCCCAGCTCACCATGCCCACGCAACCAGGCCAGCAGAGCCTGGTAGCCCGCCGGGGTCGCGGGGAACTCCCGGTCGCTCAGCGGCCGTCCCACCTGGTCGATCACCGCGGCATGGTGAGTCTGGCTGTGCGTATCGACTCCACCCGTGACA
Source organism: Pseudonocardiales bacterium (assembly GCA_003244245.1). Classification (GTDB taxonomy): domain Bacteria; phylum Actinomycetota; class Actinomycetes; order Mycobacteriales; family Pseudonocardiaceae. The sequence continues at coordinate 1,093 of QHBY01000369.1, forward strand.
GGGCCCGTCGTGACGGTCATCCTGGACATCGCTGCACCTCTTTCCGCTCGCACCGGATAGGTCAGCACGCCACGGCCGGGCACGGCGGACAAGACAGTGATGGGTGCCTCTGGCACAGGCTCCTATGAGGTCACACCGCCCCGGCCGTTCGCGTGCAGGCGGCGCCACCCACCGAGCCGACCAATCCTGCCCAGGACAGCAAACTTCGCGTCAGCCTCCGGAGGGTCACACCCGGCGAGCAGTGCCGCCTACATCCTCATACTCACTGTCTCCGAGATGGCCGGCCACGAGCAGTGCTGCGGCTGGGTCGGGCGGGGCGTGGCATCTCCTCGACCTCCCCAAGGGCCACCACACGGCAGCCCGGGGGCAGAGCCAACGACGCATGCGCCAGTTTCCGTCGAGGGCTGCCCCCGGGTTGCCGTCTGGTCCGGGCTGCTCACTGTCGACGGGACGCCACACGAACCCCAGCGTGCAAGATCGACTCTTGGGGCGTCGTCGGGCCGTCGGACGTCGAGAAGTATTGAGAAACCTGGAGAAGTAGCGAGAGCTTCCTCCTGGCCAACCCCGCTGCATCACTCCGGAGCGTCGATGGTCTGGCCCTTCAACCCCCCACCACGGACGTCGTAGCCCTACCGATGACGCCGAACGTGTCGAACAACGTGGCAAATGATGCAGTGAGCGACGGGATTATCGAGGAAGACCACGAACGTGTGAACGGTGCTCTATGCTTTGACCGAGGGCAAAAAGATCACGAGCTGGTGGCAGTGACAGAAGGTATCGGGGTGCCCAGTAGTGGCCCGCGACGCGGAGCAGAGCGAAAGGTCAACGTGACAGACAGCTCATCGCCCAGACCGGAATGGTCCAATATCGACACTACCGTGCCGCACTCGGCCCGGATCTGGAACTACTGGCTGGGCGGCAAGGACAACTATCCCGTGGACCGCGAGGTCGGCGAGCAGTTCTCTGCGATCTTCCCGGACATCATCGCGGTAGCCCGCGCCTCCCGAGCGTTCAACGCCCGCTCGGTC
>QHBY01000370.1 GCA_003244245.1 Pseudonocardiales bacterium
TGAGCGGATGCGTCCGAACTGGCTACCGCTCGCTCAGCGACAGATGTGTGCGCGCTCAGCCGACCGGACACGACTGTGGTTAAGGCTGACTGCCAGATGGCCGCACTGCAGGTGGCCCGGTGGAACACTCCTGGTGTGAACCCGGCGGCCGAAGAGACGGTCGTGTCCCGCCTCCGGTGTAAATGACGACGGACGTAGGTTCCTTCAAGAGCTACCAACTCATCGAGGGAAGGACTACGCCCGTGTCTGTACGAGTATCGCCTACCGAGAAGATCCGTGCCGAGATCGACGCCCTGTTCGACGGGAGTCGTGAGCTGGCCGAGGTAATCGAGGACGTCGCCCGCCTGGGTGCCCGTCTGATCATCCAGACGGCGTTGGAGGCGGAGGTCGACGTATTCTTGGGCCGGGTCCGCTACCAGCGGGCCGCAGGCACCGAGGATCGGCGTGCGGGGATGCGTAACGGCTACTGCCCGGCGACGATCAAGACGACCGCCGGGCCGGTCACCGTGGCGCGGCCGAAGTTGCGGGGCACGACCGAGGCGTTCGCGTCGCGGCTGTTCGGTAAGTCGATCACCAGGTCCAACGCCCTTGAGTCGCTGGTGATCGCCGGGTTCGTGCGTGGCCTGTCGGTGCGCGACGTGGAGAACACCCTCGCCGACGCGCTCGGTGCCGAGGCCGCCCTGAGCAAGTCGACGGTCTCGCGGGTCTGCCAGGTGATCGGTGATCAGTTCACCGCCTGGTCGAGCAGGCGCCTGGACGAGTTGGAGCTGGACTACCTGTTCCTGGACGCCTCCATGTTCAAGATGCACCCTGGGGCCCGGGCCGAACCGGTGCTCGCGGCGTGGGGCATCACCACCGAAGGGGCGCCGGTGTTCGTCGCGCTCGCGGCCGGCGGCAGCGAGTCCACCGACGCGTGGGGGGACTTCCTCGACGAGCTCACCAGCCGCGGGCTGCGCCCACCGCTGCTGGTCATCTCCGACGGCGCCGCCGGGTTGATCAACGCCGCCGAGTCATCGCTGCCCCGCTCGCTGCGTCAGCGTTGTCTGATTCATCGAGCTCGGAACTTGCTCGCGAAGGTACCGGCGCAGGCGCAGGAAGAGGTGCGTGACGCGTACTGGGCGCTCTTCGACACCGACGCCCTCATCGCCGCCGGCCTGCAGCCAGGGCACCAGCTCGTGGCCGCGGTGCAGGCCCGCATCGACGCGTTCACCGAGCGCTACCAGCGGCTCTACCCCTCGGCGGTCAAGTGCCTGCTCTCCGACCGGGAGCAGCTGAGCAGCTACCTGCGCTTCCCACTCGAGCACCACCGCCGGATCCGGCACTCCAACTTTATCGAACGCACCTTCGGTGAGACCCGCCGCCGCGTGAAAGTCATCGGCCGCCTGCCCGGCGAGGCCAGCTGCCTCAACCTCGTGTGGGCCGTGCTGGACCGGGCTTCGCGCGGCTGGCGCGGACTCACCATGACCCCCGCCGGAGCCCGGCAACTGCACGATCTACGCCGCCAACTCCTCGACCCGCCCACCCCGATCCGACAGCCGAACACAGCCATATCGAGCGCCACGCCGGAAACTGTCGGAGCCGTCGCCTAGCATGTCCAACGAAGGAGCCGAGCCGTCGTCAATTACACCGCTCCTGGGACGCAACCCGCTGGCGCCGCACCACGTCATGGGGCATCTGCCTCAACGTGAGGGCGAATGGCCGGCCCGTAAGCCGGAAAGCACGACCACGATCTTGGGCGGTTGCGGCCATTTTCCCGGCCAAGATGCGGTGACGCGGTGCGTCTGAAATTCGAGACTTGGCCGCCCCTTCTTGGCCCGGAAGCGCGACGATTTACCCACTCGGCGGTCCGCCCGCTCATCGGACGATCTGATACAGCCATACGTCCCGATGGGCGAATCCTTTCCGGCGATGAGCAGAAACGTCGGCCCGGCGCGCCGACCGTCTTCTCCACTCGGTGGAGGCTTCATCGTGGAGGTCATGATGATCGGTCAGCTGGCGGCGCTCTCGGGTCTGTCGGTGCGCACACTGCGCTTCTACCCCGATT
>QHBY01000371.1 GCA_003244245.1 Pseudonocardiales bacterium
TGCGTGGAAATCCGCGTTAACCACGACCCGCGGGACCCTGCTAAGGCCCGCGCCATCGCGGAGTAACGCAGCAGTACCGTTGGAGATCAACCGAGCACTGGCGGAGGACCGATGCGCTCTAGATATCCCGAGCTGAACAACAGAGCTGTCGGCGGCGGGCCCGACGACGCTGGTGTTGAGTTCGGGAGCCGCGGAGCAACAGGGGCAGCAGGAGGGGTCGCGATACCAGTCGAACGCGGCGCATCGAGAGCAGGACCGCAGTGCGGGTGATCCACTGTGACGGGTCCCCGGAGGCGGTCTGGGAGCTCGACGCCGCGCTGCAGGCAATGTTGACCGGAGGCGATGCGGTGGTCCCGCTGGGGTCGGGGCAGGCGATCCAGCCCCGCAATCCGGGCCCGGGTCAGGCGGTGCTGGGCACCTCGGGATCCACCGGCGGGCACAAATGGGTACAGCTGCGTGCCGCCGCGCTGCGCGCCTCCGCCGAGGCCACCCACACGCGGCTCGGGGGTCCGGGCCGGTGGCTGCTGGCGCTGCCCACCGAGCACGTCGCAGGAGTGCAGGTGCTGGTTCGCGCGGCGCTCGCGGGCAACCGGCCCGCCGTACTCGACCTGCGCGGCGGGTTCGACCCAACCAGCTTCGGCCTCGCAGCACACCGACTGCGCAGCGCCGGCGGGCGGTGCTACACAGCGCTGGTTCCCATCCAGCTGATCCGGCTGCTGGACACCGACCCCGACCGCCTCGCCGGGTTCGACGCCGTGTTGGTGGGCGGCGCGGCCGCACCCACCGAGCTGCTGCGCCGGGCGCGGGCAGCTGGAGTGCGGGTGGTGACCACCTACGGCATGACCGAGACCGCCGGTGGCTGCGTCTACGACGGGTGGCCGCTTGACGGGGTCGAAGTTCGGGTGAACGGAACCGAAACCGATCCGGGCAGCATCGAGCTGGCGGGTCCGATGCTGGCCACCGGGTACCTCGACGCTCCCGAGCAGACCGCGGTGGCCTTCCAGGATGGCTGGTTTCAGACCTCCGACCTCGGACGGCGTGACGGGCAGGGCCGGCTACAGGTGCTCGGGCGAGCCGACGACGTGATCGTCACCGGAGGGCTCAACGTGGCTCCAGCCGAAGTGGAGGCCGTGCTCGCCGGCCTGCCCGGGGTCGCCGCCGCATGCGTCGTCGGCCTGCCCGACCCGGACTGGGGCGAGCGGGTCACCGCCGTGGTGATAGCCACCGATCCTGGGCGGCCTCCAGAGCCCGGTGCACTGCGAGCGGCCGCCGGCCGGCTGCTGACCGGGGCGCAGGTGCCCAAGGAGATCGTCGTGTTAGGTGCGCTACCACTGCGCGGCGTCGGCAAGCCAGACCGCAGGGCCGTCCGGACCATGCTCGTTGCTCGGGATCGCTGACCGCCTACCCACTTTCGCGCACGTTAAGTACATGTTCACCCACTCCGGGTATGGACGGCCGCGCGAATCGCGGGTTCCCTAGTACCTACCGTCTCATCAATCACATCTGTCACAACGGAAACAACCTGTCCCCGACAGTCAGGAGCATTCCGTGGCGCTGCCGGCGCGACGCTGCCTCCGTGCCCGCGGCACGGCCCGGGCTGTCGCCTTGGCTGTCGTCGCGATGCTCGCGCTTCTCGGCGGGATGGATTTCCCGGCTCTCGCCCAAGGCAGAGCCACGACGTGGTCTGTCCGCCTGGTCCCTGACGGGGATGACACCAACGTGCGGTCCGACGCGGGCGCGCTGAGCCTGACCTCCACTCCTACCGTGCCGGCGAGCACCAGGTCCGGCCGGCCGGAGGGCATGCTCGTCACCGCGGTGCAGCCGCTGGCCGAGCTCAGCAGTCAGGTAGCGACGGAACTCGTCGCCGATCAACCAGCCGGTTCGGCCGTCGGGGTGGACATCCGGGGCATTCGCGGCGACGGATCGTGGACCGAGTGGTTGACGACCGGATCGAAGACGCCCGCTGGGCTGGGCACCGCGGTGACGGCCGTACAGACCCGGATCGTGCTGCACAGTGGCGAGGGTGGCGCAAGCCCACTGGTGCGATCGATACGGCTGACCGCGCAACCCGGCGTGCAACTTCTGGCTGCTCGCCCGCACAACGCGCCCAGCTACCGGGTGTTCGCTACCCGCGAGGGACTGGTCGGTGGCACCACGGCCAACGGTCACGTGATCGCGCCACGCGACCACTTCGTCGCGCTGCCCTCAGCCCGCGGACTGGGCCCCCGCGATTCGGGCGACTACACGGTGAAGATCTGCGCGAGCAGCGGCCGATGCGAATGGGCTCCGGTGTGGGACGTCGGTCCGTGGAACACCACCGACGACTACTGGAACACCTCTGATGGCCGCCAGGCCTGGCAGGACTTGCCGCAAGGGCAGCCGGAGGCGCAGGCCGCCCATGACGACGGGTACAACGACGGTCAGGATCAGTTCGGCCGCCACGTGGTCAACTCAGCCGGGATCGACCTCGCCGACGGCACCTTCTGGGACGGTCTGGGGCTGCGCAACAACAGCTGGGTCACCGTCACCTACCTGTGGACCGGCGACGGGACGCCGGCCATCGTGACGCTGCCGATCCTGCCCGTCTACAGCGGCCCCGGTGCGCAGTACCCGGCGGTGGGTCTGGCGGCGCAGCGCGCCAAGCTGCTCGTCGAGTGCACCGTCATCGGCAGCGCTGGACCCGCCGATCGGTGGCTGCGGATCGGACCCAAGCAGTTCATCTCCGCCGCGCACGTCACCATCGCAGGCAAACAAGCTTCTGGTACCCGCTGCGCGACCCCGTAGGGTTGGGTCGTGGCGAGCGTGGAGCAGTGGGTGGAAGGGGCGCGACCACGCACCTTGCCCAACTCGATCGCCCCGGTGCTCGCAGGTTGGGGTGCAGCCGCCGCACTCGGCGCGTCGCACTGGGTGCGAGCCTTGCTGGCGCTGGTCGTGGCGCTGGCACTGCAGATCGGGGTCAACTACGCCAACGATTACTCCGACGGCATTCGCGGCACCGACGCCGTCCGGGTGGGACCGATGCGGCTGGTCGGCTCCGGCGTTGCGGCACCCAGCGCAGTGCGCACCGCCGCGCTGGGCAGCTTCGCGGTTGCCGGGGTCGCCGGACTGACGCTGATCGCGCTGGCCGGGCAATGGTGGCTGCTGGCGGTGGGCGCGGCGTGTCTTGCCGCGGCGTGGTACTACACCGGTGGGACCCGCCCCTACGGCTACGCTGGGCTTGGCGAGCTGGCCGTGTTCGTCTTCTTCGGGCTGGTGGCGGTCCTGGGCACCCAGTACGTCGTCAGCGGGCGGATCACCCCCACCGGTGGCTTCGCGGCCGTCGCGGTAGGAGCGATGTCGGCCGCGGTGCTGGTGGCCAACAACCTGCGCGATATCCCCACCGACGCCGCGACAGCCAAGCGCACCCTTGCCGTTCGCCTCGGCGACCGCCGGACCCGGATGCTCTACACCGCGTTGGTGGCCGTCCCGTTCGCGGTGACTCTCGGTTTGGCGATCAGCCGGTGGACCGCGCTGGCTGCCCTGCTAGCCCTGGTTTTCGCGGTACCCGCACTGCGCCGGGTCCGGGGCGGAGCGAATGGACCGGAGCTGATCCGAGTGCTGCGGGACACCGGGCTGGCGTTGCTGGTGTGGGCCGCCGCCACCGCCGCCGCGCTGGCCTTCTCAGCAACCAGCGACATCGAGGCACACCCGCCGCTACCCGCGTTGGTCACCGTGGAGCTGCTGACGTAGCCGGTCCCGCTCAGCTTTGCGGCGCCCGGCGACCACGGCCAGCCCGGCGTTGACTCGGGCCCGCAACGACCCCAGCACCACCATCGACAGCGGTAGCGCCAGCACCACCGCGAGCAGGGCCGATACCAGCAGCGGGACGCCAGCCAGGAGTAGGATCAACGCCGTGACGGTCACCAGGGCCAGCCGGGCAGCGCTGTAGAGCGCGACGTCGCGAGCGAGCGCTCGCCCGCTCGGCGGGTTCTGCGGTACCACCACGATTGCTGAGCTTAAACCAGCCGACTAACCCGAATGCGTTGATATGTGTAACGCTCCGGACAACGGGTACTTAACGACCAGCGAGTCACAGCTCTTCAGGTGCGTGGAGGCGGTCATGAGCACGATCGGTTGGATCATTCTGGGGATCGTCGTCGTGGCAGCCATCGTGGTGGCGGCGCTGGTGATGCGCTCACGGAGCCGCGCCAAGCTGCAGGAACGATTCGGGCCGGAGTACGAACGCGAGGTGACCGCTCGTGGCAGCGAGCGTGACGCCGCGCGGCATCTGAGCGATGTCGCGGATCGGCGCGACCAGCTGGAGATCCGCCCGCTGGATCGGACGGCCCGCGAGCGTTACACCCGACGGTGGGAGGCCGTGCAGTCCGAGTTCGTCGACCAGCCCGGCGGGGCGCTCGACGAAGCTGACCGGCTGATCACCGATGTGATGCGCGACCGTGGCTACCCGGTGGAGGACTTCGGAGAGCGCGCCGAGCTCGTCGCCGCGGACCACCCACAGGTCGTTGAGCATTACCGCGCCGCGCATACCGCACGAAGGAATCATCAGGGGAGCCCGGGCGCCGTTGACACCGAGCAGCTCCGGCAAGCGTTCGTGCATTACCGGGCGCTGTTCGACGAGCTGGTGCTCGAACACTAGACCGGGAGACACCACGCACGGAGGTAGAAGATGGATGCCAAGCTAGAATCCGGAGAGCCCGAACGGCGAGAAGGCATAGGCGGGCGAGTACGTCGTTTCATCGACACCGAGTTGAATCGTGCCCTGGATAAGAAGGACCGCCATACGGACGAGGGCGATCCCGACTATCGCGATGCCCCGAGTCGAGCACCGGAGTCCGACCTGCCGCCGGAACCCGACCGTCCCTATGTCGACCCACCCGCGCGGCCCACCCATCCGGTGACGGCCACGCCCGTTGAACCCACCTATGATTCCCCTGCATCACATGCTTCTCCTGCATCCGACTCCCCAGTGCACGGCTCCCCAG
>QHBY01000372.1 GCA_003244245.1 Pseudonocardiales bacterium
AATCGGCGTGAATACCCCAGGTCGATGCCCACAACATCTCAGTCGACACGACGCTGGCTCAGGCCGGTGCGTGCGCCCGCATCCATCTGCCGACCGGTTGGGTCTGCGCGCTGCCCCACCGCCATCGCGGAAGCTGCCAGTTCGTGTCCCCTGAAGATCTCACGGATGCCGAGAAACGGCGCTCCTCGACGCTTGGGCGGAGCGGCGCCTCGTGCTCGTGACCAGACGGAGGGCGTTGGAGGCACGATGAGAGCCGACGACACCGCGACGATCTACCCGGTCCAGCGAGCAACGTCGAACGGGGCTGCGGCGGCGGGCGTGCTGGCCGCGGTGTGGTGCCGCTCGGTGGGGACCTCGTGGACACTGGAGCTTCACGAGGTCGACGGTGGCCCGGCTCGCGGGACGGTTGTGGACTGGATCAGCTCAGGGATACCCATCTCGCAACCGGAGCCCGACGTGGCGCTGACCCCCGAGCTCCTGGGCGCCCGCGGGATGTACCTGTTCGGCGATCCCTCCGCCGGCCCCGATACACACACTCGGCGCGGCATCGGCTACGCGTGCACAAACGCTGAGCTGATCACCCTGGCGCATCTCGTGGCCGACGCTGCCGCCGAGGCGGGGGTGCACCCAGTGCTGCTGGCCGCGCAATGGGTCGCGGCCGGATTCTCCACCGATGACGCCGCGGGGTGGATACGCCAGGGAGTCCAGTCACCACAGGCGACTCAGCACCAGACGATGTCCTAGGCGCGCACAATGTCACCGACCGCATCCCCCACACCCGGGAGCACCAAAGATATGCCAACTCAGCTCAAAGTCGGCCACCAGTTCGCCGGGCCGGACACGACCACCCAGGGGGCGCAGGAGTTGATGATCGAGCTCGTGCGCCACGGGCAGGACATCTCACTGAGGTCGCTGCAGGTATGGGCCGACTTGGCCCGTCAGCTTGGCACCCCGGCGCTGCGGTCCCCCGCCCGCAGGGTGATGGTGGGTCTCGCCTACGACCTGTTCGAGAAGTTGCTCACCGCTCAACGCGAGGTCGTCGACGAGCTCGTCGACACCCAGCGTCGACTCGCCCAACAATCCTTCGACACCACCCACCGCCAGCGTCGGTGACGTGGGGGTCAGCCCCCACGGCGGCGCGCAGTGACTCCCGCAGCGATCCCATCGTGGCGACCACCGCGGTGGGTTCGTAGCCGCAGTGGGCCATGCAGTTGGCACACCGCGGTCGCGCCCGCGGCCGAACTTCGACCAGTCGGTGTCGTTGATCAGCTCCGCGTAGGTGGCAACGTAGCTGTCGTCGAGCAGGTAGCAGGGACGTTGCCAGCCCAGCAGCGAGTACGACGGGATGCCCCACGCGGTGCAGGCCAGCTCCCGCTTGCCTTCCCAGGAAGTCCAGGAAGATCGGGGAGTGGTTCAGCCGCGCCGCACTCCTCGACAGCGGCGACGGCCTGCTCGACCGGCATCCGCTGCTTGAGCAGCGCGGCCGGCTGGGCGATCTTGCCGCAGCCGCCGCATTTCAGGTTGCACGCGAACAGCGGCTCCAGCTCGACGAGCAGCGCGAACTTCTCCCGGCGCAGCAGCTTCTGCTTCAGCAGGAAACCGCGCCTTCGCGCTGTGCGACCTCCATCAGGCGCACCGAGTTCGACGAGTTGGGTGAGCCGACCACCAGCACCAGGTCCACCTCGCGGGCGATCGCGCGTACCGCGCGCTGGCGGTTGGTGGTCGCGTAGCAGATGTCGTCGGTGCGCGGAGCGCTCAGCGTCGGGAACCGACCGCGCAGGATCCCGGCGATCTCTTCCGCCTCGTCGACGGCCAGGGTGGTCTGCATCGTATAGGCCACCCGCGACGGATCCGCGGCGCCACGCGCTGCGCGGTCTCGACGTCAGGCACCACGATCACGTCGTCCGGTGCCTCACCGAGACTGCCGTGGACCTCCTCGTGGTCGGGATGGCCGATGAGGAACACCGTGTTGTCCCGACGGGCATAGCGGCGGATCTCGCTGTGCACCTTCGTCACCAGCGGGCAGGTGGCGTCGATGACGCTCAACTGCCGCGCGGTTGCCTCCTGCCGCGCAGCGGGCGCGACCCCATGCGCGGAGAACACCAGCACGCTGCCGGCTGGGGCACCTGGTCGACCTCGTCGACGAACACCGCACCACGGTCCTGGAGCTCATTCACGACATGCGCGTTGTGCACGATCTGGCGGCGGACGTACACCGGCGCGCCGTAGCTCGCCAGAGCGCGGTCCACGGTGTCGATCGCCCTGGCCACGCCCGCGCAGAATGACCGCGGCGCGGCGAGCAGCACGTCGTGGGGGCCGGTCGCCGCCGCCCACAACTCCAGCGCCGGCGTGCACGCCCGCAGGGTCCGCAACGCGGTCACCCCCCGGTGCAGCGTGCCGAGCTGCCACAGCGGGTGATCGACGGTGTCGACGATGGCGCGGCCCACGCGAACGGCGAGCCCGCGGCGGCCAGCTGCGCCGACTCCATGTCCACCGCCAGCGCGCCGCTGCCGGCCGGCCCGCGGCCGATCCGTGAAACGGAGCTGATCGCCCCCACATGCACGGTCAGCCCCAACCTCCGCAGCGCCCCCCGCCAACAACGGCGCCGACGGCACCTCCACGCTGCGCGCGGGCAGCTTTGAGCTTCCCGAACTCAACAGCAGCGCTGCCCGAAGCCGGCGCAACAGCTCTGCTGTTGAGTTGGGGAAGCTCAGAGCTGTCGAGGAACTCTTTGGACTGCATCCCGATCAGCCAGGGCGCCGCGATCCGCCAGGCCGACGCGCCGCAGCGCGAGTATCGCCTCGGCGGTGTCGTCTGTGTCGGGGTAGGTGTCGTTGTGGAACTCGAAGGCCCACCCTCCCGGCGCGAGCTTCGGTCGGCGGACTGACCAGTCCCCGGGTACCCGGACTTCCTCGCCGAGCAGCCAATCGCTGGCCTGGGGTCACCGCGGGGTCGTCGGCCGGGACTCCGGCGTCGAGCAGGGCGGTGACCGCCAGCACGGTGTCCCACACCGGGGACTGACAGGCCTCTAACCGCCGGCTCACCCGTCCGGGGTCTTCTCGCAAAGGACGAACCCGTCCAGCCCGGCGAGTCCGGCTCGCAACGACGGGTGGTCGAGGGAGTAGCCCAGCAGGTGCAAAGCGAGCAGGGAATACACCCATGGCGGCTGGATGCCGCCCCGGCAACCATCGGCTTCCTGCCGGGCCAGGATCCATTTTGCGGCGCGACGCATCGCCCCTCGCCGCAACGGGCGCAGCGGCCGCCGCGAGTAGGCGTGCAGCACCCGGTCGGTGCGCTGGAAGAAGCCGGCCCAGGTCCACAGCGGGGCGTGAGCTGCTTCCGGGCGCAACGCCGCCGTACCGGTGCGCAGCTCGTCGACCCCGAACAGCAGCGGGCGGACCGGGCGCAGGGTGCAGACGATGGTCAGCGGCACGATCGTCTGCCGGGCCCAGCACCCCCAGTCGTAGACGTTGAACGGGAACCATTTCGGAAAGAAGAGCAGCTCCGGGGGCAGGTGGGCAGATCGTCCCAGGACCACAGCCCGAACATGGCGCTGACCAGGCTGGAACGCGCTGATCAGCCGGTCGCCGCCCAGGCAGTGGTCGAGGCGCTGGGCCGGCTGCCGGCGCCGTTACACGCGAAGCTGGTGCGCCTGATCTACCGGCGGCGGTATTCGCTCTTATCGCGTCGGTGTTGCCAGGGCCGCGAAAGGCGCATTAGGTGAAGGAGTCCGAGTCGTCTCAGCGTTTCCGGTGCTACCGCTCGCGGACGGCGTCGGCCTGGCCGTTGGTTTTCTGACGTGGGGAAACATGATCGGAGTGGGGGTGAGCGCAGACACCGGGCTACTGCCCGACCCAGCCGGATTCGCCGGCGCACTACATGGGGCCTTAGCGGACCTGACGACCGATGCACTGCGTGGCTCGACAGCCCACAACACGACACAGGAGTGAGGCGTGCCGAACTCGACGTCGACGATGTTCCTCGTCGCGGTACCCGCCGCGGTGGCCGGGGCGGCGAGTTTCGGGCTGGCCAGCGCCGTCCAGCAGCGCGCCACCAAGAAGGTACCAACCAGCGGCACCCTTGACCCGCGGCTGCTGCTTGATCTGATCCAGCGACCGGTGTGGGTGCTGGGCATAGGGACCGTCGTCGTGGGTCTGAGCCTGCAGCTCGTCGCTCTCGCGTTCGGCCCGCTGGTGCTCGTGCAACCGTTGCTGGTGACCGGGGTGCTGTTCGGCGCCGTGTTCTCCGCGCTGCTGTCCCATCGCCGGGTGGACCGGCTCATCGTGCTGGGCGCGCTGGGGTGCGTGGCCGGCTTGTCCGCCTTCCTGCTGCTGGCCCAGCCGACCAACGCGTCGACCCAACTTCCCTACGACATCTGGTCGCTGTTGCCGCTGGCTATCACGCTGGGTGTGCTCGTGGTGGGGTGCCTCGCCGTGGCCGCCCGGTTCTCCGGGGCGGTGCAGGTCGCGGCATTGGCCGCGGCCACCGGAGTCCTGTACGGGCTCACCGCCGGGTTGATGAAGGTGGTCACCAGCCAGTTCCGCTCCGGCGGGTTCCTTGAACCCTTCGCGCACCCGGTGCTCTACGTGGTCTGCGCGGTGGGCCCGATGGGTTTCCTGCTCAGCCAGAACACCTTCCAGAAGGGCACGCTGATCGCCCCGGCACTGGCGATCATCATGATCGTGGATCCGCTGGTCGGTGTGGCGATCGGGGTGAGCTGGCTGGGCGAACAGATCAACAGCTCGCCTGCGGTGCTCACCGGTCAGGTGATCGCGGCGGTAGTTCTGATCAGCAGTGTCGCGCTGCTGGCGCATCGCGGTACCCAACTCCGCCTCGAGATCGAACAGCCAACGCCGGGCACCGACGGCGTGCCCAGTGATCGCTCGGGCCGGACCGCCTGGGGATGATTAACGGCTGTAACGCCGCGACCAAGGCCGGGCTGCGGACCTTCGCCGCCAGCGTCCGCCACGAGGTCGCCGGTAAGCGGATCGGCGTCACCACGCTGCTACCCGGTGCGGTTCGCACCCCGTTCTTCGAGCATCGCGGATTGGCTTACGACCGCCGCTTTCCCCGCCCGCTGGCCCCTGCCAAGGCAGCGACGGCGCTACTGTGGGCAGTCGAGCGGGGTGACCCGGAAGTGTTCGTGCCGCGCTGGCTCGCCGTGGCCGCACGGGTGCAGGGCGCGGCCCCGGAATTGTTCCACCGGCTAGCCCAGCGCTTCGGCTGATGAGTCGTAGTGCGTAACGGTGTTGGACACTGTTACGCACTTACGAGCTCCGCGGTCGCGACGCCGAATCGCAGCCGGATACCCCCGCCGCGCAGCTCCCGGCGAAACCACAGCAGCGACACCACCGCGGCGATCCCCACCAGGGTGAACGACCCCGCGGTGGTCACCATCAGGAAGTCACCCAGGGTGGCGCGGGCGAGCACCCACAGCGTCGCGACCCCATTGGTCAGGAACACCAGCGCCCACAGCAGCGATACCCGCCGGACGAACCGCTGGACCCGAAGGTCAGACCACCAGCAACCCGGTGGTGAGCCACAGCACGGCGGGGTCGGTGTGCGGGTCACCACCCTGCGCACGAGCGCAGTCAACGCCCACGCCAGTGCCGCCAGCAGCCCACCGGTGAGGTTGGTCAGCGTGAGCAGCAGGTAGAACAGCCCCAGTGGCGCCAGCACCACCTCGAAGAGGTGCCTCGCCGCTTGGCACAGCTGACCGGATAGCGCCCCCAGATGGATGACCTGCGCTCCTTAATCCGAAGTTTCCTGATCTT
>QHBY01000373.1 GCA_003244245.1 Pseudonocardiales bacterium
TGGCGGCTGTCGACCGGGCTCAGCATCACCCAGGCAGGCAAGGACGTTCTCGGCCTGCGTCGCTTCGCTGCGTTCCTCGCCGACACCCACACCGAATGCACGACACCCGCATCGCTCGACCGGGAGCTGATCGAGCGCTACCTGGCCTGGCTTTCCCTCACCCGCCCCGTCGCAAAGGGCCGCGGCGGGGAGATCGGCTCTCTGGCTGGACTGCTTCGCGCGACGCAGCAGCACCGCTGGCTCGACGATCTCCCTGCCACCGCTGCGATCTTCGCCGAGGACTACCCGCGTCAACCCGAAGCGCCCTCGCGAGCGCTGTCGGGGTTCGTGATGAGCCAACTCGAATCCGAGGCAAACCTGGCCCGCTTCGCCGAGGCGAGGTTCCGGCTGCTGACCGAGCTTCTGCAGCGCGCGGGTCTGCGAGTGGGCGACGCGCGGCGACTCAAAACCGCGTGCCTGCGCCGTGACGAGCAAGGCGCCGACTACCTCGCCTACCGCAACCACAAGATGCGCCGCGACGCTGTCGTCCCAATCGACGACGCCCTCGCCACCGCGATCGCCGCCCAACAGCAGGTCGTGCGCGACCGCTGGCCAGACGGCCCCGTGCTGTTCCCGATGATCTACGCCAACCCCGACGGCACCCGCCCGATCAGCCGCGCCGCCTACGCCACCCAACTGAAGAAATGGCTGACCGACTGCGACGTCCGCGACGAATCCCGGAGCGCGGTGGCCGTGACGCCACACCAGTTCCGCCACACCTACGCCACCACGCTGATCAACCTCGACGTCCCACAACATGTTGTGAAGAAGCTGCTCGACCACGACTCGGACACGATGACCGCGCACTACGCCCGGCTGAACCAGACGACCGTGCGCCGCCACTGGGAGGCCGCCCGCAAGGTCAGCATCAGCGGCGAGATCACCATCGAGACCGCAGGCCCACTCGCTGACGCAGCCTGGCTGAAGAACAGCCTCTCCCGCGCCAAGATGGCCCTGCCCAACGGCTACTGCACCCTGCCGCTCCAGCAGACCTGCGAATACGCGAACGCCTGCCTGACCTGCCCGATGTTTCTCACCACCGCTGATTTCCTCCCCCAACACCATCAACAGCTCACCGAGACCCGTGCGCTGCTCGAGCACGCAGAACGCCACGACCAGCAGCGGGTGCTGCAGATGAACCAGACTGTCGAACGCAACCTGCTCAACATCATCACCACCCTCGAACGGCCGGTATGCAGTTCCCAGTCTTGCGTCTCGACGGGCGGATGCGGTTGCAGATCTCAGAGCGGTGGAAACGATGCGAGCTGACAACTCCCACTTCATCATCGACGCCGCGAAGCGGCGCCGCGCAGAGGCGCTCGCCAGGGCCGACGCCGCGTTTAGAGCGGCGCTACAGGACGGCCGGTCACATTCGGTCAGCGAAATCGCCGCCAACGCGCAGGTGTCCCGATCTTGGCTCTACGCCGAGCCAACCATCCAAGACCAACTCGCGAAGATCACCGCGGCTGCGGGCGGACGTCGACGACCGAGCGCCGCTCCGACTCCTCACCCGGCGTCAGATGCCTCCCTGCGCACCCGTCTTGCCGCTGCACTCGAACGCACGCGCCGAGTGGAAGCCGAGAACCGTCGTCTGCGCGATCAACTCGCGAGGGCCCTCGGAGAGCAACGATCTTCCCGCGTTACCGCAGGGAGCCGACCAACCCTGGGTGGGCAACATGACGACTGATGAGGACGGGGTTGCGTCCCGTTGTCCGAGTCTCGAGGCGCTGCACCAGCTTGAACACGACCTGCCGCGTCTCGGCGACGCGCTGCAGCGCGCTCACGAGCTTCGCCAGCGGCGCATGCTCATGCTCGACGGCGGGGCACGCTTTCGCGGGCTGGACCAACTCCTGAGACACCTTGATGCTCAAGCGAATGCATTCGACCAAAGCCCGGCGCTTCGCCGTCTCACGTTCGTCATCCGCCGCACCATTGCCGACTTTGAAACCGCTATCGAGACTGCACTCTCCGGATATCTGGCCGTGGCCGCAGACGCGATGCGCGACGTGATGGAGATCGAGAACCTGCTGCTCGACTTCGCAATCGATTCCGCGCACATCGCCGATTGGTTATCAGCGGACGCCAAGACGCTTCGCACGCGGTATGCGCCTGCCGAAGTTCGTCGCCGTCTCCACCACTCCGGGGAAGGTCGCTTCGCGTCGAGCGCAGACGCTCCGGACTACCGCGCCCACAGCGAAGCACTACACGTGCGGCCTGGACGTCACCCGATCGGCGACAAAGGATTCTCCGCCGAGTCCGGCTGGGACGGCGACGCGGCTTACTGGGNNCCGACTTACAGAGAGCCTCGCGCCCGGCACCGACGCCAACGCGGTCGCCCACGAGGAACTTCCACAGGTCGATGATGCTTGGAAGCGAACCCAGGAGATGCAATCGATCTACGTCGCAATGCTGCAGCGATCAGCGCCGGCTAACGGTGCTGAGTGAGCGTCCGGGAGCGGATGGCTGATGCCGACCTGCTCTGGGCGGCAGGCAGGCGTGAGGGTGCGTTACTCGCCATTCTGATCGCGGTCACGGCCGCGGCTCGACACGAGCACCCAGATCGTCGCGACGGTGACGCCTTCCGCGCCTTCCTGTCCGACCGCCACAGCTGGTCGATCGCGGTCGAACATCGCGGGCGGCAGGTCGATATCGATCAACTGATGTGGAAGTGGCTTCGTTGCGAGTTGGCGCACCGCGGCGCGCTTCCCATCGATGTCAAGTTCGGCGACCTCGATGGAGAGCCAGGCGATCTGCACGTCCAGGCCGGTGGCGCTCCTGGCTACTGCGTGCGCTTGTCGGCCGGTTGGTATGACTGGTTGCGGTNNCGGTCACGACGCCGTGGCTGGTCCCAGCTAACCCGCGTAATTGTCGCCCATCGCGCGATCGGGGCCGCTATGAGTCCACGACCGCGACGGTCCTCGGCACCTCCCGCCGAGAAGCGCCGAACCTCGACGCATGGAACGGCAGGAACTACTGACCGGACAACTGTTCGGGCAGTTGAAGCTGAACGTCCGAGTCAGCGAGCCTGGCGATTGATTCCAGATCGGTCGGGGTCACATATTTCATGAGCTCTCCGATCGGCACTTGCTGACGGCCGGCGCGCGCCTCGTCAACCAGCCACGCACCAAGATCACTGGCCGTCTTGTTCCGTCGCGCTGCAGACTCGGCCGTGTCGGCGATCGCATCTCCGACACGTCGCTGGCTACTCCAGTCGCGAATCATTCGAAGGAGCTTGACGGTGCCAACCAGCACGAACCCCGCGCCGAACAGCACCACTTCGACCGGGTTGTTGTATTCGATGTGTCTAGTGCTGATTGGCTGACCGAGCAGGCTCGGCACGTTCCGGCTCGAGAGCAGTCGAACAAGGTCATCCGGGCTGGCTCCATACCAGCCACGGCGCGCACTTCGCCGATACCAGAGATCACGGTCGAGGAATGCTTCCTCGATGAACGGGAACGGAAACTCCTCCACGCCTGGCCACTCCGAGATGGCTTCTCTCAGCGCGACTGGTCCGCGGCTTGAGACCTCGCGTTCAAACGCGTAGGCAGCTGCCTGCTCGGCAAAGATGAGCCCCCAACGCTGGCCGAGATCGAGGACGACTTGCAGATCTCGCAGGTGCTCGCTGACGGTGCCCACCGTCGCACCCGCGCCAATATCGGCCGTCCAACTGAAACTGAGCGTGTCGCCCCGTGCTGGTGGTCGAAGGGCGTCGGGCAAGAACTCGTCCGGATTCACGCTCTGATTGTGGTGCATCGGTTGACCACGGCTTCGTCGCGAACATGTCCACAACGCAACGAAGACCCGGAACGCAAGCGGCTGCCGCCGCGCGGCTCAAGATAAGTTCCGTGAGGGCAACGGCCGCTCGGCGCGGATCTGGGTCGAGGACCTGGCCGCGGTGGCCGGGCACGACCTGGACTGGACCCGCAGCTCAGCCGATCGAAACGTTCATGTCGCCGTGGCCGCGGGACATGGCGACTACGAGCCGATGCGGGCGTTGCTGACCGTTGTCGCCGGTGGCACCGTCGGCGTCGACCGCCAGGTCGAGGCCGTAGAAATCTTTGTGGCCGACGATGTAGGCCACCGGCTCGCCCGCCAGGCGGCGGCGGAGGGCCGCGCCGAAGTCGCCGAGCGCGTCCGGGGGCCAGGGGTCGCGCAGGCGCGCGTAGAGCTGCGCCCGGCTGATGCCCAGCGCGTGGGCCAGCAGCACATCCGCGTCGAGCCGGGGGCTGGCCGAGCCGGCGACGCGCAGCGCCGCGGCGGCGGCGTGCAGCACGTAACGAATTTCGACCGGCTCCTCGGCCAGGCTGCCCGGCGCCGCCCAGATCGTGCGGTACTCGGGCGTCATCCGCCGGCCGGGAGGGCGCCGTCCTCGCCCAACCGGGCGTCGCGGTCCGCCATCTGGAGCTGCGAGATCAGGTCATCGATATCGCCCTGCAACACGCCCGGCAAGTTGCTCTTGCTCACCTTGATGCGGTGGTCGGTGACGCGGTC
>QHBY01000374.1:0-181 GCA_003244245.1 Pseudonocardiales bacterium
GGTCCTTGTCAGGAACCCGCCCGGACTCTCTGGCTTTTTTCACCCATTTACCTAACGTCATCTCGTGGACGCCGATGCTTTTCGCCACCTCGGCGATTGATCGGCCCGAATCGAGGACGAGGCTAACGGCTTGGTCCTTGTACTCCTGGGTGAAGTGTCGGCGTGTCGCCACGCAATTCCC
>QHBY01000374.1:220-2308 GCA_003244245.1 Pseudonocardiales bacterium
CTACAAGATCGGGTACGGTCCACTGCTTCTCTTCACCCACTGTCATCCTTCCGTTCGCCGGCGGCCTTCAAAGCGTCGGCCAGACGCAGGACGTGGTTGGCGAGGTTACCCGAATTCTCCATCGTCACCTGCCCCATGGCCAGTAGATCGTTGATCCAGCCGGCATCCCAGGTATTACTGGTGAACCGGCGGATCAGCTTCTCGAGTCCGGGCACATAGCCATCGATGCCGTTCTTGGAGTCCATCACCACACCTTCGACGAAGCGTTTGATAGCGTCGTCGACGGACGGCTCGGCCACCTTGTCGGGCGCAAGGATTGACTGACCGTTATGTTCCTGGAGTGACTTCTCAGCCATCTGCACCATGAACTCCGCCCACCCGAAGTCGCACGAAAGGCTGCTAAAGTCCGGCCGGGACGTATCGGACCAGTGCACGTACTTGGTGGCCCGCACTCGCGTCTGACCCGATCCGATCAGTTCGGCCGAGACCGTGCCCGTATCGATGTCGACCGGCACTGAGCCCCCGAAATGGCCACGCGCGATGTTGAACCGAGTCCACACCCGCGACTCGTCGTGGCGGATGCGGTGACCTACCTCCAGTGGCACCTCCAGCACCTGATCGAGGATGTGCACCCGCTCCCGGAACTCAGCGTTGTAGCCGCTGGCAAGCGAGTCCTGAAAGTCAGTCCTGACTCCAATCAGCGCCATCGACTCCCAGAACGCACTGAAATGCGGCCAGTTCTCCGGGTTGACATAGTACACAAAGTCGCGCGGGGTCAACGGGCTCAGGAACTCGGCAACGATGAGCCTACTCGGTACTGGCTGGCCGATGAGCGGGCACTTGTCGGGCGTGTCGCAGTCGTTGCACGCCGCGAAGGTCTGCTCGGGCAGGGTGAAATTGTAGACGTCGTTCGTTTCCGATACCCACTGCGCCCACTGAGGTTGCTGGAGCCGCTGGCCCGTCAGCGTGGTCAGAAAATGCACGATCTCGCCGAGCCGCTCCGGGGGAATCACCGAGTCGGGAGCGGTGGAACGCAGGACTTGCGCGATCCAGGATCCAGCAGAGTCTCTTGCCTGCCCCATCTACGTACGGAGGACCCCGTCAAGGACCAAGCGGTGTTTCAGTATACGAGGGAGATCCGCGGTAGCCAGATTCTCCAGGGCCGTCTGCGGAGTGGGCAGCTCCCGCCCGGTCAGCGGGTCGTTGACGTCCCTCTGGCCGCCAGTGCGGAATGCCAGGACCGCTTCCTCGATGGCCGTGCGCCGCTGTTCCTTGTCCGGTGGCGTGTCACCGCTCCCAACGCTCATGACGTTCTTCGCTTCCTCGAGCTCGCGAGCCCGTAAGGTCGTCTGCTGTGGACAATCCCCGCGCCCGTCCGATGACGCCGTTCCAGGAGCGTCTGGGCCGGGTCACGGTGCAGTGGATGACCGGGATGAACGTCGTCGCCTACCGGCTGTCGGGGGGCCGGGTTGCGGGTCATGTGCCCAGCGGAGCGCCGATCTGCCTGTTGATCACCACGGGTCGGCGTACCGGACGGTCTCGCACCGTGCCGCTGCTGTACGTGCCCGACGGTGACGACTACGTGGTGGTGGCGTCGCGCGGTGGCATGGGAACGCATCCGGCCTGGTACCTGAACCTGCGAGCTGACCCGAACGCCACCGTGTGGGTCGGCTCGGAGACCCGGCCGGTGCACGCCAGGGACGCCACCGAGGAAGAACGGCGTCGGGTCTGGCCGAAGCTCACCGCCGCCTATCCACACTTCGATGCTTACCAAGTTCGCCCCCCCCGCCATATCCCAGTTGTGATTCTCAGTCCAGCCTGACCCGGCCGCTCGCCGCCACCAGCGCCCGCGCCTGCGCGAGGCCGGGGAAGGCGGACGCGTCCCGATATGCCTCCACCGCGTCGGCCAGGGCGGTGTCCACCAACTCGTCGCCCTCGCTGTGCAGCAGCCGACGGTGGGCGAGCGCGGCGCGGAGCAACGCATAGACGTCGCCCTGGGTGCGCGCGACGTCGATGGCCTCCCGGAGGTCGCCCTCGGCAGCAACCGTGGCTGCCGGATCCGTGCGTAGCCGCAGCTCAGCCCTTATG
>QHBY01000375.1 GCA_003244245.1 Pseudonocardiales bacterium
GATCGAGTCCTTGAACTCGCGCATGCACGAACCCAGCGAGCGTCCGAGCCCCGGCAGGCGCTTGGGCCCGAGGACCAGCAAGATGATGCCGAGGAGGATGAGGAGCTCGGGAAGCCCAATGCTGTTGAACACGAACCGTCTCCAGGTGGGGAGCCACAGCGTAGCCGCTTCGCCTTCTGCGTACAGGCGGAGTGCGCGGATCATTCGGGGTCAAGGTCCGGGCCGCCACGGCCGATGAAGCACACGTCGAGGATGCATCGATGAGCCCCGGATCCGACCAGCCCAACGCAGTCCGCCGCGTCGTCCTCCCGAGCGGCAAGACGATCGAGGTCGTCTACTTCACCGACGGCGCACCCGAGCGCGGAGCGCCTGCTCAATCAAGTCCGGCGCTGCTGCACCACTGCCCCCAATGCGCGTCGGAACTCGTCTACCCGACCGCGTGGGAGGAGGCTGGCGAGGACTTGTGGTCACTGAAGCTGCGCTGTCCCAACTGCGAGTGGCGGAGCCAGGGCAGCTATGACCGCGCGACCGTCGAGCGGCTCGATGAGGAGCTCGACCGCGGCGCGCACGCGGTCGTTACCGACCTCAAGGCGCTCATGCGCGCCAACATGGAAGCCGAGATCGATTCCTTCGTGTCCGCGCTGGACGCGGATGACATCTGGCCGATCGACTTCTAGGCTCCCTATCGTCGGCGCAGGATCCGGAAGCTGCTGCGTCGCACGGGCGAGCTGTTCCTGGCGGGGTCGGTCGCGACGGCGCGCAGCCGGTAGCTCCCGGGCGCCAGCATGCGTCCTGCGAGGCGGCCGGCTCACGGACCCCGCTGCGTACGGGCATCGACGCGCTCACCCCGAGCGAGGCGCGGATCGCGGAGATGGCCGCTCGCGGCCTCTCGAATCCGGCGATCGCCCAGGCGCTGTTCCTCACCCTCAAGACGATCGAGATGCACCTGACAAGCGCCTACCGCAAGCTTGACATCGCCTCGCGCGGTGAGCTCGCGGCTGAGCTGGGCACGGACCCCGGGACGTCCGACGCGACCCGGCGTCCCCAGCCGCGGCTCGAAGTGGCCTGATCTGTGCGGCTCAATCCTCACGCTTCGAGACGCACAGGCATGAACGACAGGACTCGCGCCAGCGTCTCGTAGTGACGGTCCACATGGAGTACCGCGGCCTGATGCTGCTGGGCGCAGGCTCCGATCAGGAGGTCCGGGATGGGCACGCGGTGCTGGCTGTGAGCGGCGAGCTCGCGTTGGGCCGTGCGAGCGATCGCGATCGTCTCAGCATCGGTGCGCAACTCGTGGAGGGCATCGAGCTCAGTCTCGAGCTGCTCGAAGGCGCGGGGAGAGCGGGCGCTGTAGAGCATCTCGAATCTCGTGACCGCGCACAGGCAAGGCTCTCCGAGCGCGGGATCCGGCTCCGCACGCCGCGCGAGCGCGGACTTGTCGACGAGCAGCCACCGCGGCGCGGCGGCCAACGTTCAGCTCCAGGCCCGATCGCTGAGCAGCATGTCGGCGTCCACCAGCGACGGAATCCGCACGAGCGCGGCTTGCACGCGAGCGCGGCGCTCCTCAGCGGTCAGCTGCTCGTCGCCGGCCTCAAGGGTGTTGTGACCTTCCTCCGCCAGCCTGAGCAGCAGCGTCTTGCGGTCGGTGATCTCAGGCCACCACCCCTGAGCCGCGTCCAACAGCTCCTGCAAATGGCCGGTGTCGGTGAACGTGTATCGCGGTTTGGTCGTCGGCACCGGGCCTAGTGTAGCACCATGCTCGTGCGGTGCGACACCGCCCCAATGCCCATGTCACGCGTACCGCTCCACCACGCCGTCGGCCACGAGCTCCAGGGCGCTGCGCTGCGAGCGCGGCAGTGCCGGCAGCCCGGCCGTCGCCTGCTCGGCCATGGCCAGCGCACGCGCCCTGGCCTCGGCCAATGCACCGGTGGCCTCGATACGATCGCAGACCTCGGCCGCGCGCGCGGACGATGCGATCGAGCGTACGTCCAGGGCGGCCAGCTCGGAATCGCGCTCGCGCGCCAGGATGAGCGGCAGCGTCATCGTGCCATCGAGCAAGTCGGCCCCGCGCTGCTTGCCAGTACGTTCGGCTGGCGCGGAGACGTCGAGGACGTCGTCGAGGAGCTGGAAGGCCAAGCCGATCCTGCGCCCGAACGCTCCGAGCGCGTCGACGTCCTGTGGCTCGCTGCGCCTGCCCTCCAGCGCGCCCAGCTGACACGCCGCCTCGAACAGACGAGCGGTCTTGAGCTCGGAGCGCCTCAGATAGCGCTCGACGGTCACGGCTTGGAAGGCGTCCTCGCGCTGGAGCAGCTCGCCGAGCGCCAAGTCCAAGCTCGCGGCCGAGAGCACGCGCACGCCGGCGGCTCGTCCGTTCGCGGCCAGCTCGGCGAACGCGC
>QHBY01000376.1 GCA_003244245.1 Pseudonocardiales bacterium
GAACAGATGACCACACTCACCAGGCGCGCGGCCGGGCACAGCACACGCGCCCAGCACCACCCCCGCGCCACCCGCGCAGCCACGACAGCACGCCCAGCACGGGAGACGACATGACGCCACACGCCTGCGGTGGTGAGCAGCGCGCGGCAGGTCGCGGACCGCGCGTGCCGGGCACCAATCGAGAGGTAGGCCAGCTCGGGCCAGTACGTCACCCACTGCCTGCCAGCCGCGCGCCACCACACCCACACCACAACCAGCACCCGGTAGACCCGGTGGCGGGCGCGCGTGATCAGGCGCGATACCCCGCCAGGACCGCGGGCGCCGCGCCCGCCGCACCGCGTCCTCCCCGACAGCATGACGCGGTGGTCGTCCGTGTCGCGCTGCCGGGGAATCTCCCTCTCACCGGAGGGCACCTGCCCGATGACGGCGGCCTGCGCCAGCGCAGCGTCGTCCTGCTCGTCGCCGTGACGGTGCCTCAGAGGGCACCACCACCGTGTCGGGCACTGCCGGGACGTTCGCACTCGGCGATGTAGTCGCCCGCGAGGCGGGCTACCTCACCCGCCTCCGCGGCGATCACCCGGTACAACCAGACCGACACCCCCGGTTCAGACACCACCCGGGGCAGCTCCTCACCCAGATACCCCAGGTGAAACAGCCGCGCCTGTAACCTCTCCCACGTCTCCACCAGCTCCGACGTCCCTTCCCTGCTCGCTCGGTCGATCGCCCGGACCGCTGCGACCCTGACGCCTATCACGTACCTATCGGATAGGATGGCGGAATGTTACACCTACTCGCAGACTTCACCGCGAGCCGACATGCGAGAGCTAGACAAGCTGTGCGATAGGTGTTAGACAACAGTGGACAGGAGAAACCGCAGCGCACTCAGGTGAACCGGAATGACCCAGACCGCGCCGCTGCGGTGTGGCGTAGACCACACAGAGTGGAAGGCATCAGCGGAGATGGCCAAAACGGGAACCGGGCAGTACGCGCCGGTGGCGGACGCGATCCGCCGGGACATCACCAGCGGGGCGCTCGCCCCCGGCGCGTGGCTACCCAGCGAGGCCCAGGTGATGCAGATCTATCAGGTGTCGCGCTACGCCGCCCGGGAGGCGATCAAACGCCTCGCCGGGGAGGGCCTGATCATCGTGATGGACGGCAAGGGCTCCTACGTCCGCAACCGCCGTGACCGCGCCGCCCACGCCGACACCCGAGGGCTACGGTGCGAACTCGACGCCTACGGGCACCTGCGCTACGTGGATGCCGAAGCCGACCACTGGCACACCACCGAGGAACCCGACCGCTACCGCACCACCGCCACCATGGACCTCGCTCTGAGCCTGGGTGTGCCCGAGCACACCCCCGTGTTCGTCTATCACCGGGTGCTCACCCACAACAGCACCCCCACCCCCACCCTCGCCAACGGTGACGGCACACCCCGACGAATGATCCACCGGCTCTACCTGCCGGTGGCCACCTGCACCGACATCCCCGCCCTGACCGACAACCCCTTCCGAGCGCCCGCTGAGGTCTACACCCTGTTGGCGCAAGCCGGGCGGGCGCTGCGGTGGGTCGAACACGTCCGGGCCACCATCCCCACCCCTGACGACACCACCACGCTGACCATCCCCACCGGCCTGCCCGTCCTGATCACCCGCCGGGTGACCACCGACACCGACGCCCGCCCCGTGGCCATGGAAGAAACCCGCCGCAGCGCCGAAGACACCCAACTGACCTACCCCCAAACCCCCACCACCGAATAGTCAAGACACGCTGCGGCGAGCGCAATCTGCACACACCTCGGGTGAAGGTTCGTCGCCCCGTTCGGGTCAGGTCAGGCCGCAACAGGAAACGGAGTTATGTCCATGGGAAAGCACGATCGGGAGAAAGACCAGGACGGGCAGGTACCCCCGGAAGCCGCTACCCAAGGGTGATTGGGTTCACAAGGACGACGGGGGGCCGACACGCCATCGCTTCATTCCCGAGACGATCTGGCGCATCGACGGCGCTGAACTGGTGCCCCTGCACCGCTGCGACGATCCGCAGGAGTGGATGCAACGCGCCTACGCCCCCGCCGCGGTGATCACCCAGGTCGATGACGGGCACCCGGCCGGACCCGGGCAACGCGGGCGCTACATCACCAGCTCAGCCAGCCAACCCAACGTGGTCGCCCTCATGCTCAACGCCCTGGACGCCGCAACAGGCATGCGGGTCTTGGAGATCGGCACCGCGACCGGCTACAACGCCGCCCTGCTCGCCCACCGCCTCGGCTCCCAGAACGTGACCAGCGTCGAGATCGACCCCGACCTCGCCGAACACGCGCGCCGTGCTCTCGCCACCACCGGCTACCCGGTCACCGTGATCACCGCAGACGGCACGCAGGGCTACCCACCACACGCACCGTATGACCGGATCATGTCGACAGCCGCCGTGCAACAGGTCCCCTACCCATGGGTAGCGCAGACTCACCCCGGCGGGAAAATCCTGACACCGTGGGGAACGCCCTATCACAACGGGGCACTGGCCTCGTTCACCGTCAACCGTGACGGCACCGCCGAGGGCCGCCTCGTGGGCAACGTGGCGTTCATGTTCCTCCGTGATCAGCGCATCTACGCCAGCATCGATGACAACGAATGCGACCAGACCACCGCCCGCGCCAGCCACACCAACGTGGCACCCTACCGCGTGGCCGGCGACTACGACGCCGCCCTCGCCATCGGCAGGAAAGTCCCCGACTGTCCGGTCATCACCGTGCCCGACCCCGCCGCCGAACTGACCGGCACACTGTGGTTCATCGACCCCACCACCGACTCCTGGGCCAACCTGCACTACCAGCCCAACACCACTACCTACCCCGTGCACCAATCCGGGCCCCGTAACCTCTGGGACGAAATCGAAACCGCCTACCACTGGTGGCGCGATGCTGAGCGCCCCGGCCCAGACCGGTGGCAGATCACGATCACCCCGAAAGGTCAGCGCGTCACCCTCACCGACACCACCACCCCAACCGGTGCCGCGCCCTAAACTCGTTACGCCACCGCAGCCCGGCGCAACGTCATCCCGGGGCCAGGACTGCGTCAAAGTCTCGTGATCATGGCTGGGTGCTGCGGAGACACGCCGGGACTGGCGTTTTCGCGTCCGGGCTGGTAGACATCGCGG
>QHBY01000377.1 GCA_003244245.1 Pseudonocardiales bacterium
ATGTAGCGGCAGTGCTTGATCATGTAGCGGGTGCGCTAGCGGCCCTATAGTGCCCTGACCTGCGATGTAGCGGGTATCTGGGTCAGCCGCGTGACCCCCTAAACCAGCTCAGGAGGGGGTTGAGACACTCGCGACCCGCTACCGCTACACGATCATGGGCGTGCAACAGGCCGTGCGACAACGCTGCAACAGAGCCGCCGGCTGCTTTCCAACGCCGCGGCGTGGTGGGCCAGGAACTCCTCACCGTCGGCGAAGGGGGGGATCATGACTCCCTCCAGCGCGTCCAGGTGATCAGTGACCACCTGCGCTGGCGAGACGCTGCCCTGACGCAGTCGACCCCTGTTCGCGACTACCTTGCAACGTCCGCAAGCCGGGCGTGCTGACCATCCTGTGCGACGCCAGCCGCCAGGGCGTCACGGTGTACTACCGCAACGGCACCGAACACATCACCCCTGCACACCCGCCAGAACCTCCGCAACATGATCGCAAACCGGGCTCCTAGCCGACTTGGCCCGACTACATCAACCGCGCGGCCGCCAGCGGCAGAGTCCGCCGCTTCGGCTGACGGCTCACAGATCCTCTGAGCAGTACCGGTGGTGTATAAAGTCCGCTTTGCACTGTTAGCTAGCACCTTACTAGCTTAAAATACAGCACGTTGCTAGCTCCGTGCTATAACACAACCATCATGTGACCAGCTTCTAGCCTGCCCGAGCGGTGCGGGCGGCGTGTCTACACCGTGCTAGATGCGTACATGTGGTGTGCTTCCTGCTGGCTCTGCGCCAGCGCAACCGGAGCACTAAACGAGCACGAGAAAGGCAGGCGTCAATGCTGCCGCAAGCACTAGCTGTCATCCAAGGCAAGGGCGGAGTCGGCAAGACGTCGTGCACCGCAGGGCTGAGCGGGTTGTTCGCTGCGGCCGGCCGTCGTGTCCTCGCCGTCGATATCGACCCACAGGCCAACCTCGGACGGGACCTCGGCTACTACGACGAGGTCGACGCCCGCGGCGACGGAGGTAAGGCGCTCCTCGGAGCGCTGCACGGCTACCCAGTTGAACCCATCCGCGACGTGCGACCCAACCTCGACTGCGTTTCAGCGGGAGACGCCACCGAGGAACTGACACACATGCTCACGTCACGGGAAATGCGACGACCAGGATCTGCCCACACTGCGATCGCGGACGCGCTCGCCCCCCTTGCCCACAACTACGACCTGATCCTGATCGACTGCCCGCCGAGCAGCCCGCTGCTGCAGAAGGCCACCCTGTCTGCCGTCCAGTACGTGCTCATTCCAACCCGAGCGGACGACGCCAGCATCGACGGCCTACTAAAGGTCGACAGCCT
Organism: Pseudonocardiales bacterium; assembly: GCA_003244245.1. Taxonomy (GTDB): domain Bacteria; phylum Actinomycetota; class Actinomycetes; order Mycobacteriales; family Pseudonocardiaceae. The sequence goes on from QHBY01000377.1 coordinate 1,341, forward strand.
GTTCGCCGAAGTAAAAGGCACTGGTATCAACCCGAGTCTGCACCTGCTCGGTGCATTCCTGTTCGGCGTGGGCATCCAATCCAAGCGGATCTCCGACGATGCCCGCCAAGCCATTGCAGACTGCCTCGGAGACGATAAGCACGTCCTCGACACACAGATCCGGTACGCAGAGGGAGCGGCGCAGGACTGCCGGCGTTTGGGGCTGCTGCCACACGAACTGGAGGCAAAGCTGCCCGAAGCAAAGCGGGCCCGGTTCGCCGCACTTCGGGCCCGCCGCGCCGGTGGTGGGCGGCATCGCACCGATGGCGACACGAGAATCTCAGGTTCCGCGGCAGGGCTCGCGCAGGACTACTCGAAGCTGGCGCAGGAAGTTGTCGCCCGGATCCGCGAGCATCGGCGGGCGCAGGTGAACGCGTGATGGCCACCCGACGTCGCGCGGCCGCCCTTAGTGCCGCACCGCCCAACCGTGCGGAGGGCCTCGACGACCTCGGGCCACTCCCGCCGGCGCCGGCGGCCCTGCCGATACCCGCACCTACGGCCGAGCACGAACCCGACATCGCGTCGACGCAGCCACGGAAGGCAAAAGTTAGGCCTCATCGCGCCGTCCGGGTGGTCGCCGCCCGCATCCCCGCGTCGCTGTTCGAGCAGCTCAGCCTGGTACGGGCCCGCACCGGAGACACACACGAGATGTGGTTTCTCAGGGCCCTCGATGCAGTATGGGACGAGCTCGACGAGCACTACCAGCCCCGGCAAGAGTCGTCACGAGTACCGATCCCGCAGCGCCGCGCTCGCCAACCATCTCGTGACCCGCTCGCGCAATACCCACTGCGGCTTACGGAGGAGCAGGCAGAGGTACTCGAGAAGCGCGCGGAGGAGCTCCGGCCGACGTCGATGGCCGAGTTCGTGACCACGATCGTCCGGCTGCGGCTGGCACAGCTCGAAGGCCTGCATGAGCATGGACGAGAAGCGCCGTCGGCCGGGAAAAGTCGCGGTGCAGAGAGCTTTCGGACCGGTGCCGTCGTCCAGCGCTGATGGACTGGATCAGCGAGTTAGTCAGTCGGTCATGCCCATCAGCTCACCGATGGCCCGGTGGGGGGATGAACGTCCTTAGCCGTTTCTTCCAGCGCACCCATTGCTTTGAACAGGGCCTGCCCGGCCATCGCGGCCTCACCGGGGGGCCGCGGAGCGGGTTGGCTGAGGCGTGCGCGGCCGTGGCCATCCCGCACAGCGCGGCCGCGACCAGCCGCATGGTGTGGATCAGTGCGTCGCCGGACCCGACTTCTGCCCAGATCCAGCCGTCACCGTTCCGATGTCCGACCACCACACGGTCAAGCCGCCCCGCAACCGTGCCGACAACCACTCACTGTGCAGACAACCACTCACTGTGCAGACCAACCCCGAACCCCAGATCGGCATTCTCGGTGACAGCTCCATCTGCAAAATGAGCGTCGGTCAACAGGTGTCCAGTCCGACCATCATCCCGAACCGGGCCAGCAGCGCCGCCAACTCTCGTTAGGGAATTACCTCGCCCGCCCACTCACCGGGCTTGCCGTTGACCTTGCCTGCTCCTTGCGTCACGTAGCCCCACGCACCCATCCGCGTCTCCCGGAAAGCCCTCTTGACGCGGCGAGGCTACCGGCACTGAAACCAGCAGTGCCCGACCCCCTTTAGAGCTTCTGTCGCGGTGCTCGGCGTGTCGGGCCTGACCTTGCTGAAAGTCCCGGCATGATCGGGCCTCATGTCGAGGCAAGTGGACAAGAAACTCGGACGACCACATAAGGGCGACCGAGTCGTCACTTGGGCCCGACTACCGAGGGCAAGTCGCGAGCAGGCTGAGCGCATCGCCGCCGAAAAAGGCTGGCCAGTGTCGGAAGTAGTCGCCGAGCTGGTCAGTCTCGGGCTACAACACCTGGACAAGATGCCTAAGTCGCCAGCCATTGCACAGGAGGAGTTGCCACTAGATAGGGCCTCGTAACAGATCTGAGGCGGCCCCCTAGTACGGCAGCCGCAGTGTG
>QHBY01000378.1:0-2209 GCA_003244245.1 Pseudonocardiales bacterium
GATGACCCAGCCAAAGCCACCCGGATCGCGTTGTCCGGAACAACCGCGCGATCGACGTCGGCCGGGTGTTCATCGACGACCGCGCCGAGGAGCAGGTGTTTATGGTGATGGCCGGGGTGGGCTTCGATGCGGCGAGCTTCTCGCCGGGCTGGTGCTGATGCCCGCAGCCCGGGTCGATGACGGGCTGCTGGATATCGTGTCCATCGGGCCAAGGGGCATCGTCGGATGGCTGGCGGTGACCGCACGGGTGCTGGGCCGCCGCCGCCGTGGCCACCGGATAGTGCAGCACTGGCAAGGCCGCACCGTCATCATCAGCGCGGAGTCTCCACAGTGGACGCGGACGCTTGTGGACACGGCGCTCGGATCGCGCCACTCGACGGCTGTCGCCGGGGCTGGTCAATGATGGCAAGTTGTGCCCCTGTTGTACCCGTGGCAGTCAACAACGCTGTTAATGCTGGTCAAGGACGTGTGCCACGATACAGCTTCCGCTTGCTGATGTACTGGACCACCCCGTCGGGCACGAGGTACCAGACTGGCTGGCCCCGCCCGACGCGCTGCCGGCAGTCCGTGGAGGAGATCGCCATGGCGGGCACCTCGACCAGGCTCACCGCGTGATCCGGCAGGTGTTTGCCGTCGAGGTGGAACCCGGGGCGGGTCACCCCGACCAGGTGGGCCAGGTCGAACAGCTCGTCGACCCGCTTCCAGGACAGTATCTGGGCCAGCGCGTCGGCGCCGGTGATGAAGAACATTTCATGATCGGGGAACTGGGCACGCAGGTCAGTGAGCGTGTCGACGGTCAACGTGGGAGCCTGGCGTTCGATGTCGACCCGGCTGGTGGAAAACCGCGGGTTGGACGCGGTAGCGATGACCGTCATGAGATAGCGATCTTCGGCCGGGCTGACCTCCCGATCATCCTTTTGCCACGGGATCCCGGTGGGCACGAACACCACCTCGTCCAACTCGAAACGGGCCTGCACCTCGCTCGCGGCCACGAGGTGACCATGGTGGATCGGGTCGAAGGTCCCACCCATGACCCCCAGGCGCCGGCCGGACATGGGCGCAGCTTAGGCGAGCCATCCGGGGTCAGCTCCAGCGGCGATAAGCTGCATCCTCAGTGGGTCTGAACTTCGGTGGGACCGAACGTCGGGGAGCAGGCGGTGGGACAGTCTTTGGCGAGCAGGAGTCTCAGCGAAGCCGCAACGAGGGAACGCGCGCTCATCGATGCGTTGGCAGCTGGCTGCGTGATCGAATGCAGCCAGCTGAGCGCTGAGCAGCTGGCAACAACGGAGAACCCCCGGTACACCATCCGCGCCGAGCTGCTGCGGGAACTTGTACTGGGCCGCAGTGGTGAGCGCCTTGATCCGCTGGGAGTGCGGGTCCATGGGGCACGAATCACGGGAACGCTCGATCTCACCCATGTTCCGGCAGCGGTGGGCATTGAGCTGCGGGACTGCTTCTTCGAGAGCGCAGTGCTGCTGGTCAGCGCCCGGATACCGTGGTTGACCTTGGCAGGCTCGCATCTGGGTGCGCTGGACTGCGACGGCCTCCACGTCGATGGCGATGTGCTGCTCGGCGACGGGTTCACGGCCACCGGACAAGGCGACTACGGCGCCGTTCGGCTGCTCGGCGCCCACGTCAAGGGCCAGCTCAACTTCAACGGCGCGAGGCTGACCAACGAGACCGGCCCAGCCCTCATCGGCGACGGGCTGCACGTCGATGGCGACGTCTTCGGCGGGGGTTTCGTCGTCACCGGACACGGCGAGCTCGGCGCGGTCCGGCTACCGGGTGCTCACATCATCGGACAGCTGAACCTCAATGGCGCCGAACTGGCCAACCAGGACGGGCCTGCGCTCATCGGCGACGGGCTTCATGTCGACGGCGGCCTAGTGCTCGCCCAGGGCTTCACCGCGACCGGACACTACGCCCGCGGCGCGGTGCGACTGCCCGGCGCCCACATCAGCGGTCAGCTCAACCTCGACGGCGCGGTTCTGGTCAACCCGGCCGGCCCAGCCCTCATCGGCGACCACCTCGACGTCGACGGCGGCGTGTTCCTCGACGGATTCACCGCCACCGGGCACGGCGAAGACGGCGTTGTGCGGCTGCCCGACGCCCATATCACCGGCCAGCTCAACCTCGACCGTGCAGAACTGACCAACCCCGCCGGACCCGCACTCATCGGCGACCACCTCCGGGTCGACAGCGACATGTT
>QHBY01000378.1:2330-12744 GCA_003244245.1 Pseudonocardiales bacterium
ACATCAGCGGTCAACTCAACCTCGCCCACGCGAAGCTGACCAATCCGGCCGGCCCTGTCCTTGACCTGGAGGACGCCGCAGCCAAGCACCTGTTCCTACCCGCCCAGGTAGTCTGCCCACAGGGTGCTGCCAAGACGACACGCTGCGCAGTACCGGCGCATCAGATCACGCTATCCGGCCTTGCCTATACGTCGATTCATGCGGTCGAGTGGCATGAGTGGCTGCACCTGATCATCCACCACACCCGTGACTATCGACCTCAGCCCTACCATCAGCTTGCTGCAGCACTGAGAGCCGGTGGCCACGAATCCGCCGCGCGGGAAGTCCTCATGGCCCAGCAGCGGGATCTTTACCGCCGCGGCGACGTCGGCGGCCGGCTGAGCAAGGGTGCGCACTGGCTCTGGGGAGCACTCGCCGGATACGGCTACCGAAGCAGTCGGGCTGTCGTAGCCCTCCTGCTGGTGCTCATGATCGCGGCGGGGCTGGGTATTGCCGCCGGGCACACCACCCTGGGCCCAGGCCGCTATGCCACCGCACACACCAGCCAAGCGCTCAATCCCCGGTCACCGTGCTCCCTGGTCGAGCAGATCGGAGTCGGGATTGACCGCAGCGTGCCGCTGGCCCCGGCCCGCATCGGCAACCGCTGCGATTTCGACACATCCAGTCCAGCCGGCGAAGCGTTCACCGCGTCCACCTGGGTGCTCCAGGCCCTGGTGTGGACGCTGGCGACGCTGGCCATCGCTGGTTACCTCGGTCTCATCCGCAAGTCCAATGCGTCGGGATGATCACGAACTGCCGCAGGTACAGGTCGGCGAAGGTGACCGGCCCGCGTGGCCCGGGCACCCGGTCGACGTTGATCCCGGTCTCCGGGACCCGCCGTAGCTTGAAGCCGTCGAGCAGCCGGGTGCTGGCGTTCCAGAACGCCCCGGTGCCGGCGTAGCTGTCCAGGAACTCATTGGCGGCGGCCTCATCGTGGGTGACGATCGTGGCGGCCAGTCCGGAGGTCTCCTGGTTCGCAACGTGGGCAGCGTGTCCGGGACCGGTCACCCGGCTCACGGTCAGCGTCGCCTCCCGGCCGGTGTCCAACGCCCATTCGTGCCCCAGCGGGTGGTCGTGCGGCGGCAGGGACAATGCGATCCCGTGCTGTCGGGCGGTTTCAAGCAGCGCAGCATATAGCCGGTCCGGGACGCTGTCGGCGACCAGCAGGAGGTTGGCCCGGTTGCAGACGCCCAGCCGGTCCAGCCCGGCCACCAGCAGCTCAACGGCCAGCACGGGGTCAGCTGCCGCGTCGACGTACAGCACGCCACCACCGTCGGCGTGTGCCAGCACCCGAACCCCGTGACGGGCTCCCTCGGCGGCCAATATCCGGGTGGTCTCGCCGCTGCCCCGCACGATGACCAGCGGGATCAGCTCGGGTTGCTGCACGAGGGCGACGGCGGTGTCCCGGCGTGGGTCGGGCACCAGTTGCACGGCATCCGGGTCCAACCCGGCCTCGGTCAGCGCGGGCGCGATGACGTGCTCACACAATGCCAGCGCGCTGCGCAGTGCCGCCGACCCAGTCCGCAGCACCCCGGCGTTGCGGGACTTCACCAGCTGCGAGGCGACGTCGACGGTGACGTTGGGACGGGCCTCGAAGGTGGCACCCACCACACCGACCGGGCGGCGACGCTCGATCAGCCGCAATCCGTCCGGACGATCTTCCAGCACCCGGTCCCGGGCCGGGAACGACACCCGGGCAAGCAGGGCGAGCTGGCCGGCCATCTCAGCTAGCCGCTCCTCACCCAGACGCAGCCGGTCGATCAGCGCCTGGGTCATGCCGGACTGCTCAGCCGCGACGATGTCCGCGGCGTTGGCGGCCAGCACCTGCGCGGCGGTGCCGGTCAGCCGCTGCGCCATGGCGTCCAGCGCGGCATCGATGGCCTTGTCGGACGCGGTTGCCAGGGTGGGAGCGGCGCGCTGCGCCTGTCGGGCACACCCGGCGACGACGTTGGCCGCAGACTCGGTAGACATCTCAGGGGTCGTTCGGAGCTGCACGGCTCCCGAGCCTACGGGGAGGTTGGCGCCAGTGGTGGGAGAGCATGGCGACGTGACATCCATCAATCTGCCCACTGCGCTGCACAGCAGTGCACAGGCTGTACTCGAGGCACTGGCGGGATCTGGCGCACGGTTACGGGACGACCAGTGGACCGCGATAGAGGCGCTGGTGGCGCACCGGCGCCGCGCGCTGGTCGTGCAGCGCACCGGCTGGGGCAAGTCGGCGGTGTACTTCGTGGCCACCGCACTGTTGCGGGCCGCAGGTGCGGGGCCGACGGTGATCGTCTCACCGCTGCTGGCGTTGATGCGTAACCAGATCGACGCCGCGGGCCGGGCCGGAGTACGCGCGGCGACGATCAACTCGTCCAACAGGGACTCCTGGACCCAGGTGCAGGATCGGGTGGCTGCCGGCGAGCTCGACGTGCTGCTGGTGAGTCCGGAGCGATTGAACAACCCCGACTTCCGGGACGCCGTGCTGCCCTCGTTGACGGCCACGGCAGGGATGCTGGTCGTCGACGAGGCGCACTGCATCTCCGACTGGGGCCATGATTTCCGGCCCGACTACCGCCGGCTGCGCACCCTGCTCACCGAACTACCGGCCGGGGTACCCGTGCTCGCCACCACGGCGACCGCGAACGACCGGGTGGTGCGCGACGTCGCCGAGCAGCTCGCCATCTCCGTCGGCGGGGACGCGCTGGTGCTTCGCGGATCATTGGATCGCGACTCGCTCCATCTGGGGGTGCTGCGGCTCGCGACCTCGGAGCAGCGGCTGGCCTGGCTGGCGGCGCACCTCGGCGAGCTGCCGGGCTCCGGGATCGTTTATGTGCTCACCGTGGCTGCGGCGCAGGACGGCGCGGCGTTTCTGTCCGCGGCCGGGCACGCGGTGGTCGCCTACACCGGGAGCACCGACCCAGCGCAACGCGAGTCGATCGAGGCCGACCTGCTGGGCAACCGGGTCAAGGCGGTGATCGCCACCTCGGCGTTGGGTATGGGGTTCGACAAACCGGATCTGGGGTTCGTCGTACATCTGGGTGCCCCAGCCTCGCCGATCGCCTACTACCAGCAGGTCGGTCGGGCCGGACGTGGGGTGGCCCGGGCCGAGGTGCTGCTGCTGCCGGGGCCCGAGGACCGCGACATCTGGGCCTACTTCGCCTCGCTCGCCTTCCCCGCCGAGCACGTGGTGCGACAGATTCTGCAAGTTCTCGGCGCAGCAGAAGGTCCATTGTCGACACCATTGCTGGAGTCCCGAGTGGAGCTGGGGCGAACCCGGCTGGAGGTCGTTCTCAAGGTGCTCGACGTGGACGGCGCGGTCCGACGGGTGCGCGGCGGTTGGATCGCGACCAGCCAACCATGGCACTACGACGCTCAGCGCTACACCCGCATAGCGCAGGCCCGCCACGCCGAGCAACAGGCGATGTCGTCCTATGTGAGCACCGAAGGGTGCCGGATGGAGTTCCTCCGCCGGGCGCTGGACGACCCCGCCGCCGCCCCGTGCGGGCGCTGCGACAACTGCACCGACCGGCGCTGGTCGCCCGACGTCCCAGCCGCCGCCCACACTGCCGCTCGCAAGCTACTTCGGCGCCCGGGCGTGGAGATCGTGCCGCGGCGGCAGTGGCCAACCGGTCTCGCGGCCTGGGGTCTGGGCCTCACCGGGCGTATCCCGGCTGCCGAGCTGCCCGAAACGGGGCGAGCGGTGGGCCGGCTGACCGATCTGGGCTGGGGTGCCCAGCTGCGGGACGTCTTCTCGGCAAGCTCAGCCGGGCTGTTGTCAGATGAGCTGCTCAACGCCTGCATCGCCGCATTGGCCGGCTGGGACTGGCCGGCGCGCCCGGTGGGCATCGTTGCGATGGATTCCCGGTCGCGGCCCGAGCTGGTGCTCCATCTCGCCGAGCGGATCGCCGCGGTGGGTCGGTTACCGCTGCTGGGCATGATGACCAGCGCCGGACCCGTCCCCTCGACGGCGAACTCGGCGCATCGCGCCGCAGCACTGCTGGATTCGCTGCGAGCGCCTGAACTCCCCACACTGGACGGTCCGGTGCTGCTGGTGGATGACCGGGTGGACACGGGCTGGACACTCACCGTAGCCGCTCGTGCCTTACGCCACGCCGGAGCGCCCGCCGTACTCCCCTTCGCCCTCGCAACCCACTCGTGAGTGGCGTTGAGTGCTAGCCCACCGAAGTGCTAGGAAGCTGTTTCCCACTCACGAGCCGGTGTTCACACCGGCACAAGGTCGTCGGCGTGGACGACTTCGCGGCGCAGTTCGGCAGGCAGGTCACGGGTCGAGCGGCCGATCAACTCGGGCAGCTCCGCCGCGTCGAACCCGACCATTCCCCTGGCGACCACGATGCCTCGCCCGTCGATCAGCTCCACGACGTCGCCGGCCTCGAAGTCACCCTCGACGCCGGTGATGCCGGCGGCGAGCAGCGAACGCCGACGGTGCACCACCGCGCTGACCGCCCCGTCGTCGAGCTGTAGCCGGCCGACCGCACCCGCGGCGTGGCGCAGCCAGAACCGGCGGGCCGATAACCGCGCCCCGGTGAGCGCGAATGCCGTTCCGACGTCGGCGGCCCCCAGGGCTCGCTCGACCTGTGTCGCGGCGGCAATCAGCACCGGCACCCCGGATTGCGAGGCCAGCGTCGCGGCGCCGAGCTTGGAGGCCATTCCCCCGGTACCCAGCGCACCACCGGTACCAACCTGCACTCCGTGCAGGTCAGCCGGTCCGGTCACCTCCGCGATCAGCCGAGCGGCGCCGAGCCGGGGGTCACTGTCGTAGAGCCCGCTGACGTCGGAGAGCAACACCAACCCCTCCGCACCGACCAGGTGCGCGACCAGGGCCGCGAGCCGGTCGTTGTCTCCGAAGCGGATCTCGTCGGTGACCACAGTGTCGTTCTCGTTGACCACCGGCACCACCCCCAGGCCGCGCAGCCGGGCGAAGGTGCGCTGCGCATTGCGATAGTGCGCGCGGCGGACCATATCGTCAGAGGTCAGCAGCACCTGGCCGACAGTGCGGCCATGCCGCGCCCAGGATTGGGTGTAGGCGTATCCGAGCGCCAGTTGCCCGACGCTGGCCGCGGCTTGTTGAGTGGCCAGATCGCGGGGCCGGCGGCGTAACCCCAGCGGAGCCAACCCGGCAGCGATGGCACCGGAGGACACCAGCACCAGATGGGTACCGGCCGCGACGCGGGCGGCCAACGCGTCCACCAGGGTGTCCAACCTGGCCCTATCCAGCCCACCGGCTGCCGTGGTGAGCGAAGACGAGCCGACCTTGACCACCAGGTGCCGCGCCTGCGCCACGGCCTGCCGGGTCGGGTTCACTCCTGCGGGACCTCACCGGCTGCGCCTGGATCGCGCCTGACGCGTCGGGCCGCCTTGCGCTGACCTGCGCCGATACGCTCGTCGCTGTCCAACCGCCAGTCCGTGCCTCGACCACCCAACCGGATCGTGCCCGCTCCGGCCTGGGTGGCGGGTTCCCAGTCGAAGGTGACGTGGCCGATCGTGACTGGGCATCCAGCGCGAGCGCCCGCGCCAGCCAAAGCGTCCTCGACGCCGAGCCGGGCCAGCCGGTCGGCGAGGTAACCAACTGCTTCGGCGTTGTCGAAGTTGGTCTGCCGGATCCACCGCTCCGGGCGCCCGCCGCGGACGATGAACCCGTCGGGCCGCTCAGGGTCGACCGTGACCTCGAAACCCTGTTCGTCCACCGCCGTAGGCCGCAGCACCACCCGGGTCGCTTCGACGCGGGGTAGCGACTCGCGGTGTTGGCGCACCGCCGCGCCGAGGGCGAATCGCAGTTCCCGAAGACCCTCGGTGCTCAGCGTGGACACGCAATGCACCGGCAATCCGCGCGCCTCGAGCTCACAGCGCACCATCTCGGCCAGTTCGCGGGCATCCGGGACATCGATCTTGTTAAGTACCACCAGCCGGGGACGAGACGCCAGTTCACCGCCCAGCGACGGGGTGTAGGCGGCGAGCTCATGTTCCAGAGCGTCGACGTCGGACAGTGGGTCGCGGCCGGGGTCGATGGTCGCGCAGTCCACGACGTGTACCAGTACGGCGCACCGTTCGATGTGCCGCAGGAACTCGAGCCCTAGTCCCTTGCCCTGGCTGGCGCCGGGGATCAGGCCGGGGACGTCGGCGACGGTGAACACGATCTCACCCGCGGTGACCACACCGAGATTGGGCACCAGAGTGGTGAACGGGTAGTCGGCAATCTTCGGACGAGCTGCTGAGAGCACCGAGACCAGGGAGGACTTGCCGGCTGAGGGGAACCCGACGAGACCGATATCGGCCACCGACTTGAGTTCCAGTACCAGATCCCGGGCGTCACCCTCCTCGCCGAGCAGGGCAAAGCCCGGTGCCTTGCGCGCCTTGGAAGCCAGCGCTGCGTTGCCCAGGCCGCCGTGCCCGCCCGCCACGGCGACAAATCGGGTTCCGGCGCCGACCAGGTCAGCCAGCACCCCGCCGTCGGCAGTGAGTACCACGGTGCCGTCTGGCACCCGCAGCTCGAGGTCCTCGCCCATGGCGCCGTTGCGATGGCCGCCCTGGCCGGGCTTGCCGCTCGACGCTCGCGCCTGGGACCGGTAGTGGAAATCGAGCAGGGTGTGCACTCCGGGGTCTACGACCACGACCACATCGCCGCCGCGGCCACCGTTACCACCGTCGGGGCCGCCCAGTGGCGTGTACTTCTCCCGGTGCACCGATGCACAGCCGTGGCCGCCATCGCCCGCGGCGACGTGAATCACCACCCGATCCACGAAGCGGGACACCTCTGGCTTCTCCTCGATTCGGAATTGGTGGGTACTGGGTCATAAAACAGCACTGCGTCAAAAAACCGACGAGGGGCGAGCCGGTCGCTGCCGGGCCGCCCCTCGTCGGGTGCGTTGTGGGGCCCGGGATCAGGGCTGCGCCGGGACGATGTTGACGGTCTTGCGGCCCCGCTTGGTGCCGAACTGCACCTCTCCGGTTTCAAGGGCGAACAGGGTGTCGTCGCTACCGCGGCCGACGTGCACGCCAGGGTGAAACTTGGTGCCGCGCTGGCGAATGAGGATCTCGCCCGCGTTTACCAGCTGGCCGCCGTACCGCTTCACCCCGAGCCGCTGAGCGTTGGAGTCGCGGCCGTTGCGGGAGCTGGACGCGCCTTTCTTGTGTGCCATCGGTGCTCACACCCTCGTCAGGAGTTTCTCAAGGTCAACGATCAAACGCCGATCCCAGCTACCGAACCGGGATGCAAGATCACTAGGAGATGGCGGTGACCTCAACGCGGGTCAGCTGCTGCCGGTGACCCTGACGCTTGTGGTACCCGGTCTTGTTCTTGAACTTGTGGATCCGGATCTTGGGTCCCTTGACCTGCGCGACAACCTTCCCGCGGACCGAGGCGGCGCTAAGCGCAGCCGAGTCGGTGGTCACACTGGAACCGCTGACGAGCAGCACGGCGGACAAGCTGACCTCGGTGCCAGGATCGCCGTCAAGCTTTTCCACCTCGACGATGTCCCCAACGGCCACTTTGTACTGCTTGCCGCCGGTCTTCACGATCGCGTACATCGGGTGGTACTCCTGGCTGTTCGACTTGCTTGGACTGACTGTGACATGCCCTGGCTGCACTGTAGACACTGAATACTGCTCCGTGCAGCGGACAAACCTTAGGCCCGCCGAGCTGGCGGGCCGCGCCAACAAGCGTACGGCCCGCCGTCCGGCTCGGTCAAACCGGGGTCCTCACCTCGCGTGCGGTACCGCGAAGGACTGGGCTGCCGATCCCGCACCCTCCGCCAGCTCTGTAGCGGGCGGTCCGGCGGGCCGGGAAGCGGCTCGCCGGCGCCGCGCCATGGTGCGAGTTGCCGGCTGCACGGGCACCCTCGGGGCGTCGGTCGGCGGTGCCTCCGGTTCATCCGCGGCGACACGGTCTGCATCGATCGGGTCCGCAGCGACGTGGTCTGCCGTGAGGGGCGCAGCCGGTTCAGCGCTGACCGGCATCGGCGTCGAGCGCGAGCCATCCGCCTGTGCCGGCGCGACCTCTGCCACGGGCAGGCCATCGACGATCGTCTGTTCCGATGCCGCGGGGGCCGCTCCGGTCCCACGTCCGCGGGACTTGACCCGACGGCCGTTCCCGTTGCCGGAGTCCCTGGCCGCGGACGGCACCCCAGAAGACGCTACCGACGACACCACAGGCGCCGCCGCAGCCGGCTGGCTTCGTACGTTCACAGGCTCCGCGGACACCAGCACTCCGCGACCCTTACAGTGCTCGCAGGTGCTGGAATACGCCTCCAGCAGTCCGGTGCCCACCTTCTTACGGGTCATCTGGACCAGTCCGAGCGAGGTCACCTCGGCGACCTGGTGGCGGGTGCGGTCCCGACCCAGGCATTCGGTCAACCGGCGTAGCACCAGGTCCCGGTTCGACTCGAGCACCATGTCGATGAAGTCGATCACGATGATCCCGCCGATGTCCCGCAGCCGCAGTTGCCTGATTATCTCCTCGGCTGCTTCGAGGTTGTTGCGGGTCACGGTCTCCTCAAGGTTGCCACCGGACCCAGTGAACTTGCCTGTGTTGACGTCGATCACGGTCATCGCCTCGGTGCGATCGATGACCAGGTATCCACCGGAAGGCAGCCACACCTTGCGGTCCAGCGCCTTGGTGATCTGTTCGTCGATCCGGAAGTCGGCGAACACGTCGGCCGCGCCGGCGTACCTGCGCACCCTGGGCATCAACTCCGGAGCCACGTGCTTGACGTAACCCTCGACGGTGTCCCATGCTCCGTCGCCCTGAACGACCAGCTCACGGAAGTCCTCGGTGAACAGGTCCCGGACCACCTTCACCAGCAGATCTGGCTCCTCATAGAGCAACTCCGGTCCGGTGGGCTTGCCACGTGCATTGTCGGTGGAAGCGCCCGACTTGTTCTGGATAACGTCCCACTGAGCCTGCAACCGGCGGACGTCGCGGGCCAGTTCCTCCTCGCTGACCCCTTCAGAGGCAGTGCGGATGATCACGCCGGCGTCCTCGGGAACGATCCGCTTGAGCACCTCCTTGAGGCGCTTGCGCTCGGTGTCGGGCAACTTGCGGCTGATCCCGGTGGCCCGGCCACCCGGCACGTACACCAGAAACCGGCCAGGCAGGCTGATCTGGGTGGTCAGCCGGGCACCCTTGTGACCCACCGGGTCCTTCGTGACCTGCACCAGAACGCTGTCGCCGCTGGATAGCGCCTGCTCGATGCGGCGCGCCTTGCCCTCGAGCCCGGCGGCGTCCCAGTCCACCTCGCCGGCGTAGAGCACTGCGTTACGGCCCCTACCGATATCCACGAAGGCGGCCTCCATCGACGGCAGCACGTTTTGCACCCTGCCGAAATAGACGTTGCCGACCAGCGATCCCGAACCCGACGTGGTGACGAAGTGCTCCACCAGGACGTCGTCCTCAAGCACCGCGATTTGAGTACGCTCGGGCCGCTCACGCACCACCATGGTGCGCTCGACGGCCTCGCGCCGGGCGAGGAACTCCGATTCGGACAGGATCGCCACCCGGCGCCTGCCAGCCTCCCGACCATCGCGTCTGCGCTGCCGCTTGGCTTCCAGACGGGTCGAGCCCCGGATGGACTGCACCTCGTCTTCAACCAGCGGGGCGCTCTTGCTGTCGCGGACGTGCACGACGGTGTCTGGTGGGTCATCCTCGCCGACTACCACGCCGCCGGCGTCGTCGTCGCTGCCGTCGCGACGGCGTCTGCGGCGACGGCGGCGACGAGCCACGCTCTCGCCGGCCTCCTCGACCGGCGCTTCCTCGGTCGGCCCGTCCGAGGAGTCCTGTTCGTCGGCTTCGTCTCGAACGTTGTCATCCTGTTCGGCTGAGCCGTCGTCGGTTTCGCCGCCGGCTTTGCCGCGACCTCGGCCACGGCGGCCTCGCCGGCGGCGGCGCCGGCTGGCACTGTCGTTGTCCGCCTCGTCCGCGCCCGGCTCGTCCTCATTGTCGTTCTCGTCGTCGAGAAGGTCAGGTTCGTCGATCACGGCGGGCTGCGGGGTTGGCGAGAGGAACACCGGCACAGCCGCGTTGAACACCGCTGGCGGTGCCGGTGAGTTGAACGCCGCCGACGGCGCCGCCCGAGTCGACACCGGCAGCAACGGTGTCTCTGGCGCGCCCTGCTGCGCCACCTCGTCGATCTCCGTTGGATCCGGATCGGGATCCGGCAGCAGCACCGCAAGTGCCTGCATCGCTGTCTCGCGGTCGATGCTGGACTGCGCGCTGCTTACCGCGATGCCAAGCTCAGCCAGCGCGCCTATGACGTCCTTGCTGCTGACCGAGAGGAGCTTGGCCAAGGCGTGCACGCGCAACTTGCCTGGCAGCGAGGTTGCGAGATCAGCACGGTCGGTTGGGGTGGTCGCGGATGCGTCTGTCCACCCGCCG
>QHBY01000378.1:12798-29383 GCA_003244245.1 Pseudonocardiales bacterium
CGACCGCACAGGGGCTCTGCGCGTCATCCGCCGCCGAGGTCGGCGACGGCAATCCTGTCTAGCACCGGCAGCTCCGCGGTCCGGAGCGGTCAACCGGTGTGTCCCGCGACGTCGAGCTGATGCGACCCATCGTCGGACTGCGTCAAAGCTTTCCCGGCCACAGCCGTCCGGGCGGATGCCCGGTCCGCAGCGAGCGGATCGACGAGACCCCCGTCGTCGTCAAGCCGGCCTTGCGCAGTCCGGATCGCTTTCACGAGCGCCGACGACGGAAGTCCGGCGACGGCGCCGAGCGCGCTCAGCACATCGTCGGGTCGTACCGCAGGGCTAACCTGTCGCACGACCGCCATGAGTATCCCACACTCGCCAAGCTGATCGGGTTCAGGCAGCACCGCAGGACCATCCTCGACTTCCAATGAGACGATCGCCGCCCGCGCGTCGAGCGACCGCGGGCCGTCCTTGGTGATGCGTTCGACGAGTAACTCCGGCGTGGCGAGCAGCAGGTCCGCCGCCTCCCGTAGCTGCGCTCCGTTCATCCCGCGGACCTCGATGCGCCAGGCGCTGGCATCGATTCGTTCGGCAAGCGCGCCGGGGCCCGCCAATACCCCCTCAAGGACGGCGAGCCCATCGGGCAGGGCCGCGTCGAGCTGCGCACGAACCATCTCGGGATCGAGGTGCTCCACGAGCGCAATCTCGACGTATTCCGCCTCGCTAGCGGCGCCGGTGGGCGCCGCGCCTAGCCAGGACACCTTCGGATGCGGGTGGAAACCCTGCGAGTACGCCATGGGCAGACCGGCCCGCCGCAACGCCCGCTCAAAGGCCCTGGCGACGTCACGGTGTGAGGTGAACCGCAGCTTTCCACGCTTGGCATAGCACAACCGCACCCTGCAGACCGGTGCGGCGGACGGGTTAGGGCTCATCGAAACCTCTCGTGAGTGCGTAACAGCTTCCTAGCACTTCGGTGCGCTAGCACTCAAAGCCACTCACGACACCCCTGTGGGACGCACCTGGGGGCGCCTTACTAGGGTCACGGCGACCTTTCCGCGGGCCTATGCCCCGTCCACCCGGAGGGTGCGGGTGTTGCTGCGTCTCCTTCGGGTCGTCGCGGTCCTGGCAGCCGTGGTCGCCTTGGCCGGTCCGCCGTCCCTGGTGGTCACGGGGATGTCATCTGCGGTTTCGGGCTGCGCCTCGACCGGCCACCTGCTGCGCTACGTGGTGCTGTTCGAGGCCGCGACACCCGCGCAGCGGGCGGCGCGAGCGCTCCAGGCCGCCTGCGGCACCAGCACGGCCTACTACCCGCAGATCGGGGTAGGAGTCGCCACCTCCGCCGAGCCGACGTTCAGGACTCGGTTCGGCTCCGATCGCGCCTACAGCGCGCAGGCCGAGGCGCTCGCTTTCCCGCAGCGGGCGGAGCTGGCCAGCCCACCAATCCCGTCCACCGGAGCCCGAGTCCCCGGGGCCGCGCACATGCTGGGCGTCGACCGGTCGGCCGAGCAGTGGGATATGGAGCTGATCGACGCTCCGCGGGCCAGGACGATCAACCCGGGCAGCCCGGAGGTCGTGGTCGGAGTATTGGACTCCGGGATAGACGCGACGCACCCTGACCTGGCCGCCGCTGTCGAACCCGCCCGGTCGGCGGGCTGCCTGTCGGGAAAGCCCGACCAGGCGCGCAGCGCGTGGAGTCCGAGCACCTCCTCCCACGGAACGCACGTGGCGGGGACGATCGCCGCGGCCGACGACGGGCGCGGCATCACCGGGGTGGCTCCCGGGGTCCGGTTGGCCTCGGTGAAGGTGGTCGACGACGACGGGTTCATCTACCCGGAGTACGCCGTGTGCGGCTTCATGTGGGCAGCCCGGCAGCAGATGCGCATAGCCAACAGCAGCTACTCCCTGGACCCATGGCTATTGACCTGCTCCGACGTGCCTGGTCAGGCGGTGGCCTATGAAGCCGTTCGGCGCGCGGTGCAGTACGCAACCGCCCATGGCGTCCTGAGCATCGCCGCCGCCGGTAACGAACGGGTGGATCTGGCCAACCCCCGCCAAGACCTACGCAGCCCGGACAACGTGCCCGAGCCGCGGCCGCGCCCGGTGGACCAACACTGCAACGTGTTGCCTGCGGAGTTGCCCGGCGTGGTCGCGGTGTCGGCTATCGGCGCCCAGCGTGTCAAGTCGGAGTACAGCTCATACGGGTCGGGTGTGGTCGCGGTGACCGCCCCCGGAGGCGACTGGGGTCAACCGTCGGGTGTGGGTTCCAGCGGATGTGTGCTGTCCACCGTCCCTGGCGGGTACGGCTTCCTGTGTGGGACATCCATGGCGGCTCCGCATGTCTCCGGGGTGGCGGCGCTGCTCGCCTCCGTGCGACCGGAGGCCGGCCCGCGGGAGCTGGCCACCCTGCTTCGCAGCCAGGCCCACCCGCTGCCGTGCCCGTCGGGCAGCGTTGACCGCGATGACCTAGCTGCCGCGTGTGCGGGCGAGGCCGGTAACGCGTTCTACGGCTACGGCCTCGTCGATGCGCTGGCGGCGGTGACCGCGCGGCCCGCGCCTGCCCGATCCGACTCAGCGGCCGTTGTCCGCAGCTACCGGACGCAGCGGTAGCAACTGCCGGCCGCTAGGCCCGATCTGGATGTCGGTGCCCATCGACGGGCAGACTCCGCAGTCGAAGCACGGAGTCCACCGGCAGTCGTCCTGCTCACGGCCGGTCAGCGCGTCCTGCCAATCGTCCCAGAGCCAGTCCCGGTCCAAACCGGAATCCAGGTGATCCCAGGGCAGGACCTCCTCGCGATCACGCTGGCGGGTGGTGAACCACTCCAGCGACACGTCAAGGGGTGCCAGCTCGGCCGTGCACGCCGCCACCCACCGTTCGTAGCGAAAGTGTTCGCTCCAGCCGTCGAATCGGCCGCCGTCGCGCCACACCCGCTCGATCACCCGGCCGACCCGCCGGTCCCCGCGGGACAGCAGGCCCTCGATCAGCGACGGTTTCCCGTCGTGGTATCGCATGCCGACATTACGGCCGATCTTGCGGTCACTGTTGATCTCGGTCCGGAGCTGCCGCAACCGCTGGTCGACCACATCGGGATGCTCCTGAGCCGCCCATTGGAACGGGGTGTGCGGCTTGGGCACGAAGGCACCGATCGAGATCGTGCACCGGATGTCCTTGCTGCCGCTGGCCTCCCGGCCGGCCCGGATCACCCGATGCGCCATGTGGGCGATCTCCAGCACGTCATCGTCAGTCTCGGTGGGCAGCCCGCACATGAAGTACAGCTTCACCTGCCGCCAGCCCGCGCCGAAGGCTGTGGAGACGGTGCGGATGAGGTCCTCCTCCGACACCATCTTGTTGATCACTCGACGGATCCGCTCGGATCCTCCCTCGGGGGCGAATGTCAGCCCGGAGCGGCGGCCGTTGCGGGAGATCTCGTTGGCGAGGTCGATGTTGAAGGCGTCCACCCGGGTCGACGGCAGGCTCAGGCCGGTACCGGTGCCCTCGTACTGATCGGCCAGACCCTTGGTGATCTCGCGGATCTCCGAGTGGTCCGCACTGGACAGCGACAGCAGGCCGACCTCGTTGAACCCGCTGGCCGCAAGGCCTCGCTCGACCATCTCGCCGATTCCCTGGATCGACCGTTCACGTACCGGTCGGGTGATCATCCCAGCCTGGCAGAACCGGCACCCGCGGGTGCAGCCGCGGAAGATCTCCACACTCATCCGCTCGTGCACACTCTCCGCGATCGGCACCAGCGGCTGCTTCGGGTAGGGCCACTCGTCGAGGTCCATGGTGGTGCGTTTGGCCACGCGCTGCGCGGCGCGTTGGGTGTTGCGGACCACTTCCGCGATCCGACCGTCGGGAAGGTAGCTGACGTCATAACAGCTCGGCAGGTAGACGCCGTCGACCGTGGACAGCCGCCCGAGCAGTTCCTGGCGGCCGCCGGGACGTCCTTGCGCCTTCCAGTCCCGCACGGCCGCGGTGATCTCCAGGACGGCTTCCTCGCCGTCGCCCACAACGGCGGCGTCGATGAAGTCGGCGATCGGCTCCGGGTTGAACGCGGCGTGGCCGCCGGCGATGACGACGGGATGATCGTCGGTGCGCTGCGTCGCGTGCAGCGGAATGCCGGCGAGGTCCAGCGCGGTGAGCAGGTTGGTGTAGCCCAGCTCGGTGGCGAAGGACACCCCGAGCAGATCGAAGGCCCCCACCGGGCGGTGCGAGTCCACGGTGAACTGTGGGACGCCGTGCTCCCGCATCAGCGCCTCGAGATCCGGCCAGACCGCGTAGGTCCGCTCAGCGAGCACGTCGGGCTGCTCGTTGAGCACCTCGTAGAGGATCATGATCCCCTGGTTGGGCAGCCCTACCTCATAGGCGTCGGGATACATCAACGCCCAGCGCACCCTAGCGGTGTCCCAATCCTTCACCGTGGCATTGAGCTCTCCTCCGACATACTGCACCGGCTTGGAGACCCGGGGCAGCAGTGGCTCGAGCTGCTCGAATACCGTGGTACCTGCCATGGCGCTCAGCCTAGTTGGGTGCCCTTCAAGTACCGCCAACCCGGCCCGGCGGCGCCGCTAACTGCTACCAACCGGGCGATCACCGCCTCCAACACCAGCGCGCTACAGCTCGGGGAACCACAGCGCGACCTCGCGCTTGGCGGAATCGACCGAGTCCGACCCGTGGACCAGGTTTGACTGAGTCTCCAGCGCGAGATCACCGCGGATCGAGCCTGGGGCAGCTTTGTCCACCGGATCGGTGCCCCCGGCCAGCTGCCGGAATGCCGCCACCGCCCGCTGCCCCTCCACCACGGCGGCCACCACCGGGGCGGAAGTGATGAACTCCAGCAGCGAGCCGAAGAACGGCTTGTCCGCGTGCTCGGCGTAGTGCTGCGCGGCCAGGTCGTGCGGAACCATGCGCATTTCCAACGCGGCCAGCGTCAGACCCTTGCGTTCAATCCTGGCGATGACCTCGCCGACCAGGCCACGGCCGACACCATCGGGCTTGACCAGGACCAGGGTGCGCTCACTCACGGCAGCTCGTTCTCCTCAGGGTGGCAACAGTGATCGGACGCGAGGAGCCTAGCGACCGGTCACTGGAACGATGAGCTCGATGGTCGGAAGTACGGGCGATACCTGGTCGGATCCCTTGTGAGCAGCCGCATCCCGAGCACTGCTGTATGGGCGACTAGTTCTTACCGCCACCTCCGGCGGGTAGTCGCTGCCGCCGTACCACCACCCAGCGGACGTACAGCAGGAAGCCCCAGACCAGCAAGAACAGCAAGCCGAGAGCACCTAAGGCTGGGTGGGCGAACCAGCCGACGACCATCGCGATCTGCAACACCAGGGCTAGCCCCAAGCCCCACGAGCGACGCTGCACGAAGGCCGCAACGACCATCGCCAGCGCTAAGCCAGCGGTATACCAGCCGGCAGGTGCACCCAAGCCGCCACCGATCCGGTTGACGACGAGAAGGGCCAGCCCGACGACGATCGCCTCCATCACCAGGGTTCCCGCGAAGATGCCGCGCAATCCGCGCAGCGGATCCGCCTGGACCGGCGGGTCGCTCACTGCGGTTCTCGGCCGAACAGCGTGCGTGCCTCACCGACCATCGCCACCGAGCCGGTGATCACCACGCCGGCGCCCGAGACGCGGTCGGGATCCGGATCGACTTCAGTGGCCGAGGCGATGGCCGCCTCGATCGCGTCCGGCAACCGGCGTTCTACCCGCAGCCGAGATTCGCCGAAGACTTCCCGAGCCGCCTCGGTGAGATCGTCGACGTCCATCGCGCGATACGAGCTACCGACGGTGACCACAACCTCGTCGATCACCGGCTCGAGCTCCGCAAGGATGCCACGGACGTCCTTGTCGCGCATCACACCGACGACAGCGACCAGCCTGCTGAAGCTGAAATCCTCGCGCAGCGCGGCCGCCAGAGCACGCGCGCCATGCGGGTTGTGCGCACCGTCGAGAAAGACTGATGGCGCCGTGCGGACCCGCTCCAGCCGTCCCGGGCCGGTCACCGTGGCGAAGGCATCGCGCACCGCGTCGATGTCCAGCGACCGGTCGGCGCCCGCACCGAAAAACACCTCGGCAGCGGCCAGCGCGAGCGCAGCGTTGCGGGACTGGTGCGCGCCGTGCAGTGGAAGAAAGACCTGGTCGTACACCCCAGCGAGACCCTGCAACTTCAGCTGCTGACCACCGACGGCGATGTCGCGCGCCAACACGCCGAACTCCATACCCTCTCGCGCCACCGTCGCGTCAACCTGGACACTCCGGGCCGCGAGCACCCGAGCCACCTCGGGCGGCTGCTGTGCGAGCACCGCCACCGACCCGGGCTTGATGATCCCGGCTTTCTCCGCGGCGATACCCGCGATGTCGCTGCCCAGATAGTTGACGTGATCCACGGCGATTGGAGTGATCGCCGCCACCGCAGCGTCGACGACGTTGGTGGCATCCCAGCTTCCGCCGAGCCCGACCTCGACGACGGCGGCGTCCACTGGCGTGTCGGCGAAGGTCGCGAATGCCATCCCGGTCAGCACCTCGAACTTGCTCATCGGAACCGATGATCCGGCGTCGACCAGCGCGACGTAGGGCTCGATATCGTGATAGGCCTCGACGTAGCGTTCCGGGCTGATTGGCATTCCATCCATACTGATCCGCTCGGTGGCCCGCTGCAGGTGCGGGCTGGTGTAGCGGCCCACCCGTAGCCCGAGACCGGATAACAGCGCGTCCAACATCCTGGCCACCGACGTCTTGCCGTTCGTGCCAGCGATATGCAGCACCGGGTAACAGCGCTGCGGAGAGCCCAGCAGGTCTACCAGCGCCGCGATCCGGGCCAGCGACGGTTCGATCCTGCTTTCCGGCCAACGACGGTCCAGCTCGACCTCGACCGCCCGGAGGCCAGCCAATGCGGCATCCACCTGATGTACCGACTGTTGAGTCATCCCCAATACACGGCTCAAAGCGCCCCTAACTGGGCGCTCAGGCCGACTTCTCGCGACGTTCGCGCCGAGTGGGTTGCCGCGTCACGATTGTCGGGTTCACATTCTCCCGCACGGTCTGCTCAGTGATGACCACCTTCGCGACGTCGGTGCGGCTGGGGATGTCATACATCACCGGCAGCAGCACCTCCTCCATGATGGCGCGCAGCCCTCGGGCACCAGTGCCTCGAAGAATGGCCTGATCGGCGATCGCCTCCAACGCCGTGCCGGTGAACTCCAGTTCCACGCCGTCCATCTCGAAGAGCTTGCAGTACTGCTTCGACAAAGCATTGCGTGGATCGGTGAGGATCTGCACCAGAGAGCACTTGTCCAGATTCGTCACACTGGCGATCACCGGAAGCCGACCGATGAATTCCGGGATCAGGCCGAACTTGATCAGATCTTCCGGCATGACCTGAGCGAATACGTCGGAACTGCCGATGTCAGCCTTCGACCGTAGCTCCGCGCCGAAGCCGAGTCCCCGCTTGCCGATTCGATCATCGATGATCTTGTCCAGACCTGCGAACGCACCGGCGACGATGAACAGCACGTTCGTCGTATCGATCTGGATGAACTCCTGGTGTGGGTGCTTGCGGCCGCCCTGCGGCGGAACGCTGGCAGTGGTGCCTTCCAGGATCTTCAGCAAGGCCTGCTGGACACCCTCACCGGAAACGTCCCTCGTGATCGAAGGGTTCTCCGACTTGCGAGCGATCTTGTCGACCTCATCGATGTAGATGATGCCGGTCTCGGCTCGCTTGACGTCGTAGTCCGCAGCCTGAATGAGCTTCAGGAGAATGTTCTCCACGTCCTCGCCGACGTAACCGGCCTCGGTGAGGGCGGTAGCATCAGCGATGGCGAAAGGCACATTGAGCAGCTTCGCCAAGGTCTGGGCCAGGTAGGTCTTTCCGCACCCGGTAGGGCCGAGCATCAGGATGTTCGACTTGGCCAGTTCGATCTCGTCGTCGCGACCCTTCTCTCCAGCCTGGATACGTTTGTAATGGTTGTAAACAGCAACTGACAAGGTGCGCTTGGCATCATCTTGGCCGATGACGTACGCCTTGAGGAAGTCGTGAATTTCGCTGGGCTTAGGCAGCTCGTCGAGCTTGACGTCGCCCGCGTCAACGAGCTCCTCCTCGATGATCTCGTTACACAGGTCGATGCACTCGTCGCAGATGTACACGCCGGGTCCAGCGATGAGCTTCTTGACCTGCTTCTGACTCTTCCCGCAGAAGGAACACTTCAACAGGTCGCCGCCGTCACCGATCCGTGCCATGGGCGCTGGCCTCTCGTCCTTCCCGGCGCGTGATGTGCAGCGCGCCTGGCTGCGTGTGTGCTTGACGGTACCCGTCCGACCCCGCCGTGCGGGAGGATCAGCCTTCCTGACATTGCTCGGCTGACACTGCTCCGCTGCTCACTCGGCGTGTCGTCCCACTCAGGGTCAGGTTCTGACCGCGGAGAGCTTCCGAATCTGGGTGATGTCGTCAATGATCCCGTACTCCTTGGCCTCTGGGGAGGTCAAGATCTTGTCCCGGTCGATGTCGGCGCGGATACGCTCCACGGTCTGGCCGGTGTGGTGAGCCAGGGTGACTTCCAGCAGGCGGCGCATCCGCTGGATCTCGGCAGCCTGGATCTCCAGGTCCGAGACCTGCCCGAACACCCCCTCGGTGGCCGGCTGGTGGATCAGGATCTGGGCATTGGGGACCGCCATCCGCTTGCCCGGAGTGCCGGCGGCGAGCAACACCGCAGCAGCCGAAGCGGCCTGGCCGAGACAGACCGTTTGGATTTCCGGCCGGATGAACTGCATCGTGTCGTAGATCGCCGTCATCGCGGTGAACGACCCACCCGGGGAGTTGATGTACATCCAGATGTCGCGGTCCGGGTCAGCGGATTCCAACACCAGCAACTGCGCCATGGTGTCGTTGGCCGAGGTGTTATTGATCTGTTCGCCGAGGAAGATGATGCGCTCCTCGAACAGCTTGTTATATGGGTTGGACTCCTTGACCCCGTAGCTGGTGCGCTCGATGAACGAGGGCAGGACGTAGCGTGACTGAGGCATATGATCTTGGGACATGCGATCGTGGGGCATAGCGCCTCCGGGCAGGTGGTTCATCGGGGCTCCTCGAGGCTCAGTGGCTCGCGTCGGGCAACGAGTTGGCACGGGTCAAGACGTAGTCGACGAAGCCGTACTCGCGGGCCTCTTCCGCGGTGAACCATCGGTCACGGTCGGAGTCGGCGATGATCCGTTCTACCGGCTGGCCGGTCTGCTCGGCGATGAGCTCTGCCATCTCACGCTTGTGCTTAGTCAACATGTCCGCCTGGATCGCGATGTCGGCCGCTGTGCCGGACACGCCGGCCGACGGCTGGTGCATGAGGATCCGGGCATGCGGCAGTGCGTATCGCTTGCCGCGGGTGCCCGCAGACAATAGGAACTGCCCCATCGAGGCGGCCAAGCCCATCGCGTAGGTCGCCACATCGGGTTCGATCAGGTGCATCGTGTCGTAGATGGCCATTCCCGCGGTGACCGAGCCGCCTGGCGAGTTGATGTAGAGCCTGATGTCCTGGTCGGGATCCTCCGCGGACAGCAGCAATAGCTGGGCGCAGATCTGGTTGGCGATGTTCTCCTCGACCTGGGATCCGAGCACGATGATGCGCTCTCGCAGCAGCCGCTCATACACCGAGTCCGTCAGATTGAGCCCAGCCGTGGCGGCCCGCATCGTGGGGGCGCCCGGCAGCGGCACGGCCGAAGCGATGTGGTGGGAGGTCACGTATGCCTGCCTTCTGTCATCAAGGCCACCTGCGGGTGGGTGAGGGTCCGGCGGGGAGATCTATCCGAACTCCGACGCGGTGGACACTGCCGACCCTAACGAAGGAGACGACCGACTACTTCCTGGCGCGCCCACAGTTCGCTCAGAGCGTTACGTCGGTGGCAGCCTGGATCACCGGGCGGCCACGGCCTGTCCCGGGGTCGCCGAGTCGCTCAGCGCGTCGATATCGACCGGGTTCCCGCTGGCGTCGGTGACGGCGGCCTGGCTCAGCACAGCGGCCAGCGCCTTGCCGCGGCGGACGTCGGCGTAGACGGTCCCCAACCCGCCGGCCTCCTGAAGCTGCAGTGCGTAGTCGTTGGGGCTGACGCCTTGGCGCTGCGCCTGGTACATGATGCGCTCGCTGAGCTCGCTGTCGGTGACCGAAAGATCTTCATTATCGGCGATCGCGTCGAGCAGGAGTTGCGCCTTGACCGTCTCCTGCGCCGCGTTGCGCAGGTCGGCGTCGAACTGCTCGGCGGTATGGCCCTGTTGCTCCAGCCACTGGCCGAGACGCGCCTCATCGAGGTCGAAGGAGTGCAGGGCTTCGTGCTTACGCGACTCGATCTCAGAGTCGACGATCGCCGCCGGCAAGGGGACCTCGGTGGTGTCAAGCAGGATCTTAAGGATCTTGTCTCTGGCTTGGGTGCCCTGCTGCATCGCTTTGACCCGGCCGAGCCGCGCGCGCAGATCAGCGCGCAGCTCGGCGATGGTGTCGAATTCGCTGGCGAGCTGGGCGAACTCGTCGTCGGCCGCGGGCAGCTCTCGCTCTTTCACCGCTTGGATCTTCGCCGTCACCTCCGCTTGGCGTCCGGCATACTCTCCAGCGGCCAAAACGGCGTTGACCGCTCGCTCGTCGCCCTGCGAGGCGCCCACCAGCGCGTCGTCGATGCCCTCCATGAGCTGGCCGGAGCCAATCTCGTAGGAAAGGTCGGTGGTCGCCAAGTCCGCAACCTCTGCGCCGTCGACGGCCGCCGAGAGGTCGAGTGAAACAAAATCGCCCTGCCGCACGGGACGCTCGACGGTGGTGAGAGTGCCGAAGCGGGAACGTAGCCCGTCAAGCTGCTCGTCGACCTCCGCGTCGGTTACCGCGATGTCGTCGACGGACACCGCAAGCTCGTTGAACGCCGGCATCTCGATCTTCGGCCGGACGTCGACCTCAGCCGTGAACGCGACGTGGTCCCCATCCTCGATCTTCGTGACCTCGATCTCCGGACGGCCTAGTGGGTGGACCTCGCCAGCTCGGACAATCTCGGCGTACTTTGCCGACACCACACCGCTGACCACCTCCTCGAGAACCACGCCGCGACCCAGCCGCTGCTCCAAGATCCGGGCCGGCGCCTTGCCGGGCCGGAATCCCGGGATGTTGACCTGCTGGGCGATCTTCCGGTAAGCGCGGTCGAAGTCCGGTTTCAGCTCGTCGAACGGCACCTCGACGTTGATTTTCACCCGCGTCGGGCTGAGTTGTTCGACGGTGCTCTTCACGGAAGTACTCCTCGGGGAAAGATGGGGACGCGCCGGCACAGCCACCGCCGGGCAGCAGGTCGAAACCAAGTCTAGGCGAGCGCTCCGATCCGCCCGCTGCGGGCGGCGCATCAGGCCGCCCCAAGCCGGTGCGGCAGCTCGCCCGGGTACGGCAGTCTGAGCGTCACCGCTGGCTGGGTCGACCAGCGGGAGTACAAGTTCCCGTACCCGCATCTGACCTACTACTCGGGGTGGCGGGATTCGAACCCAACGGCCCCGCGCTCCCAAAGCCTCGGCAGGTCGTGTGCGGTGGTGTGTGGGAGGTAGTTCACCTGCATCGATGTGGTGGTGGAGGCTGCGTGCGATGGCAGCCGTCGTGAGTCGTTGCTACACGGCTGCTATACGATCGATCGCGGCAATGTTGGTGGTGGGTCGCCATGGTGATCACCTCGTCCCGAACTGCGGGCACGGTGGTCTCATCCGGTGTACACACCGGATCAGGCAACGGCAGAAACGCTTGAGAACACCTCGTACTTAGTGCCTCCTGCGCCGCCACTGCCGGGCTGTAACCAGGATCCAATCCCGGAGAAACCAACACCAGCACAACACCGCAACACACAGCAGAACTCGCCTTGCAACCCGCACAGCAACCCCCTGCCAGCGATCTACCACCCATACACAGCATTGAGTATCAGGACAGTGAAAGTCTATGGGATTCCTCGATTATGACGTCGAGATCCGCAAGATCATCTGTTCCCCTCTTCTTTCAACCTGGGTTGAGGCACCCGCCTCCTGATAATTAGTGACCTGAGGGCGGGGATGGAGAGACTCCCCGACATGACGAGCACGGTGACCACGCTCGACCGAGCGCCCGGGATCGCAGATCCTGGGCGGGTGTCTGGTGGTGGAAGGGAACGTCCCGACCCTGAGATGCGCAGCGAGCTCGGCGGCGGAGGTTTACCGCGCAGTACAAGCTGGAGCTCCTGGCCGCCTACGACGCGGCTGCTGATGGTGAGAAGGGTGCGCTGCTACGCCGGGAGGGTTTGTATTCCAGTCACATCGTGGCGTGGCGGCGCGCCCGCGATGTTGGCGCGTTGGCTGGCTTGGCGGCGCCGCGGGGCCGGCCGCGGCGGGATGCGCGCGATGAGCAGATCATTCGCTTGGAGCGGGAGAAACGCCAGCTGGAGCAGGAGCTGGCCAAGGCCCGCTTCGTGGTGGAGGTGCAAGCAAAACTGCACGCGCTCTTGGAGACGATCTCCGAGAGCGAGCAGCCCGAGCGCGGGTCACCGTCGTGATCGACGCCGCGGTCGCCGAGCTGGCCCCGGAGATCGGCGTCCGGCAGCGTGCCAGGTCCTTGGCCACGCGCAGGCCGGCTACTACCGGTGGCACCGGATCAGTCCCGCACCGGCGCGGCCCCCATCCGTGGCTCACCGCGACCGGCCCAGCCCCGCGCGCTGGCCGAGGAAGAGCAGCAGGGGATCCTCGACGTGCTGCACTCGCAGCGGTTCGTCGATGTCGTGCCGGCCGAGGTGTGGGCCACTCTGCTCGACGAGGGCGTGTACCTCGGGTCGATCTTGACGTTCTACCGGCTGCTGCGGCGGGCGGGTGAGAGTCGGGAGCGGCGCCGGCAGGCGACTCACCCGGCCAGCGTGAAACCGGAGTTGGTTGCGCGTGCGCCGAATCGGGTGTGGTCGTGGGATATCACCAAACTCCGCGGCCCCTGGTCGGCCTGCGCTGGTCAGACCTCGACCTCGGCACTGTCGCGCCGGCCAAAACGGTCCAGCGGGTCAACGGTCGCCTCCTGATGGACGACACCAAGACCGAGGACTCCGACAACACCATCCCGCTACCCATGATCGCACGACGGGTCCTGCTCGAACACCACGACCGTCAAGCCGCCGAACGCGCGGCAGCTAGTGAGCTGTGGACCGAGCACGATCTTGTGTTTCCAACCAGCGTCGGCACCCCGATGGAGCCGCGCAGCTTGAATCGGCACTTCGCGGGTGTACGCCTGCGTGCGGGTTCGGGGGTGCCAAGATCACTGACACCCCCTCTGACCTGGTCGGGGTGGCGGGATTCGAACCCACGGCCCCTCGCTCCCAAAGCGAGTGCGCTACCAAGCTGCGCCACACCCCGGTGCACCGACGTGGTGCAGAGCGCAGCCTACGCGACCATCGGGATCCCACCTCGGCCGCCGCTCGCGTCGCACACCGAAGCTGGCGCCGGGTACGCTTAGCCCGCTCCGTCGCCCCGGAGCATGCGGGCGTAGCTCAATGGTAGAGCCCCAGCCTTCCAAGCTGGCCATGCCGGTTCGATCCCGGTCGCCCGCTCCGCCGGCCCCTTACCGTCCCTAAGCAGGCCCAACGGCTTCAGGACACCTCTGCCCACGGAGCGCCAGGGCGCTCATCGAGCAATTTACGGAGCTGCTCTGCGGTGGCGCGCACGTCACGTTCCCAGCGCTGCGCGTAGGTCTCAGGGCTGCGTGCCGCATCAAGCTGCGCGAGCACCCACGTACGGATCAGCGCGGTGGGCTGAACATCACGCTCAGCCGCCAGCTGGCGCAGTTCCTCGATCCGCTCAACCGGAATGCGAACGCTATAGACCGCCGTCGGGCTTTTCGCCGGTTCCCGGTGCCGCGTCCACTCCAGCTCCTCATCCGGCGTCGCCGCGGCATCCTCCACGGCCGCAGCGAGGCGGTCCAGAAGCTCCTTGTCAGCCATCTTCGCTCTCCTTCCCGCCGTAGACGCGACGCATGCGGCTATCCGCTGGCCACGCCGTGGCGACATGCCACAACCCGCCCGGCGGATGGCCATCGGACACCAGCACCACGACCAGGACCCGGTCCATACCCGGCGAGTAGCCGACTACCCGGATCGCCTCACCAGTGCGCGACTTCGGATCCCGAGCCACCAGCCGACGGGGATCGAACACCGCCTCAGCAGCGTGCTCCGGCTCGATGTCCACCGCGCCGCTGTACCGATCCGACCGTCGCAAGTGTGCTTCGTCAGGGACGTCCACCGCGTCGATCGGTAGCCGGTCAACCGGTAATCCGTCGTACAGGTCACCCTCCACCAAGCTATCGTAATACACCGTATCACGCAGGTCATAGCCGGAGTTGAGGCGACACCGCACAAGGTCGCTGGACCGCTCCCCCTGCTTCGAGCCGCTGCGCCGACCATCACAAGCTCACGACCAGACCGCGCGGGCGCGTGCCCCCCGCGTGCCCCTTCTCAGGGTCGCGAGGGGTCAATAGCGGTCAGTAGTCACTTGCCCGCCTCTACCCGCAGACCAGCATTAGTACTGGTCAGAACCTTGATCGCTGCCCGATCTTCCAAGCTGGTCATGCGGGGGTGCTCGGTGCGCCGGTCGGACGGCCTCCCCGGGTCGGTGCGCCTGTCGCCAGCGACACGCCATTTCCGCCCGACAGCAACAACAGCGCCGCCATCAATCCTGATCTCGGTCCGCTGACTCTGCGCTGCTGAGCGGAGGTCCAACGAACTTCATCCCGTACTGTGCGGCGACGTTCGACAGGCGTTCAACGTCCGGCTCGCGCCTCGGCGGCAGTTGGCTGCGGTCCGTGACAGGCTCTCCTACTTCCCTGAAGAAGCCATCAGAGCCCCCGGGCACGAGCAGTGCCAGGATTCGCCCTTCTGAAAAATCGCATCGCCACGTGTGGGACACTCCGCGGCACGAAGATCCACGTGCCAGCCCGAGCCCGGATGCTCTTGTTTCCGACTACGACGGTGTACTCGCCTTCAACGACGTACAACCCCCGGTCATCCGGTCGTGGACGTGGAGCGGCGGCCCCGTGCCCCGAGAGTTAATTGTTTCCACGAGCGTGAAGCTATTGCCGGTCTGGTCTGCGCCAGCCTTGATCGTGTCCAGAACATCGAACATCCACAGCGCATCGCCTTCGTCTCGGTTTCCTCGCTTGCCCGCCGGTCCGACTCCGCTGCTGCGCGCGGCCTGTCGGGCGTGCTCGCGCGCGCCGGACCGGCGCGGCGGTGGTCGGTGCGCGCAACGTCAGCGAACCCGTCGGCGCCATGGTCTCGTGCCGATCTCAGGCGGCCCGGTGTAGACCCCTGTTTCGGATTGCGAGCTATGCGTTATTCGTGACAAGGTCATAGGGGAGGCTAGACGCGCACCAGCAAGGCGCCCGGGTCGACGCGCATCCGCAGCCCCCGTACTTCGCCCACTGGGTCACCGTCGAGTTGGGCCTGCTGCGGGGCCTCCGCGCTGATGATGACGGTGCGGCCTTGCCAGTGCTGCACTATCCGGTGGCCACGGCGGCGGCGGGTCAGTATTCGCGTGGTCACCGCCAGCCATCCGAAGATGCTTTTTGGCCCGATGGCCACGACATCCAGCAGCCCGTCGTCCACCTTGGCCGCGGGCATCAACACCAGTCCGGCGAGAAGCTTGCCGCAGTTGCCGACCACCACCGTGCGGACTTGATGAGGCGAGTCGATCCGGCCATCCACGGCGAGGGTGATCGACGCTCTCGGAGCCCTCAGCGCGCGCGTGCCGGAGACGAAATACGCCAGCGAGCCCAGCCGGCCCTTCAACTCGTGGGAAGCACCGGCCATGATCGCCGCATCGAAGCCCACCCCGGCCATCACCATAAACACCTGCTCCTCGGTGCGGTCATCGATGAACACCCGGCCGACGTCGACCGCGCGGTTTTTCCCGGACAACGCAATCCGGGTCGCTTTGACCGGGTCACTCAGCACAATGGCGAGGTTGCGGGCCAGCAGGTTGGCCGTACCCGTGGGCACCAGGCCCAGTGGGGTGCCCGATCCGGCGAGGACTCGTGCCACGTGGCGGACGGTGCCGTCTCCACCGCAGGCGAGCACCACAGCCGCGCCGGCGGCCAGCGCTGTTCTGGCCTGACCGCCGCCGGGGTCCTCGACGGTTGTCTGCAGCCACAGCGGTGGCGCCCACCCCAGCTCCCCGCACACCCTGGCGATCTGGGTGTGCAACTGCGCTGGGTCATCGACATGGACCGGATTGACCACCACCGCCGGCAATGGGCAGTTCGGCAGTGAGCGAGGCGCCGGGCCGGGTTCCACAGACACTGACGATACTCTTTGTGATGGCCCTTACCGACGCGTCAGAAAGGGAATCGGGAGTCCGGCACGGCGCGAGGTCTAGCCGGCCCCGCCTGTGGCCACCGCACACGAGGTGCCGCCCCTGGTGGCCATGACTTCCACACGATGTATGCCACGCCCAGTCCGATCACACTACCGGCGAACACGTCGCTCACGTGATGTTTTCCGCTGCGGATCAGGGACCCGCTGGCTGCGGTCGCGGCGCCTGCGAGTGGAATCGCCAACAGAGGCAACTCCTGACTGACGTTCCGCACATCTGCC
>QHBY01000379.1 GCA_003244245.1 Pseudonocardiales bacterium
ACCGGGACGCGAAGTTCACCGCCTGTACGTGCCAAAACTCGTCATCTGTGCGGTGACCTGGAGTTTCCTCGGTACCCGCGATCATGCCATGATCGCGGGTTGTGCTGTTTCGGCTGCTGTATCTGATCTCGGTCACGGTGTTCGGCTGGCTCGGGCTGCTCGCCCGCAGCACCGCCGCCAAGGATGTGGAGATCCTGGTCCTGCGCCATGAAGTCGCGGTGCTGCGCCGTCAGGTCCGCAGGCCTGGTCCCCAATGGCCGGATCGGGCGATCCTGTCCGCTCTGGTCCGCCTGCTCCCCCGCCGGTTGCGTCTACACCGGATCGCCACCCCAGCCACGTTGCTGGCCTGGCACCGCCGCCTGGTGGCCAGGAAATGGACCTACCCGAACCGGTCCGGCCGTCCACCCATCGGCGAGGAGATCCGTGACCTGGTGCTGCGCCTGGCACACGAGAATCCGTCCTGGGGCCATCGGCGCATCCAAGGCGAACTCGCCGGACTGGGACACCGCCTGGGGACGGGCACGATCCGTCGGATCCTGGCCGCTGCCCGCCTCGGGCCGGCACCACGCCGAGCAGACACCGGGTGGCGAACTTTCCTGCGAGCTCAGGCCACGGGGTTGCTGGCCACCGACTTCTTCACCCTCGACACCATCACGCTGCGCCGACTCTACGTCCTGTTCGTCATGGAAGTGCACACCCGCCGGATCCATATCCTCGGCGTGACCGCCCACCCGACCGCCGCCTGGACCACCCAGGCCGCCCGTAACCTGCTGATGGACCTAGGTCAGCAGATCAGCTCGTTCCGCTTCCTTATCCGCGACCGGGACGCCAAGTTCACCAACGCCTTCGACGCCCTCTTCGCCTCCGAAGGCATCGACATCATCAAGATCCCTCCCCGGACCCCACGGGCGAACTGCTATGCCGAGCGATTCATCCGCAGTGTTCGCGAGGAGTGCACACACCGGCTGTTGATCTACCACGAACGACACGCCCGCACCGTCCTCGAGCAGTACGTGCGTCACTTCAATGACCATCGCCCGCATCAGAGCCTGGGCCAACACCCGCCAACCCACAACCCCGCCACCGTGATCCCGCTCGACGCCCCGATCCGTCGCCATCGAGTCCTCGGCGGCGTGATCAACGAGTACCGGCGAGCAGCCTGAACCACCAACAAAACACCTGCTCAACGGCCACACGTCGAGTATTGGCACGGTACACGTTGTCGGGCTGGCCAAGACGTGCCCGAGGAGTCCGAGGCGGTGGCTTGTGCTCCGGGGCCTGAGAGCTAAGGCAACGCGGGGTTGCGGGCGAGGGCTCAAGATCGTGAGCAGGCGGTGTTTGCCGGGTGGAGCGGGGGACGGGAATCGAACTCGCATGGCCAGCTTGGAAGATTTGGCGGCGATCAAGGGGCTGACCTGCACTAATGCTGACCTGGGGGTACTCGGCGGCAGGTGATGTGAGTGACCGCTGTTGACCTCTCGTGACCCTCAGAACGGGCACGCGGGGGCCACGCGCTCGGCCAGG
Source organism: Pseudonocardiales bacterium (assembly GCA_003244245.1). GTDB lineage: Bacteria > Actinomycetota > Actinomycetes > Mycobacteriales > Pseudonocardiaceae. The sequence continues at coordinate 1,525 of QHBY01000379.1, forward strand.
CACGTAGATCTCCGTCCTTCGGCGGGAGAGAGCGGAGGCCCTGCGATTGACAGGTGCGGGCGGCCCCCTGATCGCGTCATGCGACGTGGAGATGCGCTGTGCGGTGGGTGTCGTCTGAGGGTGGGTCCGTGAGCACCTCGCTGAACGCCCCTTTTAGACCCCCGAGCGTCACCGGCCTCGGCATGAGCCGAGCACACCGGCGGTGACCTGGGCGGACAGTGCTCAGTGTTTGTCAGCGATCGTCACGCCTCGCCGACGTCTCACGGCGTGGAGACGGCATCTTGGTGAAGGATGGCGCATTCGCGATCAACGGCTGACCCGCCCACGCCAAGCTATTGACTCTATGGTTGACTGGTCAGCCGGTCGCAGCAGATCACCGCATCAGCGGCCAGTGGTCTTAAAGAGGGCACGGGGGGTGGTGGATGATTGGGTCTGTGGAGTCCCCGCTGGTCATCTTCATCGCGATGCCTGGAAGCACTATGGGGCCGCATGCCGCCTGGCAGGACATCGCGGAGATTAAGGACCGCCTCTACGATCCGATTGCCAGGAAACTAGAAGCCGAATTAGGCGTAAAGGTCGACATACACATCGAGAAAGAGAATTTTCGACCGGGAGCCATCCATCGGTCGATGTTCAAAGAGGCTTTGCAAGCTCCGGTCTATGTCGCTGACCTCACGGGCTCTAACGCCAACGTTTATCTGGAGCTGGGAGTCCGCTGGAGCCTCCGCGACCATGTGACCGTGCTGGTCTGTCAAGATGTCGCCCAGGACGTGAAGTTTAACGTCGCGCCTAACCGAGTCATCCCCTACGGTCGCGGGTCTTCCGAGCTTGAGGCGGCACGTCGGGACATCGTTCGTGCCATCGCGCACGGCATAAAAAACAATCAAGTCGACAGCCCTGTCCGTGATGGCCTTGGTCTAATCAGTGTCAGCCGGGCGGAAGTAGACCAGCTACGTGTGGAGCTTGCCAAGCTGCGACAGGAGCGCGGAGATGAACCAGTCGCTGCCGCGAAGAATGGCAAGAATCCGGAATGGGACAAAAAGCCCACTAGAATTGGCATCGTCGCAGGTCGAGGATCTAATATCTCCAGGTGGATAACTTACTTCATTTCGGCTGCTAAGCCACGCAAATGGCTATACCCCTTGGTCGCCCTAGGGCTATCCTCCTTGGTCGCTCTAGCACTGGTCCTAATTTCCTGGCCCTCCCAACCTCATTTGCCTAATCCCATTCCTTCGATGTCTCCGAGCGCGCCGGTTCCGTGTGCATTTAAGGCCAAACCGCCCGGCGGCGTGCTCGCGTTTGGAACCCTGCTCCCGATGTCCGGATCGTTCCATTATGCAGGACCAGCTCGGGAAGCCGCCGTGCAACTGGCAATAGATGACATCAAATCCGCAGAGGGAATTCCTAATATCAACATAACGCTGGATGATCCAAATAAGCTCGACGAGGGCAACCCCGCTACCGACAACGTCGTCAGCGCGTCGGTTGACGCGTTACTTCCCCGGGTAGGCGTCATCGTCGGTCCTGCAACCTCGCAGGCCGCCCGTAACGTGATCAGCAAGGTTACCTGCTCGGGCACGATCATGTTTTCGCCCTCGGTTACCTCATCATCCTTTACAACGATGTCCAGTTCCCTGCACGGGCTGTTCTTTCGTACCGCACCCTCAAGCGAGTTAGAAGGTAGAGCACTCGGCGATCTCATAGCTGAAGACCGCAACTCGACAGTGGTGGTAGTTTCACGCGACGATGATTACGGAAACTCCCTACGCAATGAAACTACACACGCGATCACTGCGCTCGGACTCCCCGTGCTCGATTCATTCAGCTATGACCCGAATGCGTCCGACTACAGAAAATATGTTCAACGAATCCGGCAATCGCGGGCCGACGCGATCGTTGTAATTGGATTCAGAGAGACCGCCGACGTCCTTGGAGAGATGATCAAAGAGGACCTCGGCCCGAAATCAGGAAAACGAGTATACGTTTCAGGGGCCAGCATGACCACCACCTTGGCTAGAAATGTTAATCCGCATGATCCGAACGTGCTGGCAGGAGTGAAGGGGACTCCACTGGCCGAAGACATGGCGTTCGAGACTCGCCTGAAGGAAGCCCATCCAGACATAAAGAATTTTGGCTACTCGGCGCAGGCCTACGATGCAGTAGTGATCACTACGCTTGCAGCGGCAGTCGCCGGCACTGACGCGCCTTCTGCTATCGCAAAAGAGATCAACAACATCACGAGGACTGGCGAGAAAGAATGCAGAACTTTTACCGAATGCATGAAATTGGTCAGCATCAAGCAGAAGTTCACCTATGTTGGACCTTCTGGTCCCCTAAATTTCACCGATGCGGGTGAGCCCCGTTCGGGGACGTACGCCATCAGCGAAATTCGAGACAACGGCACGGTAAACATCATCAAGAATGTGACCATCAATCGTTAGATTATGAACATTCAGCTTGGCGTACAAAGCTACTGATTGCGGATTCTGCGTGGACCCTCAACCGAGCTAACTTGGCCAACCTATGAGTGGGTTAACCGCCCTGTCCGTTCGCTGTCGGTGGTGACGAGCAAGGGACGGCCAAATTTGAACCTGCGACACGCGGTTTAGAATGGTTTGTCAGTAGCAGACTGTGTCTGCCGTGCCGTGCCGTTTTGTCTCGGTCGTAAACGACTGGACTTGCAGTCATTTCGCATTGGTTTCGCGCCCCGCCAGAATCATTGAGGTGGAGTCCGGGTACATTATGCGGCTGGTTCCGGATAGAATGGGACGCCAACAGACGGGTCCCTGGTCCTCCGCGTTCCCTCCTCCTGGCCGCCTTGCTCGTCGCGTCGACGGTGTCAATGGTGGCGCTTGCGTGTACCGTGCCAAAACTTGATGAGGGCAGGGTGACCTGGGGTTTCAGGGACGAGTCAGGCTGCTCGGTGGTATTCGTTGATCACGCCGCCAAGGATTTGGTGACGTCGTACCGGGGCGTCGTGGTGGACGGGCACTATCGGATCGTAGTTCGGAGAATGCTGGTCGAGACTTTGGTGAGGACGGTGGTCGTTGAAGTGATGGAGGTATTCGTTGAGGACGAGCGTCGCGTGCTTCTCATTGTAGATCAGGATTCTGTCGGTGCATTCCTCGCGGACGGTGCGCACGAATCGTTCGGCGTAGCAGTTCGCCCGTGGTGTTCGGGGAGGAATCTTGACTGTGTGGATGTTCTCGGCGGTGAAGACGGCGTCGAAGTTGGTGGTGAACTTGGTGTCTCTGTCTCGGATGAGGAACCGGAACGACTGGACGCGGTGTTCGAGGGTCATCAGCAGATTGCGTGCCTGTTGAGTGGTCCAGGCGCCGGTCGGGTCGGCGGTGATGCCCAAGAGATGCACTCTGCGGGTGCGGACCTCCATCACGAACAGGACATAGAGTGAGGGTTATTCAGCCGGCCG
>QHBY01000380.1 GCA_003244245.1 Pseudonocardiales bacterium
TTATTCAGCGGCCTCCTAGGCGGGCTGGGCCAGACTGAACGGCTCGTCGGGGACTACGGGCAGGCCCGTGAGTACCACACCCAGGCGTTGGCTCTGGCCCGGCACCTCGATTACCGATTCGGTGAGGCGGATGCGCTGCGGGGGCTGGGTCAGGTTGAGCGGCTCGTCGGGGAGTACGGCCAGGCCCGCGAGTACTACGCTCAGGCGTTGGCTTTGGCTCGCCAGCTCGGTTACCAGCGCACTGAAGCCGACGCGCTGCGGGGGCTGGGCCAGGTTGAGCAGCTCGTCGGGGAGTACGGCCAGGCCCGCGACTACCACACCCAGGCATTGGCTCTGGCCCGCCACCTCGGTTACCAATTCGGTGAGGTCTTGGCCCTGCGGGAGCTGGGTCAGGTTGAGCAGCTCGTCGGGGAGTACGTCCAGGCCCGTGAATGCCATACCCAGGCGTTGGCCCTGGCCAGGCACCTCGGTGACCGGCGCGACGAAGCCGAGGCGCTACGGGGGTTGGATCAGGTTGAGCAGCTCGTCGGGGAGTATCCCCAGGCCCGTGAGTACTACGCTCAGGCCTTGGCTCTGAGCCGGCAGGTCAGTGACCGGCGTGCTGAGGCCGAAGCGCTACGAGGGTTGGGGCAGGTTGAGCAGCTGGTCGGGGAGTACGGCCAGGCCCGCGAGTATCACATCGAGGCGTTGGTCCTGGCCCGGCAGCTTGGTTACCGATTCGGTGAGGTCGTGGCGCTGGGGGGGTTAGGCGAGGTTGAGCGGTTGGTCGGGGAGTACGGCCAGGCCCGCGAGTACTACACCGAGGCGTTGGTCCTGGCCCGGCAGCTTGGTTACCGATTCGGTGAGGTCTTGGCGCTGCGGGGGCTAGGCGACGTTGAGCGTCTGGTCGGGAAGTATGTCCACGCCCGCGATTTCCACACCCAGGCCTTGACCTTGGTTCGACGCCTTGGTGATCGATTCGGTGAGGTCTTGGCGTTGTGGGAGCTGGGCCAGGTTCAGCGGGTCGTCGGCGAGCACGGTCAGGCCCGCGAGTACTACACCCAGGCATTGACCCTGGCCAGGCACCTCGGTTACCGGTGCGCTGAAGCGCAAGCGCTGCGGGGTCTGGGCGAGGTTGAGCGGTTCGTCGGGGAGTATGGCCTGGCTCGGGAGTTCCACGCCCAGGCAGTGACTCTGGCTCGATGCCTCGGAGACCGGCCCGGCGAGGTCTTGGCGCTGCGGGGGTTGGGCGAGGTTGAGCGGTCTGTTGGGGAGTACGGCCAGGCCCGCGGGCACCACGCCGAGGCGTTGGCCCTGGCCCGGCAATTCGGTTACCGGTTCGGTGAGGTCTTGACGCTGCGGGGCCTGGGGTACGTCGAGCGGCTGGTCGGCGAATACGGCCAAGCTCGCGAGTACCACTCCCAGGCGTTGGCCCTGGCCCGGCAACTTGGTTACCGATTTGGTGAGCTTCTGGCGTTGCGGGGTCTGGGCGAGGTTGAGCGGTCGGTCGGCGAGTATGGCCAGGCTCGCGAATACCACACCCAAGCGTTAACCCTTGGCCAGCGACTCGGTGACCGGCGCGCCGAAGCCGAGGCGCTGTGGGGACTGGGCCACGTCGCCTCGGACATCGCAGACCGTGGCCAAGCCGGTGAGTTCTGGTGCAAGGCGCTCAAGATCTATGAAGAGCTCGGCGTCCCATTCGCCGAAACCGTTCGAGCGGCGATATGTCAGCTCGACTGTTGAGGTCCCTCGCTGTGCGCGAGCGTCTGCTCACAGCCGGTTGTGCAGCGCCTCGGCGGCGGCTAGCAGGTCAGCGGCCCAGCGGACGCCGGGGCGCCGGCCGATCCGCTCCACCGGGCCGGACACCGACACCGCGGCAACCACGGCGCCAGCCGCGTCGCGCACTGGAGCCGACACACTGGCCACCCCGGACTCGCGTTCGGCCACGCTCTGCGCCCAGCCCCGCCGGCGGACCTCCAGCAGGGTCCGCTCGCTGAAGACAGCCTCGCCGAGCACGGCGCGTTGAGTGGCCGGATCAGCCCATGCGGCCAGGACCTTCGCGCCCGATCCGGCACCCATCGGCAGCCGGGCCCCCACCGGGACGGTGTCACGCAGCCCACTCGGTGGCTCGGCAGCCGCCACACAGACTCGAACCATCCCGTCGCGCCGGTAGAGCTGCACGCTCTCGCCGGTGACGTCGCGCAGCCGGGGCAGCACCATCGCGGCGGCATCGAGCAACGGGTCAAGGGCACCCTCACCGAGCTCGCGCAAAGCGGGCCCGGGTCGCCACCGCCCGTCAGCGTCGCGACGGAGCAACCGGTGCACTTCCAGCCCCACCGCAAGCCGGTGCGCGGTGGCCCGGGGCAGGCCGGTGCGGGCACACAGCTCGGCCAGCCCGCAGGGGCTGCCGGCCACCGTGCGCAGCACCATTACGGCCTTGTCTAGCACGCCGATTCCGCTATGCTGTTCCACATCTCGATACTAACTTCTCGCCATATGAGATGTCCAGCATGTGGGAGAACCGAAAAGAGGTATTCTCGATGGGACGCACGCTCGCAGCGAAGGTCTGGGACGACCACGTTGTCCATCGGGGCGGTGGCGACCCCGCTAACGCGGATTTCCACGCAACT
>QHBY01000381.1 GCA_003244245.1 Pseudonocardiales bacterium
TACCCCCGGCTGAATAGCTACGAGCCGCGTGCCCGTACGGCATGGCAGCCCCGGGTACCAACTAATGCCAGCCGTGCTGGTGGGTGAGCCGGCTGATCCAGGTATAGAAGAAGCATCGAGTCGGCGGCGTCTGGCGCCTCCTGTTGTCGGTTAGAAAGCAGACGACAGCAGCGAAGACAACGAAGACGCCAACCTGGCGCCACGAGCACACTGCGGACCCGGGCGACCGGGCAGGTTGCGGGCCGTAGACAAGGGCTGCGCGCTCCTGGGGGTCAACCACAGTCGGCCGTCACGGCCCTGTCGTGGCGTCCCCGCACAGTTGGTACTTGTCAGACCCTCTGATAAGCGGGAGATTGAGGGCTACGCAGGCTCCTAAGGTGTCTCAACCCGGTGGACCGCGCGTGCGTCCGCTTCAGCTTGGACCAGGTCCTGGCGCACCGTCGCGGTGGCATCGTCCAAATCGGCCTGCGACTTGGTTGAACTTTGGTAGTCAACAGCGACGTGCACCCACCGAACCAAGTCGTCGTGCATGAAGCTCATGTCGTCCACCCAGTCACGGATTGCCTGTGGTTCGTTATAGGCAGTGAAACGCTTGTCAGCCTGCCTGAATGTATCTAGAAAAGTCATGTCAAGCTCTGGGTTAAAGTTTTGGCGGTAATTCAGGAACCTTGCGGCGGCAGAGCTCGGGTCCTCCATCGCCACCCGGACCTCCTCGCCGTTGGTGTACTGCGTGTGGTCAATGATGGCCTGACCTCGCTCGAAGACCTCCCGGTAGTGAGCGATGCTCGCGATAAGCACCGCGAAGGCGCCCTGATCAGCAGGCGACGCCGTTACGGATGAGACCACCGTCAGCGAAGCTGCGACACCATCGACCGGTGGGCTGGACGTGACGGCTTCAAATGGAGATGCCGATTGCGAGCAAAAAACCAAGCTCAGGAAGAGCAGGCAGCCGATCACAGGCAGACCACCCCTCTTCGCTGATGGCGTTGTCATTGTCGCCTCCCGGCTCAAGGGTGTCATCGCCAGGAGGACATCGACCGTTACCACAATGCGAACCGCCGAGCCCCAGCAAGCTTCCGTTGGCACAACCGGTCAGCCCGTTTGCGGACAGCCCGCCAGCCGTGTAGTGCCTCCGCGCAGCGTTCCAAAAGGGACTCACAAATGACTGTCATCAGCGAGCCGTCAGCGAAGCGGGGCGACGAGTCCGCACAGGTCGATCCACACGGCACGTAGCCGCAGCTCAGCGGCACGCAGCCTCCACTCCCAGACGACAACGCACGGCTGATCCGCATTCAACCGCTCTAAGATCAACAATCTTGCGTCTCCGAGGGAACGCTGCTCCGGGATGGTCCTGGGGCTGGACACGAAGATGGGTGGGTCACCAGGCACGCCTCGCCTGTCCTGTCGCGGGCCTGCACAACAGACGCGACCACCGCGGCGCCAGCTGCCATGACGGGCAGCGCGGATGACAACGTGAACACCGCGAGGCGGGCACCATCGTCCTGATCATCTCCACCTTTACTTACCCGAAACCGCCGTCAACCTCCGGCACCAGCACGTACCGTCGAGAAGCGTCTGCGCTGGTCAAACGAGGTGTTCCGTCACAACCGGTACTGTCCGGTAGTGGTTTCTGGTAATCGCTAGGCCGCAGGTTCGAGTCCTACAGCGCCACAAGGACGGACGTCAGCGACTCCCCCAGATGCTCCCTGCCTTGACCCGCTCCGAAGCAAGCTTGCCGACGCGACGAGTCACCACTTCTGCTCCGCCCATCCTGGGGTCAGGCCGACCTGCGATGTGCCGTTCGCATGGCCGGCGAGAGACCAAGATCTGGCCGTGCACAGGCCGTCATACGTCAAGTCGCGTCAGGACACAACGGGACACAACGGGAACAAACCAGCAGGTCACAGCAGATCGGCGGCTCGACCGCCGCAGGGCCCCCTTCCAGGTCAGGCGAAGTCCGGCAGCACGTGGCAGCGTCGAGGATGATCCGGGTGGTTAGTGCGCAAGTCCCCCCTCGGACACACTTTCGTGGCGCCCCTGCCACATCTGACGTACCAGTGCTCACACGCACTCCAACACGCTGAACCAGCGTCGTCCTGGCACCCCCATCGTATGTGGTGGTGGTCGTCATGACCGGCACCGTGATCACACCGGTAGTCATCCCGGCCACACCCCCGCGGCACGACGGCGACCCGCCGGATCACGGTCCGGGGCGTCGGCGGCCCGTCGCCCCCTGCCGCTGCCGACCGTCTCGACACCGCGCGCCGGCACTACCGTGTACGGGCTGGCCGCGGTGGACTGCCGGGCCGAGTCGCCGACCGCGCCGTCATGCACGCACTCGGCTGGACACCGGGCACCCGCCTGGACATCCGCGAAACCCGAGGACTCCTCGTCATCCGCACCGACACGCACGGCGTCTTCAGCGTGACCACACGAGGCCACCTCCGGCTGCCCGCCCCTGTTCGACACTGCTGCGGTCTGCAACCCGGCGACCGGGTGCTGCTGGCCGCCGACCCGCAGCGCGATCTGCTGATCGTGCACCCGCCCGCCGCGCTCGACGACCTACTCACCCAGCCTCACGCCGGGCGGCTGGACGGTGATAGCGCATGACGACGCACGCACCCGGGACAGCGACCACGACCACGGCCGAGCTGGACGCCGCCCGCCTGATCCTGGCCCGGATGGGCCTCCCCCGCCGATCTCCTGGCAACACCCCAGGTCCGGCCGCCCGTACCCACATTCGCCAAGTACATCCCCCTCATCTCCGCCGCCGTCACCGACTGCACCCGCCGGGTCTTCGGCTCCTACTGGAACCGCATCCTCGAGCACTGGGGCACCGGCACCTCGACGAACCGACCCCCTCGCAGATCAAGCAGCTGGTCGAACACGTCAAGGTCACCGTGGTCGCCCGGCGCAACGCCCGCGGCGGGCGCGGCGCGGGCGAGCACCTGATCGCCGCGCTGCGCTGCCTGTACCGGCACGCCGAAGACGACGGCCTGATCGAGCCGGCCGACAACCCCGCCAGCAAGGTCGCCAAACCCCACCGCCTGCCCTCCACCCGGCGCGCGGTGGCCGAAGCCCGGCTGGGCGAGATCAACCACACCGCCACCACCACCGGCAACGACCCGGCGCTGGACAGCTGCTGCTGCGGCTGCACACCGAGACCGCCTGCCGCCGAGGCGGCGCACTCGCCCTGCGCCCACAAGATCTCGACCCGACCCAATGCCTGATCTTCCTGCGCGAGAAAGGCGATACCGTCCGCTGGCAACCCGTCTCCCCCACCCTCATGGCACATCTCCAGCGACACGCCGACGAGCGGCACGCCCCCCGCGAGGGACAGTTGCTCCGCTACGCCGACGGCCGACCGATCACCACCCGCCGCTACGACCACCTCTGGACACGCCTCGGCAAACATCTCCCCGCGCTTTCCGAGCTGCTCGTTGCCGCGCTCGCGCTGGACCTGGTCGCGCTGATGATCGACGGCGTGCACTTCGGTGAACACGTGTGTGTCGTGGCGCTGGGCATCGGTATCGATGGCACCAAGCACCCGCTTGCCCTGGTCGAGGGCTCGACGGAGAACACCACAACGGTCACCGAGTTGCTCGTCGGGCTGCGGGCGCGGGACCTGGACACCACCCGGCCGATCTTCGTCGGCATCGACGGCGCGAAGGCGCTGCGGGCCGCGGTGCTTCGGGTCTTCGACCACCCGGTAATCGGTCGCTGCCAACTCCACAAGATCAGAAACGTCGCTGACAAACTTCCCGATCACCTCGCCTCCACGGTCACCAAGCGGATGCGCACGGCCTACCACGCCGAGTCAGCACTGACCGCCCAAGCCCAACTCGAGGCACTCGCCCGCGAACTCGATCGCACCCATCCCGGTGCCACCGCATCGCTGCGCGAAGGCATGGCCGAGACGCTGACCGTGCTGCGCCTGGGCGTGCCGCCGACGCTGGCCCGCACCCTGCGCAGCACCAACAGCATTGAGTCGATGATCTCCATCGCCGCACACACTGCCGCAACGTCAAGCACTGGCAAAACGGCCAGATGGCGTTGCGCTGGTGCGCCGCCGGCATGACCGAGGCCGGCAAGCAATTCCGCCGCATCAACGGCCACCTGCACCTGCCCGCACTACAACGACGGACGGGACATCCTCGGTAAAACCACCCGCCACCGGCTCAATCGCGGAGGTGACCTCAGCAGCTTGACATCCATAGGGGCATCAGACCCGCGGCGACCGCCAAGCCAACGCCGCGCTCTACCGCATTTCCTATCCCGACTGCGCTGCGACGCCCGCACCCGGGACTACTTCACCCGCCGCATCACCGAAGGCAAAACTCGCCGCGAAGCCATCCGCTGCTTAAAGCGCTACCTCGCCCGCGAGATCTATCAGATCATCACCTCCCACCCGGAGCCAACCCGTCTGAGTGTCGTCAAGTGATCTGG
>QHBY01000382.1 GCA_003244245.1 Pseudonocardiales bacterium
CGTCGGCGATGCTCACGTCGCCTGCTGAACCGGTGGCTGCTCCGATCGCTCCATCGCCAGCGCGGCAAAGCGCTCCGCGACCGGCCGCCACACCTGTTCCAGCTCGGCGTGCACGGCGACCGCGTGGTCGAGTACCGCGTCGACGTCGACCCCACGCGACTCCAGATCGGGCCGGGACGCCCTCGCCCACGCCGTAACCGCCTCGGGCGTGGACTCGATGTGGAACTGCACGCCCCATGCGGCGGCGCCGACCCGGAACGCCTCGTGCCGGCAGGTCGGGGAGGCCGCGAGCAGGACGGCACCGGGTGGCAGTTCGGTGATCTCGTCGTAGTGCCACTCGAGCACATCGGGCGTGAACGGCAGGCCGCCGAAGACCGGATCGCGGGCGGCGGCGTCGCGCTTGGCCACCAGCGCCGCACCGACAACGGGTCCGGTCTTCGCGCGCTCGACCAGCCCGCCGGTGGCCTCGGCCAGCAGCTGGCCGCCCAGGCAGACACCGAGGGTCGGAGTCGCGCCGGCGACGGCTGCCCGCAGCAGCGACTTGACGGCGGGCAGCCAGGAGGGCCGGCCCTGGATCGGCCCGTCGTCGTACGCGGATTGCGGCCCCCCGAGCACGACGACGGCGGCGTAGCCGTCGATGCTGCCCGGCACGTCGTCGCCGTCGTAGGGGCGGACGACGACGAGTTGCAGACCGGCGCCGGCGAGCCAGTCACCGAGCGGGCCCGCGGGGTCGTCCGGCCCGTTCTCGATCACCAGTGCGCGCCTCGCCTCCACGATGACGCAGCCTACGACCAGACCATTTGCCGGGCCCGCGCAGCCGCCGTGCTACAGCACGGGCAGGTAGCGCTCCAGTTCATACGGCGTGACCTTGGAGCGGTAGGCAGCCCACTCGGCGCGCTTGCTGCGCAGCACGTAGTCGAAGACGTGTTCGCCGAGGGTCTCGGCGACCAGCTCCGAGCTCTCCATCGCGCGCAGGGCATCGGCCAGGTTGTGCGGGAGGTCCACGTAACCCGCGGCGCGCCGTTCGTTCTCGGTCAGCGACGAGACATCGTCCTCCGCTCCGGCGGGCAGCTCGTACTCTCCCTCGATACCGGCGAGGCCGGCGGCCAGCAGCAGCGCGAACGCGAGGTAGGGGTTGCACGCGGAGTCCGGCGAGCGGATCTCGATCCTGGTGGAGTTTGCCTTGCCCGGCTTGTGCATCGGCACCCGCACCAGCGCGGATCGGTTCAGATGTCCCCAGCAGACGAAGCCGGGCGCCTCCGCGACCAGCTCCGGTGACGGATCACCGAACAGCCGCTTGTAGGAGTTCACCCACTGGTTGGTGACGGCGGTGACCTCCCGCGCGTGCCGCAGCAGGCCGGCGATGAACGACCGCGCGGTCTTGGAGAGGTTCAGCTCGTCGGACGGATCGTGGAACGCGTTCTGGTCACCCTCGAACAGCGACAGGTGGGTGTGCATGCCCGAGCCGGGCTGGTCACTGAACGGCTTCGGCATGAAGGTCGCATAGACGTCCTGCGCCAGCGCGACCTCCTTCATGATGTATCGGAAGGTCATGATGTTGTCCGCCGTCGACAGCGCGTCGGCATAGCGCAGATCGATCTCCTGCTGTCCGGGTGCGCATTCGTGATGGCTGAACTCCACCGAGATGCCCATCGCCTCCAACGCCGCGACCGCGACCCGGCGGAAGTCGTGCGCAACATCGTGCGTGGTGAGGTCGAAGTACCCGCCGGAGTCGACCGGCACGGGCGGACGGCCGGTTTCTGGATGCTCCTTGAGCAGGAAGAACTCGACCTCGGGATGGGTGTAGAACGTGAACCCCATGTCCGCGGCCTTCGCGAGCGCCCGCCGCAGCACGTGCCGGGGGTCGGCCCAGGACGGCGAGCCGTCCGGCAGCACGATGTCGCAGAACATCCGCGCCGAATCGCTCGGCCCGCCGCCCTGCCACGGCAGCACCTGGAACGTGGACGGGTCGGGTGCGGCGATCATGTCGCTCTCGTAGACGCGGGTGAACCCCTCGATCGCCGAGCCGTCGAACCCGATGCCCTCGGCGAAGGCGCCTTCGAGCTCGGCCGGTGCGACGGCGACGGACTTCAGGAAGCCGAGCACGTCGGTGAACCAGAGCCGGACGAAGCGGATATCGCGTTCCTCGAGCGTGCGCAGCACGAACTCCTGCTGTTTGTCCACGAAAGCCACCTCTCCCGACCGCTTCGTCGCTGCCAGTGTGGCGCCACGGTGTTTCCGGGTCGTTACGTGTTTCGGCCTCGTTACGTGTTTCCGCCTCGTTACGCCGAGCCGGGCGCCAGGCGACGCCGCGTTGCGCCGACCTCAGCTCTGGCCGTCGGATGCGTCGTCCGGCTCGGTGATCCAGGCCGAGAACACCGGCAGGCCGTGCCACCGGCTCTCGACCGCCGTTGGCCGCCGCCCAGGCTCGTCGGCGGTGACGGCGACGACGGCGTAGGGGTGGGCGAACCGCAGCAGCGCGTCCCGGCGCAGGCCGGGGCGCGGCGCCGACGCGGCCGAGCGCTCCATCACAACGGCGGTCACGGCCGCCGCCTCGAAGCCGACCCGCGTATACCGCGCCATCGCGGCCTGTTTCGCGACGTGACGGTGGCGCCCCAACGTCATGGCCTTGGCCAGCGCGGCCGCGGCGGCCGGGAAGCCGAGCTCGACGGACCGCGTCAGGTCATGCTTGCTCTGTGCCGACCAAGCCGGGAGCACGCTCGTGTAGCGCTCCTCGCGGCCGCTGCGCGCGGTGGTGCTGGCGGCCCGCTCGGTCATCGTCCAGGCCGGGCCGTCACCAAGCGGCAGGTCGAACAGCGAGATCCGCCCGGGCTGCGGGTACTCGAGCAGGTCGGGCGCGAGCCGCTCGGCGGCGGCAAGGACGTCGGCCACGGCGACGTCGGGCGCGGCGATGACCGACGCGACCCACAGCCGGCGCTCGGTATCGGCGGCGGCGTGGACGGCGACGTCGCCGGCCCGTTCGGTGGTCGCGATGAACTGGTGGTGCCGTGCATCGCTCGGCGTGCGCAGCACCTGCCGCAGCCGCTGGGTCCACTCGCTGTCCGCACCGAGCTCGGCCGCCGGCGCGATCTCGAACGGCTCCCCCCACGAGATCCGGGTGGCCAGCGCCGAGGCGAGCACCAGCACGGTGTCCGGATCGATCTCGACCGGAAACTCCTCGATCAGCCCCTCGGTGTGTCGAGCGGCCCAGGCATCCAGCGCTGCCTGGTCGGGCAGGTCGCCGGTCTCGACGACCGTGGGCAGCCCTGCCAGCCATCGCTTCAGTGCGTGCGTGTCGACGTCGGCGCGGCGCCAGGCTGCGGCTGCGGCGGCGACCAGCGGGTGCGGCTCGGACAGCAGCTCGGCGGCGACCTGCGCCGCCGACTCGACGTCGGCGCCGAGCACCTCGGCGAGCTGCTCCCGCTCGGCGTCATCCGCCGCCGGCGCGGCCAGGGCGACCACCAGCCACGCGCCGAGCGGCGAGCAGACGTGGTGACCGGTGCCGACGGCGAGATGGAACGCGTCGGCGTAGTGCTGCAGGCAGCGGCGTAGGTCGAGCGTGGTCGAGGGCATGCCCGATGGTGACTCGGCGCCGGGCGCCGCGCCACTCCTCCGGCGCCGCGCCAGAGGCGATCAGGTGGTGGGCTGGTGCAGCGCGCTGCCCGCGAGCCACTGGCTCCAGGAGGCGTTCCAGGCGCCGTAACCGTCGTCGATCCCCAGCTGCGGCGTGCCGCCCTGGACGTCAACGATGTCGCCGATGTCGAGGTGCTGGTAGAGCCAGATGCCCTGCGCCATCGAGACGTTGATGCAGCCGTGGCTGACGTTGCTGTTGCCCTGCTGGGCGACTGACCACGGCGCGGAGTGCACGAACTCGCCGCTATTGGAGATGCGGGTGGCCCACTTCACCTTGGCGATGTACCCGCCAGGAGCATCGAGTGCGAGGCCGAAGGTGGTCGAGTCCATTACCTTTGTCGCGTTCCGCTCGGTGACCACATGCACTCCCTTGGCGCTGGGAGTGTTCAGCTTGCCCATAGAGATCGGCATGGTACGTACCAGCCGACCGTTGGTCTCGACGGTCATCTGGTGCGCCGCGCCATCGGCCCTCGCGATGAAGGCATCGCCGATCGTGAAATTCGACGTCCGGTCCTGCTCACCGTAGACCCCGTTGCCGAAGTCCTTACCGTAGTCGTGGATATCCACGCTGACGTGGGTCCCAGGCTCCCAGAACTGCTGCGGTCGCCAGTGCAGCTCTTTGCTGGAGAACCAATAGAAGGCGCCGTCGACTGGTGGGTCAGTGGTGACGGTGATCGTGTTCTCGGCTGCCTGCCTGTCCCTGATCGGCTCGTCGAAATACACCGAGATGGGCTGGCCGACGCCGACTGTCTCCCCGTTGAGCGGGTTGATCGACGGAAAGGCCAGGGTCCGTGGCGCGATGGTCGTGAACGTCGAGGTACTGCTTACCTGACGGTTGTCGTCCCCGATCGCACTGGCGTTGATCGTGTAGGTCTTGCCGTAACCCAGCGGCTCGGCGGTCTTCCACGTTGTGCTGTCGGGCTGGAGCTGCCCGGCCACCGGAGCCCCCTGCGGACTGGCCACCGACACCTCGCCGAGCTTTCCCTTCGCGACGGTCACGGTGATGGTGGTCAGCGGTGAGACGTTGGCCACCTGATCCGCCGGGTCGCTGGTGATGACCGCGACCGGAGGAGGCAGCGGCGGGGCAGCCTTGTGCCCAGCGGGCGTCGGCGCAGTGATGTGGCTTGAGTTGCACCCCGCCAACAGCGCACCGAGCATGCCGACGACGAGTAACACCGTGATCACTGCACCCCGTCTGACCAGCCCTGACACAGTGTTCCGACGTCCGGTCGCCGGATCCGACCTGCTCACCCCCACGGGCACCATCCATTTCCGTGATCTACTACAAGGAGTTCAGTCTGCCGCCCCGGACTGACAGACTTCGGCGGGCTCGCCGCCTGGATACGTGTACCGACGCGCGGCGACGTCGCTTGGTTGCCTGTAGCTGATTCATACCGGCAGGTGCCCGCATGCTAGCGTCCTGCCCGTCGCGTCGAGTGACCCGACACCAGCGCCGCTAGCTCAACTGGCAGAGCAGCTGACTCTTAATCAGCGGGTTCGGGGTTCGAGTCCCTGGCGGCGCACCACACCAGCAGGTCACAGAGTTGCCTGAGCCTCCTGGTACGGTTTATCAAGATCGTACCTGTCGGAAACCCGGCGGAAACCCTCCGCCGGGACCGGTCTTGGGAGGCGCATGGTGGCCCGTCCCCCTCTTGGTTTGGGTAAGCACGGGAGCATCCGAGTCACCCGCGAGGGTCAGCAATGGGTCGCCCGGTGTCGCTTCCGACAGCTCAACGGGCAGACTGTCCGCGTCGAGCGCTGGGGCTCCTCCAAGACCGCCGCGATGAACAACCTGCAGGACGAACTGCGCAACCGGGCCGGTGAGCGCACCATGATGCTCTCGGCTGGCTCGCGTTTCGCTGACGCCGCCGAGATCTACCTCGCCAAGATCGCTGAGCGGCGCGAGAACTCCACCTACGACACCTACCGGCACTGGATGGACACCGTGGTGGTGCCGGCGCTGGGCGAGCTACGGATCCACGAATGCGACGTCGCCCAGCTTGACGCGTACTTCACCGACCTCCAGCGGCGCGGGTACGCGGCGAACACCCGGCGAACCCTGCGGGCCATCGTGGCCGGAACGATGCAGCAGGCCGTACTGCACAGGGCCGCGCCGAGCAATCCGGTCCGCGAGTTGGAGCGGATCGAGGAACCAAAGGGCAAGCGAAAGGCGCAGCCGCGGGGGCTGACCATCGAGGAGCGTCGCCGTCTCCTCGGCTGGCTGGACGGCACAAGCGACGACCCCGAGGTAGCGCGAAAGCAGAAGATCGCCCGCGAGGCGGACCTACCTGAGCTGATCCCGTTCGCGCTCGGAACGGGCCTGCGGATCGGTGAGGTCTGCGGGGTCCGGATTTGCGACCTCGACCTCGACGGCGTGCCCGTGGTCTCCGGCGATCACATACGGCTCGTGCCGATCGTCGCGGTTCGGGGCAAGGTCTACGGCATCAAGGGCAAAGGCCTGGTGCGCAGCGACTCCGGCAAGACCTCTTCCGCGCTGCGGATCATTCCACTGCCCGGATTCGTCACCAACCGGCTACGCGCCCGACTCACGGGCGAAGAGGACCCGATGTGGCCGCTGTTCGCGGCGGCCGGCGTTGACGGTCGCCCGACGTTCCGGTGGCCGTCGAACGTGCGGCGCAGTGTCCGTGCGGTCCGCATGGAGGTCGGGCTCGGGTGGATGACCCCGCACACCTGGCGGCGCACCTACGCCACGATCCTCCACGACGAATACGGGCTGACGGACCGGCAGAAGGCCGACCTGATGGGTCACTCGAAGATCAGCATGATGAAGGATGCCTACGTGCACCGCGGCGAGCTCCACGCCGACGCCGCGGTGTACCTGGACGCCGCCTACGCTGACTGAGGCGCTCTATCGCGGCTCCCGGCGCCACTGCTGAGCGATGTTGCCGGTGTAGCCCCGACGGGATTGAATCCCGCGTTACCGTCTTGAGAGGGCGGTACGATCGGCACCTCCTCCGATGTCAGAACCTGCGCAAACAGCCCCTCTGGTTAGGAAGCCGGGGGCCGTTTGGGCACACATTCGGCACAGGGGTACGGGGGACTCTTGCGGGTTTTGTGGCTTGCGGCCCCGGAGACTGCCCGGCCCCGCGAGAGTACGGTTTGGTCGCTTTGTCAAGACCGGCACTCCCGGTGGGACTTTCCGACGGGGGACATCACAAGGGGACTTTCCGACAAGATTCGAACCTGCGACACGTGGTTTAGGAATGGTTGGTCGGTAACAGACTGCGAGTTGGGTCTGACGTGCTGCTTTGTCTCGGTCATCGGCAGTCGGACTCGCAGTCATTTCGCATTGGCTTCGCGCTCCGTCAGAACGATTGACGTGGATTCCGGGTGCACCTTGCGGCTGGTTCCCAGCACGTTAGGGAAACAAACAAAACGCGTCGCTGTTCCTCTCCGTCCCTCGTCCTGGTCGCCTTGCTCGTCGTGTTGGTGGTGACAACGGTGGCGCTTGCGCCATCGCAGCGCGACGCCGTGAGGCGCCGTTGACTCCGGCGACGCGACGCGGACGATCTCCGGCCGAGGGAGCGGCGACCCGGAACTCAAGAAATCTCGTGCCGTGCGGTGGATTACCAGAAACCCAGTCCGCTGAAGGTGGGCTGAACCGTCAGGGGTACCGGTGCCGATATCGACGGGGCGTAGGCCGTCGGCTCGGTGGGGGTGAACACCGCGGTTAGGGAGTGCGTCCCCGTCGGCAGTGTGGTGGTGAGCAGGGCGAAGCCAGAGGTCACCGGCACTGGGGTACCCAGCGTGGTGGTGCCGTCTATGAGTTGGATCGTTCCGGCCGCGCCGGAGGGTGTCACATTGCTCAGGGAGATCACCGGGAGGCCCAGGAACGCGGGGGTCGAGAACACCCTGAGTGTGGTGGTCGTGGCCTTCGCCGCTGGGGGAGCGTTGACCGTAAAAGTCACGGTTTGCGATGTTGACGGACCAAACGCGGTCGGGTCGGTGGGGGTGAATACGGCGGTGAGCTGGTGCGACCCGACGGTCAACGCCGTGGTAGTCATCGTCGCGGTGCCGTTGATCACGGTCACGGGGTCGCCGATGTTGGTGGCCTCGTCTTTGAACTGAACAGAGCCGGCCGCGCCCGGTGGGCCAGTCATTGTGGTGAACGTCACCGCGGCGCCAGCGGTGCCCGTGGTGCCCGGGATGCCTGGGCCGCCCGGAGAGGGCAGAAACCGTGGCGGCGCGGCGGTGGCGGCACCACCGGTGCCGGTCGCGCACTGCGTTGGTGCTCCCTTAAGGTCGCATGGCTTGGGTTGCGGTGCGTTTTTGGCCAGCAGGTCGGTGCCGTGGGGGGAGAACGTCGGGTTGTTGCATGTCGTGAGGTCGTTGCGGCTGAGCCTGTGGGTTGAGCCGGGGATCTGACCCACCTGGTCGGCGCCGGCCCGCACGAGATTGACCGGCAGCGGCGCGGAGCCCAGCGCGGCGGCCTCTTGTTGTCCTTCGCACAGGGAGTAGTAGGCGAACTCGGACAGTGTGCGGCCCTTGGCTAGGTCAAAGTTGTTGCTGGTGTCCTTCGGGATGATCATGTAGGTGTAGCCGGACAGCGGGTAGGCCCGCGGGTCGTGGTCGACGTAGACCTGGCTCAAGTCCGCACTGAAGTCAGCTTTGATCTTCGTCTTAAGTAGGGCGACCGCGACGTTGGTAGCGGTGGGTTCGACGTAGTAGTTCGCCGCATTCAGCACCTTGACCACCGGGAAACCGGCGTAGAGCGCGTTGGAGTACTCGGCGTAGGTGATCGTGCCCTCGCTGCTGTCCTGGGCGACGAACCCGACCACGCCCAGCGAGCCTGCCTTGGAGTTCATGCCGTTTGCCGGGTAGAAGGAGGTGAACCCGCAGGGGGTGATGTTGCGGCCCGCCTTGTGGCAGTAGGCGTCCCATAGGGCGCTGTGCTGGCTGGCCATCCAGGCGGTGAACTGAGCGGTGGTATCCGCGCCGTCGGAGCGCACCACCGGGACGATCGTGCGGGAGGGCAGGGCCAACCCGGGGTTGTCGGCCTGGATCGCCGGATCATCCCAGTTCGTGATCTTCTGGGTGAAGATCCTGGTCAGCGTGTCCCCGGACAGCCGCAGGTTCGTCACCCGCTGGTTACCGATCTTGAGGTTGTAGATGAACGAGAGGCCGCCAGCCACGATCGGCATATACCCAAACGCCCGGGTCGGGTTCGGCTCGTGTATCCCACCGTCGCTCTGGTCGTAGGGGATCCCCGAGACCGCGAAATCGACCTGGCCCGTTCTGAAGTCGTTACGGCCCTGGCCTGAACCGGAGCCTGCAAAGTTGACGATGAGGCCGTCCCGGCTAGCGACGTCGCGCCGCCACTGGGCTATAGGGCCTTCTTCATCCATCGAGCCCGAGCCACTGATCGGGAGGAAGGCGACCGGGCCCGGCGTCACGTTCAGAGTGGTGTACGTGGCCATCACACCGGCGCTGTGCCAGTAAGTCGGGTCGGTGAAGACCATCGCGGTCGTGAAAGTGCCGAAGTTCTGCAGGGTGCCGCCGTCGATGCACTGCAGGGTCACGTCGTACTCACCGGCGACCAGCGACGTGTTGTTGGCGATGGCTGCGGCTTTCATGCTGACGTCGAAGGGGACGCTGAACGGGCCAGTGTGAGAGATCCCAGCAGAGCTGTTGCGCACAACCAGGAGGTTGTCGAACTTGTTCGGCCCGTTCACGGTGACCATGTAGCTATCCGCGGTGGCCGGACAGCCAGCTGAGGTAGAGACCTCCGGAATGGTCCTGTCCCCACCGGTCGGCGGGGACAGGGTCAAAAAGCCCTGGGTTCCTGGCGGTGGGGCCGCGTTGGCCACCCCACCGCTGAGCATCACCGCTGCACCGATCACGGCAAGGACCAGGGCCCCCGCGAGGAACCGACGGAAAAACCTGCCGCATACGGACTTCATGGGGGGATGCTGCGGGTCGAAGATGAACCGGCGACGTCCAGCAGTCGAGCCGAGGATTGCGACGAACCCCACGAGGGACAGCTAAGCGGTCAGCGGCCGCGCATCAGCAGCAGGAACCCCAGGGCGGCACTTACCGACACCGCACTGCGCCACACGGCTGGCCGTCACCAACTGTGTGTATCCGGCCAGCACTGCGCAGGATCTGCTCATGGGCCGCGTCGGCTGTGGCGGCGCGCTGGTGAAGAGACGTTGGCCGTGCGACCGGAACCGCGGCCGAGCACAGCCCGCAGGGCCGCGCGCAGTGTCGTGGTTCCGGTCGCACGGCCGGGCGACGACCACGCTACCGGTGGATGCCCGCGCCGCCGCAGGCGGCGCGCTGGAGACCTTTAAAGGCGTATTCGGCAGCACAACGCCCTGTGAGGGCGGCACAGTTGGCACCTCCTCCGGCGTTAGAACCCGCGCAAACGGCGCATCCGGGCAGGGAGGCAGGGCCGTTTGGGCACACATTCGGCACAGCGCAGGCTGCCGCGGGTGGGCGCGCAATACTATGTAAGCCGACGAGGCGAAACGTTCGAATCCCGAACCTACCGCGTACGAGGCGGTTGCGTGAGCCACGGCTGACTGCCTGCTGCTGGTCAGGCTGGCCGACCCGCTGCTTGGAATGTCCTGCGTGCACAGTGACGGCGGACTTTCGCAGTCATCGTGATTGACAGAGCGTCCGCAGTGGACGTTCAGCGGTCCGCGGATTCGGTGCCCAGCCAGGTGGGGTCGGCGCCTTCAGCGGCCATGACGTGGATGGCGAGGCTGAGGAATTCGCGGCGGCGGGTAGTGGCGGTGCGGGGGTGGGTATTGCCGAGGAGGACGCCGGTGAATTGGTCGAAGGGCCAGGTGAGCAGGATTCCGTGGCGGGCGAGATAGAGGCCGACGTGGCGGATGTGGTAACGGTCGGCCGGGTCGAGCCAGGCGTAGCCGAGCAGCTGGTACAGCCACCGGGCGACGCGCTGGCCATCACGGACGTGCATCACGGTCTTGACGTCAAGCAGCGTCGTCGCGCCGCCGGTTCCCAGTAGGAGGTCGCCGTCGGCCCAGTGCGGAATGAACACCGGCCCGGCGTAACCCAGGGCGTTCCTGGGTGCGGGGTGGTCGGGTAGGACATGGAGTCGGTCCAGGGTGCCGCTGGTGGTCACCTTCGCGGCGAGGGCGGCGAGTTCGGCGACGACGGCCTGGTCGGCGAGGCCGCAGAGGTTATCTACGGTGAACCCGTCGTGGCGGTCGCAGAGCGCGGCAAGGGCGTCGGGTAGCTGTCCGCCGGTGCGGTAGGCGTTCTCCCAGCCGGCGAGCACCCAGCACACCCGGGCCAGCCCGGTCTCCGCCCCGGCCGCGGCGATAGTCCCGGGTGGGGCGTGGGCGGCCTGGTAAGCGACCAGGCGGGTGATGAGGTCGGTGGCGACCTGCTCCCCATGGCGCAGCGCCGGGTCACTGGGCTGGGCGTGGCCTTCGGCGAGGTCCAGCCACCCGGTGGGAGACGGCCGCAACTGGCAGGCGCGGTGATGCTGCGGTTCGGGCAGCTCGGCGTGGGTCGGGAAGGCGGTGGCCACCCGGTCGGGCCAGGCCCGGTCGACCAGGCCGGCCCGGGCCGCACCGAGTAACGCGTAATACGGGGGCGCGTGCTGAATGAGAAACGCCAGGCGTTGCCCGAACGCCCCACCGACCGCGGCCCAGTGCTCCGGCTCAACCTGACGTAGAAGGGGCCGGACCGGCCGGGTGGTCGCTGCGGCGGTCTGCACCTGGGCGACTAGCGCACCCGCGCCGGGTAAGCGCTCGGCGCACCACGCGCCCAGCGCCCCGGTGTGAAGCTGACTGGTCAACGACATCCTGGCTGCCCCCGCCCGCCCCCGATCACCACCAGCCAACCCCGCGCGATCAGCGGCGGCTTAGCCGTGTCCGGCTTGCTGAATTTGACCATTGGTGATTAGGCCGTGGAAGTAAGCTGGCCAGTCGGCGGCGAGCCCGTTCTCGATCGAGGCCCGGAAGGCTTGGCGTTGGGTAGGGGTGATCTGCTCGGTGTGATCGGGGTAGTGCAATGTGACACCTTCACGGCTGGCGTCGCACAGGATGGTGTGGCCAACGGGGGTTAGTGCGATCCAGACTGCTGGTATGTGAAGGTCGAGGAGCTCGTCCTTGCCGGCTTCCCAGTCGGTGCCTCGGTCGGGCCAGGTGTCACCGTGGCGGTCGAGCCACAGCGTCAGGTCGCTGAGGAACACCACCCTGCCGGGGACGGCGGTCACGTACGCGTCGGCGACGGCCAGGATGTCATGGGCGTCACGTCCCAGTTGGCCTCGCGGGATGATCGGCGGCGCGAAGACGACCGCAGCCTCAGCGGGGTCCACGCCGCCGGGCCACGGCAAACCGAACAACAACCAATAGGTTGGGTGCAGCAACTGGTCGGTCATACCAGCGCCCCCTCGAAGCTGAGCGATCAGATTTCGTTAGGACGTTACCGAAGATGACTGACAACGAAGCTCGAATGAGACGGTGAGCCCGCCACCGCCGGGCGTCTCGGCTCGGGGCCGGCGCGGGTTGTGTCGGGGCGGTCGGCAGTGGGCGGGGTTGTGCCCCTGCCTTACGCGGAGTGGCCGGCCGTCTGGCAGGGCTTGTCCGCGCCGTGAGGAAACGACCACGCAGGTCGCGGTGCTCCGACGATCCGGTATGTGCACGCGGTGCTGTCCTCGGCGTTTTCGGATGCGGTGAGGCGGCGACGGCTGACGCACAACGTGGCCCAGCACGTCGCGCTGCCCCGGTTCACGCTGCCGAGCGGGAGCCGTGGACGCGTGGTGTAGGCGGTCACGGTCATGTCGCGTCCGCCCAGGCGCGGGTGGGGTTCGTCGGTCGGCCTCGACGGTCGCGACAGCCCCGTCCTGTTCGGGGACCATCGCGAGGATCTCGTCGTGCACCGGCAGCAGCACACAGCTTCCCCATCTGGTGGGCCGCCACCGCAGTAGGGCGTCCACGAGCAGCTCCCGTGCGGAGCTCATCGCGGGGTCCTCCGCTCGTCTCGGTGGGTGGGGATGCCGGCGGTTTCGGCGAGCTGGGCGGTGTGGCTGGCCCCGCGGGAGCCGTCGAGGATGAAGGCCAGGCAGACATCTGCGTCGAGGGCGACCATCGCTGCGTTGCGCCGGAATCCGGCTGATCGGCCGTAGCGTCCCCAGTCCGCGGGGTGGGGCTCAGGGGTCCATCCCCAGTTCCGGGCCACCTGGTCGGCGAGCTGATCAGCACCTCGTGCTCCACCGTGGACCACGATGGGGAACGGGTAGGCACCGCCGATGCTCGTGCCGACCGATTCCAGGTAGCCACTGATCGCCAGGGCTATCGCCGTCCGGTCGGTTTAGGTCCGGCTACCAGTAATCAGGATTCGTCGGGGCCGGCGCGTCATCACGCCACCCCGGGAATGTGAACGGTGATGGTCCACTCGGTCCCGCAGGGGCGGCACGCCCAGGTGTCGCTGTCGGGAGTGCTGGTCACCCAGTAGGTGCCGTCGGCCTGGTCACAGCCGGGGCATGGGTCGGCATAGGCAGTGGTCGCCTGGGTGGTCATGAGGTCCTCCGGGCTGGTGTGCGGTGCTACTGGCCCCGTTATGGGGGCGGCGGGGTGCTCCCCGCTGCCGCTTCGAGCGCCGGGCACGGCCGCGGAGGCTCACGGTCAAGGGCCGAAGAGCGAAGGATCTTGGGCGAGCGCAGCGGCCCCGCAGGGGCGGCCAAGAAGCTTCGCGTGCCCTTGACCGTGAGTGCGGCCGTGCGAAGCTCGGGGCCAGTAGCACCGCCCCGCCGCAGGCGGGTCCGCGTAGGCCCTGGCCCGCGCGGCCCTGAGCGCGAACCTGTAGATGTCGGCCCACCCTGAGTCGCGGCGCCGGTTGGTCATGGGGTGCCGTCCAGGGCCAGTGCGGGTACGGCGTGGGCCGTGGTGTGGTGTTCGGCGACCTGGTCGTCTCGGTGCCAGCGGGCCATTTGTTGGGCGCGGGCGGCGTCGACGGCATAGCGTTGTTCCGCGGCGCGCCGTTGCTGGACTTCGGCCAGTGCGCGGCGGGCGTGGGTGAGGTTGTCGGCGCTTTCTGGCGCGGTGGGCACTCGCACCGTGTCGTCGGCGCCGCGGGAGGGTTCGGTGGCGGCGATCTCGCGGATGTCGGGCGGCGCTGTCTCGAGGTAGGGCTCCGCGTCGGCGCCAGGCGCGTGGTCAAGAGCGGCCAACTCGTCGACGGACTCGGCGGTGTCGGCGAGTTCGTGTTCGGCGTGGATGTCGCGGTGGGGGTCTTCGGTTTGTTGGCTGGCGGTTTGGTGGGCGAGCCAGTCGATGGTGCTGGTGGTGTCGTCGGGGGGTGGGTTGGTGGCGTGGCGGTTGGCGAGTTCGGTGCGGGCGCGGTCGTGGTTGACGCGGGTGGGCGCGGTGTCCACGAGATAGGTTGCGTAGATTTCGTCGATTTCGGCGAGCTCGCCCACGCGGGTGTTGAGGAGGTCCGCGAGTGCGGTGGCGTCGGTGGCTTCTTGTTGGAGCCGTTGGCGGGTGTCGGGGTCGGTGGTGGCGGTGGCTTGGGTGGTCCAGAGGGTGGCGTGGTTGCGGTGGGTGGTGGCGGCTTGGCGGGTGCCGGCGAGTTCGTTGACCACGCGGTGTGGTGCCCAGAGTTGTTCGCGTTCATAGGCGCGGATCCGCATCCGGAGCTGCCCGTTGCTCATCCGCATCTCCTCGGTATCCGCGGCGGACCAGCCGACGGCCCGGGTAGCGGCGAACCAGGACGCGTAGTGCTCCACCTGCCCCGGTTGGGGTGGCGGCCCGAGCGGGCTGGTCGGGTCGTCGTGTCCGGATAGTTCGCGGTGCGCGGCGACGATCCCCGCTTTGGTCGCCCACGCTTGGCGTTCCTGGGGGTCGGTGGGTAGCGGCCCGAACGCTGTGGTGGCCCAGGCGGGTTGCGCCTCGGCGGCTTGTGCGGCGAGCTGGTCGCGGCGGGTGTCGGTGGCTTTGCTCAGGGCGTCGAGGTAGCGCTGGTGTTCGGGGTTATCGACTTTGGGGATCCATTGGGTGGCGGAGTCCCCGACCGGGTCCAGGGACAGGGCGCGGTTGGTGGTGATTCGGTCGTGGATGACGTTGGTGAGCTGCCGGGCGTCACCGAGTGACCGTTTGGTGATGGCGTTGGACAGGACCTGGTAGGGGTCGTGGCCGGCGACTTCGGCGCGGCGCAGGACCCGGGACAGGGTGGCGGCGCCGTCCTCGGCGGCCATCCTCTGGCGTTGGTGGGTGGTGAGGTGTCCCGCATCGACGAGCTGGTCGAGCCAGCCGGCGGTGCGCCCGACGGCGGCGTGCTCGGCGAAGTCGGCCATTTTCTTCACCGTGGTTTGCACCGAGTTGGCTTCGGCGGCCGACGCCGCCATGATCGCCAGGGCACTGTGCTCAGGGTCGTCGCGGTCGAAGGACAGCGCGAGCATCGCGGCGGGAGTGCGGTGGATAGCGTCGTGGACCGCGCCGGTGGGGGCGTCGGTGTCGGCGACGGTGCGGGTGGCCATGTGCGCGGTGTTTCTGTCCCGGCCGCGGGTCATGCTCATGTAGAACGAGGCCCGGCTGGTTTGTGGGGTGGTGAGGCTGTGGTCGGTGCCCACGGTGACGCCCTGGATGGAGTACTCGGTGGCGGCGTAGCCGAGCTCGATGTGGTGGCGGACGTAGGTCCCGGGCAGGGCCAGTTTCGGCCCGTGGTTCTCGTTGCCGTCGGGGTCGCGGCCCAGCACGGGGACGACGACTAGGCCCCCGTCCTCCCTGGTGTCCAGGACGCGGTATTGCTGGCGGTTGATCGGGCCGCTGGTGTTGCCCTCATAGCCGGCCAGGTCGCGGGCTATCTTGCGGGCTTGGACGAGGTCGTTGGTGCTGGCGTAGTTGCCTTGCACCCCGACCGGCACCCCACCGGCCTCGTCGACTGTGCCGAGTTTGATGAACTCGGCGCGTAGCTTCGCGGACAGCCGGGCGGCTTGGTCGTTGGAGTTAACCGTGAGCAGCGAATGCTTGCCGGACAGGGTGTCGGCCAGCCACGCGGTGGCTGAGGACTCCTCGGCTTGCTCGATGGTGCCGCAGTCGATCAACCGGCCATGCTTGTGGTATTCCGCGAGGACTGTCTCGTCCCCGGCGCGCAGCCGCAGCGACGCCGCTCGTTCCCATTCTTCGGTGAACCGGCGGGCCTCGGTTAACTCATAGGAGGTACCGGCGTCGACCATCAGCTCCATGCCGCCGGCGGCGCCGATCGCGGTGAGTTGGCGGTGGTCGCCGGTCGGCAGGGTTTTCGCCCCGGCCGCACCGATGTACTGATACACCGCCGCCAACGCGGGGATGTCCACCATGGAGGACTCATCGATCATCACCAGATCCCGATCGGACAACCGCCACGCCTCGTCACCCTCCTGGGGCCGGCCAGCGGCGAGCCGGTCTTGAATGGCCAGCCATTGGGCGATGTTGCGGGCGTCGAGGCCCTCGCCTTGCAGGACGCGGGTGGCGACCTCGGTGGTCGCCAACCCGACCGCTCGCTGGTGACGTCCGTCCCACAGGGTGGGATCGGTCCAGGCTTGGGCGATCACACCGGTGACGAACGATTTACCGGTACCGGCTGGCCCGACCAGAGACTCCACCGCATTCCCGGACGTCAGGACTCCGAGTACCGCGGCGGCCTGATCCTCGCCCAGTTCGATCCCCGACTCGCCCAGAGCGGTCAGAAATCCGTGCGCGGCGGCCGTGTCGAGCGCGGGCGCACCCTTGCGGGCGGTGGCGTCTTGCAGGAGCCGTTCGGTATGGATGTGCTCCCGGGTGGCGTATTGCTCGGTGCCGGGCCGCTCATCGGCGGGTTTGCCGTTCGCCAACCGGTACTCCGCCGGGGTTTCGTCGTGCCCAGGCGCTGGCGCCTTCAACGATTGCACCTGGGGCAGCGCCTTGGCAGCGGTCCCGTCGAACAGGGCCGCGACCTGTGCTCCGTCCAAACCCCCCAGGTAATCGGGCAGAGCGTTGTCCAACTCGGGAATCAGGTAGGGCTCGGTCCACCCGGACTTCTTGTCCTGCGCCGCGTCGATCGCGGTCTGGATCACCGCTGTCTCCGACCACGGCTGCGCCTCGACGGGCTCCCCCGCCCCGGCCACGACGTCGGCGGCGACCTGCGCCAGCCCGGCACCGGTCTTGGTGGAAAACTCCCGGTCCACTCCCCGCACGAACGCCTCCCGAGTTTGCCCGGTGGAGGTCTTGCCTGGGCGGGTCTTCTCCGAGGCTTCCCGGGTCAACCGGGCCAACGCCAAGCCCTTCGGTGCCCGCCCGTTGACCGCCTCGTAGGCCGCGGCCAACTCGGCGACCTTCGGGGCGATCGCCCGGGACCGGGAACTGGACAAGTCGAGCAGCTCGGTGGCGATGCCCATGATTTCCCGGGCTTTGCCGTCCGGGCGCATCGCCACCCGCGCCGACATCGACCGGATCAGGTGCTCGCTGGCGGTCCGCTCACCGACCGCCGCTCCGGCCGGCCGCCACGTCTTCAGGCTCAGCGAGTCCAACGTGCGCCACACCCCATCGGAGCCCTGCACCCGGTTCAGCACGGTGTTGTGGATGTGCAGGTGCGGGTCGTGCTCCCGGGAGTCGTGCTGAAAAAAGCTCGCGATGGTCCAGTCGTGGGCGTCGATGAACCGCCCCTCCCCGCCGCTGTGGTGCCCGACCCGGGAGTACCCGGCCTTGTCGGCCATGTAGTCCAACATCGCGTTGTTGCCCGCCCACACCGCGTCCTCCACCGCTTGACGGTGGGCACCCCACATCTCGGCGGCGTCGAGGTCCCCGACCCGCCGCGCGTTGGCCTCCTCGAACTCAAACGCGGTATGCAACACCGACCACGACTTCGGCACACTGAACGTGGCATCCAAGAATGCGACGTTGTGCTGTTCAGCCTTCGCCGCGGCCAAGCGGAGTTCATCGCGGCGTTCAGCATCGGCGTGCGGTTCAGCGTTCAACGCCCTCGCGTACAACTGTTCAGCCGTCAGGTATGCCCGCCCGGTGTGCCCCAGCGTGTCGGCCTCAGCCCACCGCTCCGGGTCCTTGAACCGCTCGGCATCCCGCGGGTCGACGAAATGCTTGTAGACCGCGGTCATGTCTTGGGCGTCGACCAACCCCGACAACCCCAACGCAACGGCCCCGCGGCCGTACCAGCGCCCGGGCGGCTCCCCCTCGATCACCGCACCCGTGTAGTAGCCTTCGCGGCCGGCGGCCACGGCATCGAGGTAGTAGTCCACCGAGTGCCCGGAGGCGATTCTTAGCACGAGACCCCACCCTCCACAAGATCAACAAGCGAGGTAGCAAGATCAACAGGCGCGCGGGGGGTTTGGCGGAGGGCGACAGCCCGCCCGCCCCATCGGATCGGGATGCAAGGGTCCGCTCCTTCTTGATCCTCTGATTTAGTTGTTGGCTTTTGACTGTCTGGTTGAAACTTCATCATCTGGTTGGTGCTCTCTATCTCGGTGTGCTGCGTTGCGGGTTCTGTCTTCGGTTGGATCTTGTGGTTGTTGGTGTTGGTCGTGTGTCGCTGGGGTAAATCGGTGTTTGTGCTCATCGGCTCGCCGTCTGCTCGTCGGTGCTACTGCTGATTTGGTGTCGCTGGGGCTGGGTCGGTTGCTGGCGGAGGTCTTTGAGCGCTGCGGCGGCGGTGCCTCGGGCTACTTGGGCCAGGGCCATGAGTTCGGTGACGGTGGGGAGTTGCCCGTGGGCGGTGGCGTGTCCGGTCGCGGCGGTGTGGGCGCGGACCCGAGCGGGTGCGGCGTCGCGGGCGGCGGTGGCCCGTACAACCGAGACCGGCGCTGACGGGGCCGGGTGTTCAACGGAGTGTTCAACCGGCGGCGCGTTGTACACGGTGCGGAGATCAGGTTGTACAGCGGTTTGTATGGCTGGGTGCGGGGTGCTATGCGCCGTCGATTGAGCGTCCCGGAGGGTTCGCTGCGGGAGAGCTGTGGAAGTGGAAGTGACCGCCTGAGGCAGCGGAGGCAGCACCGGGGGCCCGGATTCGGCCGATGCGGCGGCGACCGGGAGCGGCGCACCGGCCGTGTCGTCGGGCTTGGTGGGTGGCTGGTTGGTGGTGCCCAGGAGGAACAGCAGGTGCGCCACGATGGCGGCGGCGATCGCGGGCCAGGCGCCGATGGCGAACCGCAGCGCGGGGGGAGCCGCCGCGACGCCCCCGGCGAGGTAGCTGGCTTGGGTCAGCCCGGACAGGCCGGCGGCGGCTACGACGACGGTCCAGGCGTAGCGCCGGCCGTGGTCGGCCAGCCGGGCGGTGGTGGCGTAGGCGACCAACGCCAACCCGTCGGTGATCAACGGGTACAGCCATGCCAAGACCTTCGGGGTGCCGGCGGCGAGGGCGACCTCATACAGGCCGTGGGCGGTGGCGACCCCGGCGCCCAGGGCGACGGCCAGCCCGGCCAGCCACACCGTCCACCGCGCCCACCGGCCGGGCTCGGCCGGTTCGCGAGGGGTGCGCCCTGGTGTGGTCATCGCCGTGTCCCCGGGCGGCGCCGGGCCGCTGCGGTCGCGAGGTGGTCCGGGTCGGGGTGGGGTGCGGGATTGGTGCGGTGGGTGGCCCACCACTCGGCGATCGGTGCCATCGCCTCGGCCAGCGGGACCACCGGCTGCCCGCCGTCGTCGGGTTGGTTGTCGCGGGGTTGGTGGGCTTCTAGGGAGCAGCGTCCGGCGGTGGTGTTGATCCGCTTGACGACGCCGGGTCGGTAGCGGTCGTGCCAGTCCGCCGCCAGCGATACTGGGGCGGTGTCGTCGTGGTAGGCGGCGAGCCAGGCGTGCATCAGCCACAGCAGTTCCTCGACCACATCGGGGTGCCACAACCAGCAGTCCGGCAGACCCTGCGCCGCATCCGAGTACCGCAGATAGACGACCTCCATCCAGGCGATCAGCTCGGTGAGCACCGCCGCCGCGGTATCGGGAGGGTCGGTGGGTAGGTCCAGCCAGGACGCGACCCCGACGCCGCCGGCCGGGGTGGCGGTGGCGACGGCGGTGGCGAGTTGGGCTACCAGGTCGGCCAGTTCATCGAGCCGGGCCTTGAGCGTGCGGATTTCGGTTAGGTCGGCGCGTAGTCCCTCGATCTCTCGGGCCAAGCCGGTGACCGAGCTGGTGGTGGCATAGGCGGTCCCGTTGGAACTCCCCCTATCGCCGGTGCCGCCGGTGTGGTTGGGGTTGTCGGTGCTGGTCACGCGTCGCTCCCCTCGAACTCGGCGGTCTGGGTGGACTCGGTAGGCAGTGGGCGTGGCGGGATGGTGAGCCCGAGCCAGCGGGCCAGCGGGACACCGCGAACCTCGGTGGTCTCGATCCACTCGTCGAGCCGGTCGGAGAGCCGCTCCCATTCCGTGGCCCACCGCAGCGTGCAGTCGGCCCAGGCGCTGGCCCGCTGGGCGGCCCGGACATCACTGCGTTTCCAGGCCATCTGGACTTTGCCCACCGCTGGGGCCATCCCCCGCCGGATGATCACCACGTGGCGGGCGGGGAGTTGGGAGATCTGCGCCGGGGATAACACCGGCACCCGATGCCGGCTCATCGAGGTCAGCTCGCCCTGGTGGTCCCAGGTGGGGGTTTCCTCATAGCGCTCGCCGGTGAGCGTGGAGTAGGCGGCGAGGTCGTCGGGGTCGCGGGTGCCGCCGAAGATCAGCAGGGTGGCGGCGTTGTTGAGGATGGCGGCGGCGCCGGTGTCGCCCCAGCGTTGCCGCAGCTGGGCGCGGGATTGGGCGCCGATGTGGATCGGGACGCCGCGCCCGCCCATGTCGGCGGTCCAGTTGTCCAACGGGATCGGGCAGATCAACGCCGCCTCATCCAGCGCCAACGTCAACGGCGGGTCGAGCCGGCCGCCGGGTTGGGTGGCGGCGAGGCGCCGGGCTTCCCGGGCGATGTGCCCGGTCAGGGCGGTGACCAGCGGGGCGGTTTGGGCGTCCTCGGCGCCGAGCATGTACACCGTGCCGTTGCTGCGCAGCAGCTCGGCGACATCGAACCCACCCCGCTCGGCTGCGGCCGAGGCGGTGGCGTCGGTCAACCAGCCCAGCGCGGGCATGATCGTGGAACAGATCGACGAGCGGGTGCGGTCGTTGGTGTCGAGGAACTGCGCGGCGTCGGATTCATAGGCTGGTTGTGGGGAGCGGCGCAGGAACTGCTGGACCTGTCCGGCCGCTCGGTCGGGGTCGGCGACCCACGCGAGTACGTCGCGCATCGACGCGCCGCCGAGGGCGGCGGCGTGCATCAGCGCCGCCAACACCCGCCGGGCCTGACCCGCCCAGAACTCCCGATCCCCACCACTGCCGGGTGCTGAGGTCGCGGCGAGTAGATCCGCCGCCCGAGACGTCGCGGTCGCTGGGTTCTCGCAGCCGGACAGTGGGTCGAAGGTGATGGTCGAAGACATCTCGGCGACGCCGGAGGGGTTGAAGATGTGCACCGGACCGACTCGGGAGCGGCACGGGCCAGTGATTTCGATCAGGTCGGTGCGGGTGCTGGTGGCGATCACCGCCCCGGGGGCGTCGAGGATCCGGCCGCAGAGTTCCCCGGTCTTGCCGGTGCGGGGGCCGCCGATGCGTAGGGTGACGTCTTCGACTGGGGACCACACCCGCAGCCATCCCACTCGGGCCAGTGGGGTTGCGACGTGGCGGGCCGGGACGAACAGTCGCCGGTGCCAGCCCAACTGACGCAGGCTCGGGCGCAGGAGGGTGGCTTTGCGGCGCATCGCCCACCCGGAGGACACCCGCAGGATCGCCCACGGGCTGGCCAGGCCGTGGTTCCGGCGGCCCCGCCGCGACCAGCGGGTCACCAACCCCGCCGACCCGCCCCGGCGGTGGCGCCACACTCCGACGACACCGGCCAGGACCACCAGGCCGGTGATCATCAGCCACGGCCAGTACACCCGCCCTGGCGTCGCGTCGGGCATGGCTTGCATCACCCAGCCCAGCCCGATCAGGCCCAACCCGGTCAGGGCCACCTTGGGCAGCATCGGCCGGCGGATCCGCCGGGCCGTGGAGTGAAACGTGGGGTTCATCAGGAAACCTCTTCCGCCGGCAGCACCGGCATTGCGTTGGACAGTCGGGGGGTGTTCACCAGCGCCGGCGATGCGAGCCAGGAGGGCAGCGCCGCATCCACGTGCACATGGACCGCTGGGGCCGGCGGCGGGGACACCCGCTCAGCCCACGTCCGGGTGGTGTCGAGCTCGAGGGCCTGGTCGAGCTGGTCGAGGGCGTCGGCGAGCTGTGTGCGGGTCTGGGCGAGCTGGCGTACCAGGCCGCGGTGCCAGGCCCTGGAGTCCCTGGCCCGCGCGGTCCAGCCCGCGCACCAACCCGGGACGAAGCCGACCAGCCAGACCAGTACCGCCGCCGCCAACATCGGGTGATCGGTCACCGCCGCCCACCCCCACCAACCACACCGGTGCTGGCGTGCACCGTGGCCAGTGAGCTGGCGCGGGTGGCGCAGACACCGGAGCAGGCGAACACCGGTGACCCGGTCGCGCCGCGGCCCACCATCACCGCCCCCGCACACCGACGACCTTGCCGATCAGTCGGCAGGGTGCCGGCGCAGATCACACACGCCCGGCCCTTGGCCTGCGCGGTGCCCAACCCGGTCCACACCGCCCCCACCGCTGTGCGCGGCTGGGATGTTGGCTGTGATCGTCCACTGTGGACAGTCGAGGTATCAGGGGTCGCTACCATGGGTGTTCTCCTTGATCAGTGGGAAGTGGTGGGGGAACCAAGCCGGGACCTGAGATCCGCGGTCGGCCTGCGGTCGGTCATGTCGCTGGGCCTGCGGTGATCGCGTCCGGATCGTGTCCGCGTTGCTCGGCGAGCGCGGCGTCCTGGTCGTCGCTGTGCCACCGGGCCAGCTGCTGCGCCCGGTCCGGCGCGACCGCCTGCCGGTCCTGGACCGCCCGGCGCTGCTGGGCGGCGGCGACGGCTTGGCGAGCGCGGGCCAGTGGATCGGCCGGGCGCTGTGGTGAGGTAGCCGGCGGTCCGGTGTTCTCGGTCAGGGATGCGCGGAGTTGGCTGATCGCGCGGTGTTGGAGCGCTTTGACCGCGCCCTCGGATCGGCCCATCGCGGCCGCGGTTTCGGCGACCGAGAGGTCCTCGTAGAAGCGGTGCTGAATGGATTGCCGCTGATCGGCGCTGAGCGCCTCGACGTGGCGCCGCAGCTGCGCGGCGGTGTCGCGGTCGATCACCGTCTGCTCCGGGTCGCGGTCGTGTGAGTCGCGGTCGTCGATCTGCGCGGTGGGGGTGTCCAGCTTGTAGCGGCTGGACTTGGAGTGGTCGAAGACCAGGTTGCGGGCGATCGTGGTCAACCACGCACCCGGATCACGGCCCTGGTCGCGCACCGAGTCGATCCGCCGCAGCGCGCGGGTGAACGTCTCGCTGGTCAGGTCCTCGACCAGGCCACGGTCGCGCACCCGGTTACCCAGGAAATGCGACACCCCACGGACATACCGGCCATAAAGCGCACCGAACGCCTCCCGGTCCCCCGCCTGCGCGGCCTCGACCAGATCCCACTCAGAACCACCGGCGGCGCTCACCCGACACCACCGCCCCCATCACCGGCGCTGGTGGTGTCCAGCTGCGCGATCCAGGTCCACCCACCGCACCGCGGGCAGCCAGTGTTCCCACTGCCGAAATCCGCCAGCTCCGGTTGGTAGACCAGCTCGCACGCGGTACACGCCAGTCGCACCACCGGCAGCAACTCACCCAAGCGGATCACACCGCGCACCGCCGGGCGCTGCTCGGGGGTTCCTGGACCTCTACCCCGCTGGCCGCTCACTGCGCACCCCACTCCGGGGCGCGGTGCTCGGTGGCCGCGTGCCACCGGGCTAGCTGCTCCGCGCGCGCCGCCTCATCGGCGCCCCGGTCCGCGCCCTGCGCGACCCGCTGATGGGCCTGGGCCACCGCCGCCCGCGCCCGGGCCATCGAGTCAGCGAACTCGTCGCAGCGACACTCGGCGGGTGCGGGCACCGGCTGCCCGACGTGGCGAGGTTCACCCTCGGCGACCCGCCGGTGAACCTCGGCGACCGCCTGGCGCGCGCACACCATCGAATCGGTCGTCTCGGCTATCGCGGCCGCCGATTCCCGCACGTGCGGGATATCGCCCAACATCCCGCGAAGCCCGGTCAGACCCTCATCGGTGAGCTTGTCAATCTTGTCCTTCGAGTGGTGCAGCTGCTTGGCTACCGCGTCGCGGGACAACCCGCGTAGGTAACGCATCTCCAGCACTTGCCGGGCCTCGGCCGACAGCCGGGGCAGCGCCGCGTGCAGGTCAAGCCGGTCTTCCACGGCGTCGGCGTTCGCCGTTGCTGACTGGTCAACCAGATGACGCGACCCCCAAAACGGTGAGTCCGTGGCGATTGGTGTCTCGGCGGCGTGTTGCCCCGTCGCCGCGTTGGGTCGGTCGGGGCGGTAGTAGCTCGCCACCCGATACCGGGCGATGGTCGACAACCATCCGTGAAGCGACCCCCCGTCTCTGGGTTGGACCTTGTGCAGGTCGGGCCAGGCCCGAAGGAACGTCTCCTGCGCCAAGTCCTCCACCGCATGCGAATGCTGTGGCTCCACCCGGCGAGCGATGTAGCGCACCGTGTGCGGCTGATACTCCCGGTACACCTGCGCCAACCGCTCACGGTTGTTCGCCAACGCCAACCGTCGATGCTCAGTAACCGGCCGTCGCCCAGGCATCACCGAGCCACCTCCCCCGCCAACTCACTGCGGGAGGACTGCTCGACATCACCAACGGGACCGCTAGCCGGGTCGCATCGGGGAACCACGACCGGTACGCGGCCTGGATGCACGACTTCTCATAGGCGAGGACAGCGGCGCCGGTCACCCGCAACGTGCCAGTACCGTGGCCCAGCTTCAACGCACTTAACTGACCGGACTCAATCGCCCGGTAGATCGTCGCAACCGACACATCAAAGTGCTCAGCCACGTCCCTGACCCGGTACAACCGGGTACTCTCAACCTGCATCGATGCTCCCAAAGTTCGATGTATGGCCCCGGCCGGTGTTGCAGCACCGCCGGGGCTCCTTACTGAGGTGTCGCCTGTTGTCGGGCCGAGTGGGCAGGTCATGCGGACCGCCTACTCTCGGTGTGCCGCATCACTGCGGGGTCGTCGCGACCGTTCTCGTAGATCTCGACGGCGCTGAGGTGCACATACCAGCGGCGGCCGATCTTGCGGCCGGGTATCACACCTGAGCTGATGAGTTCGCGGACGTTGTCGCGATTTGTCTTATCCGTGTTCGCTGTCGTCTCGGTGAACCACCGCGCGACCAATTCCTCGACGGTGAAGAACGGGGCGATGACTACGCGTCCCGGAACCTCTACCTGGTATAGCTGGGTGCTTTCAGCCTGGACCTGCATCGATGCTCCCAAGGTTCGATGGTTAGCCCCGGCGGTGGTGCAGCACCGCCGGGGCGTATCGCTTCCGATCCCTCCCGGGACCACTCTGGCCGTTACGCCACCTTGTATCTCCCTGCCGCACTTATCCATAGTCGGCACCAGGAGGGTTATTCAGCCGGC
>QHBY01000383.1 GCA_003244245.1 Pseudonocardiales bacterium
TTGACAACACATAGAAGCGTCAGACCGTCCTGGCCGAGCTGGCCTTGGAATAACGCCACGGTCAACCCGAGCGCCGCGCCCACCGCGAGGACGCTGCTGGCCAGCAGATACAGCGGGGCGATCAGGGCACGAAGGAACAGCATGAGCAGCAGCAGGTTGACCAGCCCGACCGCGACCGCCACCCGGATCAGATCAGCCCTGGCCCGGTCCGCTAGCGACAACCCGACCGCGGTGTCACCCAAGTAGGACACCTCAGCGCCGGTGAGCCCAGCGGTGGCCAGCAGGCGAGGCATTGCGATGCGCAGCTCGCGCAGGTGGCCCACCGCGGAGGAGCCGAGCGGGTCGCTGTCGAACACGACCAGGAAGCGGGCCGCGCCGCCACCCGGGGCGAGGAACAGCCCTACCTGGTCCGGCAACTGTTGCTCGACCGGGAGCGGCGGATCACCGGGGCCGAACACGAGATCTACCCCGGGCTGACGGTGCAGCTGACCGGCCAACGTCGCCAACGCCGCGCGGCGGTCGGCCACGCCAGGAGCGGACACGATCAACCCGGTCGGTGACAGGATGCCCGGGGTGAACCCGGCGGTGGCCGCCGCCGCGGCCACGCGCACCGGGTTGCCCGCCGGAAGCGAGTCCACCGGCGAGACCGCGCTGCGCAATCCGGACAGGGGTCTACCCACGACCACCAGCACCGCGATCACCACCACCGCGGCCACCGCGGCCACCCAGCGGTTGCTGAGCAACCGGACCAACCGAGCCGGGGGCTGAGCCGCGGAACCATCGGGGTCGAGGGCCTCGGACACGACTGCGCGTCCCGCTTCGGGGCCGGAAGGTGCCCCGGTGCTAAGTCCGTAAGGCCAGAATGCCCACCGACCTAGCACCCCCAGCAGCGCAGGCACCAGGACCACGGCCACCACCAGCCCCACCAGCACGGTAACCGCGAGGCCTGGTCCGAAGGCGTGGAACAGCTCGGACCGGGCAACCAGCAGCGCCGCAACACCGGCCGCCACGATCACACCGGCGGTCAGCACGATGACCAGGTACTCGCCGACGGCGGCACTGGTGGCACCCGGGTTGGTCTGTCCGGCCCGCAACCGCCGCCGCAGGCCGGATAGGAAGAAAATGCTGTAGTCCGTGGTGATCCCCAACATCAGGGCGATCAGGATCGGCTCGATCTCCACGGGCACGGTCAACTCGGCCACTCCGGCCAACCACCCGATGACCCGATCCGCGATCAGGTAGCCGATCCCAGCGGTGACGAGGGTGACCAATGGCGCGACCACCGAGCGGAAAGTCAGCCCGACGATGAGCGCGATCGCCGCCAGGGTGGCGGCCTCGACCAGCGGCAGCGATCGGTAGAGGATCGTTCGCGCCTGGGCCTGGGTCGGTATCGTGCCGGCCACCCCGACCAGCGCATCGCCCGGTCGGTCAAGCCGCGCCGCATAATCACGAGCCACCCGATCCTGCCCGCTGAGCCCGAGCGACGGGTCAGCGAACAGGTAGGTCACGATCGTGGTGTTGTGCTCGCGCGCGGCGGGCACCAACCGCGGATCGTTGATCAGCGGCAGCGCGAGGAGCAATTCCCGGCCGGCCTGCCGGCCGATGTCAAGCGTGCGCTGGTCGATCTCAACAGCCCGCTGCACGGCGCGCTGCACAGCGCGCGGGTCCAGGCCGCGCTGGTTGCGCTGCACCACCGCGGTCCCGGTGACCAGCGGCAGGCCGAAACGCCGTATCGCGTCGAGTTGAGCCTTGATAGCCGGCTGGTCAACGCCGACAATGCCGGATAGCCCACCGCCCGCAGTCGCCACGCTGGGCAGCATGGTCAGCGCCGCCCAGGTACCCACCCCCACGACCAGCAGGACCAACCAGCGCAGTCGCACCACCACTCGCGCGTAACGCTCAGCAAGCCGCATCCCGGGTCTACCGCTCGCCCCGACTGCTCAGCACGAGCACCAGCTCGTCGGTCACCGGAATTACCCTGGCATGCAACCCCGAGTGCGTGCAATGAGTTCGCCGCAGCCCGAGCCAGCCTTTACGACTGTTGCGGGTGGAAGCCGACGGAGCCCCGGAGGGCGGTTTGAACGAG
>QHBY01000384.1:0-3316 GCA_003244245.1 Pseudonocardiales bacterium
CTCGGAGCTGCTCTGACAGAGCCCCGGCGCTGATCGCTACAGTGTCGCCCTATGGCGACAGATGTTCCCCAGCGAGAGCTTCGCAATAACACGGCCGATCTGCTGCGTCGGGTGGAGGGGGGAGAGCGGCTGCGAATCACAGTCCATGGTCATCCGGTTGCGGAGCTGGTGCCCTTGGAGCGCGCACGGCCTCTTGTGCCCTTCGAGGAAGTCGTGCGTGAGCTGCGGGGCCTCATGCGACCGGACGACCGTCTCGAGCTGGAGCTGCAGGCGCTGGACGAAGCACCCCGCGACCCGTTCGCGTGAAGCGAGCGCTGCTGGCCACGCTCGCCTTTGCCGAACGCCGGTTCGCCGTGCTGCCGGCGTCAACGTCGTGCTCGTCTGACGAAGGCGCCGCCAACTTCTGGCACGATCAGGATTCCGTGCCATAATCCCCAACACATGGCACGCTCGCTTAGAATCGGAGCCCAGGGACGGCTCGTCCTGCCCTCGGCGATGCGCCGTGCCCTCGGCATCAAGCAAGGGGATGAGCTCGCGGCCCGGATCGATGGCCGGCGCATAGTGCTCGAGCCCCGCGACGAGCTCCTGCGACGCATGCAGGAAGAGCTGCGGGAAGCTGGGGGCGAGCGCAGCCTCGTGGACGAGCTGATCGCCGAGCGCCGCCGCGAAGCGGCTCGCGAGCATCCGGGGTGAGTAAGGCCGCGATCCTCGATGCGTCAGCGCTGCTTGCGGTGCTGCGCGACGAGCCCGGCGGCGAGATGGTCGCGCCGTTGCTCGACGGCGCGATCGTCTCGACCGTGAACTGGTCTGAGGTCCTGGACCGCTACGCCGACCTGGGCGTAGCTGTCGCGGGGCGCGAGGCGGAGATCGAGTCGCTGGGGGTTTCGCTTGCTCCCTTCACGAGTCGTCAGGCAGAGGTGGCCGCGGGCCTGCTGCCCCTTACGCGCGAGGCCGGGCTTTCGCTTGGCGATCGCGCCTGCCTGGCTCTCGCGCTCGATCTCGGCGGGCGGCCGGTCACGGCGGATCGGGCATGGGCGCGGATCGACGTGGGTGTGACCGTAACGCTGATCAGGTAGCCCGTGCTCCGTTGCCTGACGACAAGGCTACTCGCCGAGTGCGTACCGGGTTCGCTCCAAGTGGGTGTCAGGCTGCTCGGTCGATGATCTGGCGGTAGGTGATCGGCTCGTGTGCGAGCCCGAGTCCGAGCAGGGTCTGGAAGCCGGCCATCGGTGTGCCGCGGCGGTTGTGGCGGAAGACGAACTCATCGAGGTAGACGGGCAGGTGCTCGGGCGAGACGCCGCGGTGGGTGCCGTGCATCCAAGCCTTCAGGTTCGAGATCGCGCGGTGCGCGCGTGGGAGAAGTTCCTCGCCCGGCGAGACGCTCTGCTTGGGGCGACGGCGGTGGTCATAGCCGTGGTCGGCCAAGACGTTGTAGGCCTGATAGCCGTCGGTGTGCACCGTCGCGCCCGGGGTGGTGGTCGCCTTGGTCAGCGCCAGCAGCGAAGCGCTCGACGGGTCGGGCAGGACCTGGAGGCGTAGTCGGCCCGAGCCGCGGCCGCGGACCTCGATCGCGATTCCGCAGAGCGTCTTCTTTCCGCGCTGGCGGCTGCCCTTGAGGCCTTCCTCGTAGCCGCCGAGGTAGAACTCGTCGATCTCGACCTCGCCCTTCAGGAGCTCGCGCTCGGGGGCGACCATCGCGCCCCTGAGCTTGTGCAACATCGCCCACGCGGTCTCATGGCAGCCGATCCCGAGCTGGCGCTGCAGCTGCTTGGCCGAGATCCCAGGATGAAACGTCGAGACCAGGTACGCGGCCCAGAACCACGTCCGCAACGGCAGCCGCGTCCCGTGCATCACGGTGCTCGCGGTCACAGACGTCTGCCGCCCGCAGGCAGTGCAAATCCACAAGTGCCGGCGCGTCTCGGCACCGCAATCCCGGCCGCCGCACCCGGGGCAGGCGAACCCCTCCGGCCAGCGCGACGCGAACAAGTAAGCGCGACACGCCTCCTCGGTGCCAAACCGCTGCTGGAACTCCAAGATCGTCAGCGGAAAGCCCGGGCGCGACACCCAACCAAGCTACGAAACGACCCGGATGGAGCGAACCCGGTACGCACTACTCGCCGAACAGCTCGTTGAGGGCCAGCGCGAACCCGGGCAGGAGCGGCGATGCGAGCGCGTCGCCCGTGCCGAGCTCGAGCGCGACGACTCATAGTGCTAGCGTAGGGCTATGGCTCGAACGCAGACAATGGTGCAGCTGAGCGACGAGCTCCTGGAGATCCTGGATGGAGCGTCCTTCCGCAGGGGCGTCTCCCGCTCGGCTCTCATCCGTGAGCTGCTCTGGGAGGGTCTGCGCGGTGATCTCGACGCGCTGATCGGTCAGCAGATCGCCGCCGGATACCGCCGCATCCCCCAATGGGAGCCCGACGACTGGGGCGACATCGGGGCGAGCGGGGACGCCTCCACAGAGGATGTCCTCCGCCGGCTCGACGCCGAGGAGCAGCTTCGCGGACAGGGGTCATGGTGAGCCGCGGCGACGTCTGGTGGTACGAGCACCCCCGCACGGGCCGCCGTCCCTTCCTGATCCTGACCCGCGACGAGGCGATACCCGTCCTCACACAGGTTCTCGGCGTTCCGGCCACCCGGACGATCAGGGGCATTCCCACCGAGGTGGCACTCGACGAGGAGGACGGCATGCCGACCCGCTGCTGCCTGACGCTCGACAACGTCACGCCGATCCGTGTCTCCCTGTGCACCGAGCGGATCACCTCGTTGGCCGCCGAACGGATGCGCGAGGTGTGCGGCGCGCTGTCCGCAGCCAGCGCCTGCGGCCCGTTTAGCCCGTCGGCGTGACTGGATAGGGTACGATCCTGGGCGGCGACAGAACGTCCTCCCGTCCGTTCGACACAACGTCGCTTGTTGGCGCCTCAACTTGGATGGGTGCGCTGCGGCGTCTGGTCCGGGCCACGGCTGTCGAGAGCTCGACCTCGATCGAGGGCTTCCGCGTAACGCCCCAGGACGCGAGTCCTCGATATAAACAAGATATACTCACGGAACGCATGGCCAAGGTCCTGATCTCGATGCCTGACGAGCTGCTTGCGCGGATCGACCGCGAGGCGCAGCGCCGACGCAGCTCGCGAAGCGCCTTCCTCCAGCATGCGGCCCAGTCTGAGCTCGGGTGGCCCGACCCCCGGGCGCTCGATGCTGCGCTCCGTCGTGGCCGGGCTGCGCTGGCCGGTGCCCGGGCGTTTGAGTCCAGCGAGCTGATTCGCAGCGGGCGAGACGCACGCGATGCCCGTGATCGACGTCGTTAGCGACGCCA
>QHBY01000384.1:3336-3648 GCA_003244245.1 Pseudonocardiales bacterium
CGTCGCGCTCAAGTGGTTTCACGCGGAGGGCGAGGAGGAGGTGGGGCCGTCCCGCGCTCTGCTCGCCGCGCAGCGCGAGCGAGCAGTCGCCCTGCACGTGCTCGACCTCACCGCCTACGAGGTCGGCAACGCACTCCTGCGCGGCCATGTCCGCGCCGGGGCCGAGGAGGTCGCCACCGTGCTCGACGCCCTCATCGAGGTGTGCGCGGTCATCTCTCCCACGGTCGACGACCTGCGAGAGGCCGCGACGCTCGCCGAAGCGCACGAGCTCACGTTCTACGACGCCGCGTACGTCGCCCTCGCCGAGGCGCT
>QHBY01000385.1 GCA_003244245.1 Pseudonocardiales bacterium
GAAACACATCTATCTACACTAGACTATCTCGCTGATCTCGACTGTGGCCTCGGTCCACCATTGCCAGCAGTTGGCCGGGAAGCGTCCGAAGAAGGTGTTGGTGGTCAGCCTGGCGTGCGGCTGGACAACCACCCGCTCGCGGGCCCGTTCGACGACTCCCTCGGCGCTGCACGAGTAAAGATCGTCGGGCGCCTCGAGGAACGGAGCAGCGAAGAAAGCGCGCTGGGCGATCAACTGTCTCTGGTCAGACGTGCCACGCTGGTGATCGACCACGTCCCGGTCAAGCATGCAGCCAACCTCTCCGCTCACTCCCCCGTCCGTCCACCAAACACATGAGGTCCATGCCATGCCTCAACCAGACACGGAATCCAGCTGGACGATAGGCCAACAGCAGCGTATATCTCACTCGTTAGTGTGCTGTTCACCAGATTTTTGATTACCTACTGTCTCAATGACTCGCCCAAGGAGTGTCCGTGGAATCGGCTGCGTAGCTTGCGACCTGCTGGTGGACGCAGTGATCGGCGCAGCCCTCATCGGCCCGAACGCTCGGCGGTCCTGGCCGGCCGGCTCGTGTGAAACGTGTTCCTGCGCCGGCCGCCGCGCGATCTGAAGGAGCGCGAACGCCGCGCCGGGATCCGGGGCGTGGGACCGCTACCTCCGAGAACTGGACGTCGAGCTGGGTCCAGTCGGACAGGACGAGCCAACGGCCGGCCAGGGCGGATCGCTTGCTGGGCGGCTCAAGGCAACCGACGCCCGGCAGGCGATCCGACCGCATGATGCTGGTGTTCGACGCAGGGGAGCCTGAGCGTGCTAGCTGGGCAGCGAGCTCGGCCCCAGGAATTGCGTCGCCGGGGGACGCGGCAGGCGCAGGTGCCAGCAGCAGTCCTCACCGAGGCACCGGCCGGGCGCCATCGTCGGGACTACCCCATCGACCTATGTGATGCCAAAACCTCGCCGGCTAGACGACGACGTGGAGGTTGACGCCGAGCAGCACGAGAGGCCAGAGGAACATGGCCAGGAGAAAAGACAGGAGTTCGCCAATACTGTGAATCGCATATCCGTTAGTGAGCGCCACCACCACGCCGATGATTACGTATGCGACACCAAATAGCGAAACGCCGTATTCATGCATGGTTTCTCCTTAGGTTCCGGACGATTTCAAGGCACGCGTCGTCGGCCACGCCGAGGACCGCCGCGGCTCTCGCCACAGATAGGCGTTGGCGGCCGCTGCGGTCTCGTGCCGACTCGCCCGGTGACCAGCCTCCGACCAGGAGGTCACACGCTTCGCGCGGCACGCTTCCGGCACGCACAGCCCTCCCTCTCGTCGTGTACGGAGTGTATCCACGCAGGCCCTGATCATGGAATGCTCTGAATACAGAAACCTGCGAGATTCTGTGCCGACACGCCAGGTTGTGGCGCACGACAACGTCTCTAGCTGCGCGAACATCGATTCCTACACGTTGAAGCGGAACGTCTATCTGGCCGTTTCGACCAGCGGCGCAAGGACCGATCACAGCTCTGACCAGCATCTTCAGCGTTCGTGACGCTACACGGCGTTCTACGGCCTTACAGCGTCTTGCGGACAACCCGCGGACAGCTGGTGATCGTCCGCGCTGTCCCCTGTAG
Source organism: Pseudonocardiales bacterium (assembly GCA_003244245.1). Taxonomy (GTDB): domain Bacteria; phylum Actinomycetota; class Actinomycetes; order Mycobacteriales; family Pseudonocardiaceae. The sequence goes on from QHBY01000385.1 coordinate 1,627, forward strand.
ACGTTCGGACCGAAGGGTGGATCATTGGTCTCCTCGGTCTCATGTGGACGTTGCCCGGACCCGCGCGCCACCGTCACACGCAGCAGACGCCCCCAGTCGGCTGGGGTCGCTGCACCGGCCAGCGCGCCCTCCTGTCCCAGCTCAGCAGACAGGCTTTTGGGCGTCGCCAGCTAGCCAATCAGCGGACGGTCGCTGACACAGCGGCGGCACCGGACCAGCGTGGGGATCGCCAGACGGATTTCCTTAGCCATCTTCTCGGCCTGGTTGCGGAGGTCTACAAGGATCTGGCGCACGCTGTTGCCGATGGACGGTCGCCGGCATCAAAATCCGCGACCATCTTGCGGCCTACCGCAAATCACTCCGCACTCCCGCATCACGAGTTCCACAGGGAGCTGATCGATCTGCAGGCGTAGGACTCCAGGGCGCTCACGGTCCCAACCTCCTGTCGTCGGGCATAGCGACCAGCCCGATACCTCCGCCAACCAGAACTAGGCCGATCGCCACAGGTGTGGAGAAAAACGCCACCACCAGGCCCGAGAGAAAGAGGATCGTAGCGAGAGCCGCCCCCACGTACATCCATGCATCGCTCACGGCTCTGACCCCCACACAACCCCAGATATGACAATACCCCCTCTCGAGGGTGCTGCCGGTGGTTCACAAGAACCCGGCTGGCGCCGAAACGACCCCAGTGCTGCACGGCACTGTCCGGCCGCTGTAACCATGGCGGGGAGCAGCATGAGGCGAGGTTACCGAACATCCCAGCGCAGTCCGACTGTTTCCACCGCAGAAAGGGGCGACCGACCGCGATCTCTCGGTGGCCGCGTAGGCTCGGGCCCCTGGCTTGGCGCCTCACCCAGTCGGAGAATCGCTGCTCGGTGCCCAGTATCCGGCTCCGAAGGCGGTCTCCACTGACTTGATCTTCAGGAGAGAGATGGGCCGGCGATAGCTATCTCCGGGTGTGCCATCCCTAAAAGACGGTCCTCACGACCCTGGCTGGGTCACCAATTCGCGTCGGGTCTGATCGCCGCGGGCCGCGACGTAGTGACCGTGCAACGCACTCTCGACCACGCGACGGCCGCCACCCTGGGCACGTGCTCTCGACTTCTCCATCTACTGCGGACACTGTGCGGACAAAGAGCCGGTAACAACGCTGTGACCTGGAAGAACGAACACCATTACACGTTGAAGCGGAAATCGACCACGTCGCCGTCGGTCATCTGGTAGTCCTTGCCCTCCATCCGGACCTTCCCGGCGGCCCGGGCCTGCGCCATGGATCCGGCCGCGATCAGGTCGTCGTAGGACACGATCTCGGCCTTGATGAACCCGCGCTGGAAGTCGCTGTGAATCACTCCGGCGGCTTCGGGAGCGGTGGCGCCGGCGCGGATCGTCCACGCTCGAGATTCCTTGGGCCCCGCTGTGAGGAACGTCTGCAGGCCCAGAGTGTGAAAACCGGCGCGGGCCAACGCGTGCAGCCCCGGCTCGGGCTGCCCGATCGAATCCAGCAGCTCTCGAGCGGACTCCGGGTCCAGCTCGAGCAGCTCAGACTCCACCTTGGCGTCGAGGAACACCGCATCGGCGGGGGCGACCAGTTTGCGCAGCTCCGTCTGCCGCTCCGCGTCGGCGAGCACGCCTTCGTCGGCGTTGAAGACATACAAAAACGGCTTGCCGGTCAGCAGGCTGAGCTCAGCGAGCGCGTTGACATCGAGCCCAGTGCGGGCGGCGAATAGGGTCCGCCCGGCGTCGAGCACTTCCCTCGCGGCCTGCGCTGCGGTCAGCGCGGCGCGCCGTTCTCGGGGGTGGGTGCGGGCCTCCTTCTCCAACCGGGGCAACGCGCGGTCCACCGTTTGCAGGTCGGCCAACACCAACTCGGTCTCGACGGTGGCGATGTCATCGGCCGGGTCGACGCGCCCGTCGACGTGCAGCACGTCGGGGTCATCGAAAACCCGCACCACCTGGCAGATCGCGTTCGCCTCACGGATGTTGGCGAGGAACTTGTTGCCCAGCCCAGCGCCCTCCGAGGCGCCCGCGACGATGCCCGCGATGTCGACGAATGACACCGTCGCCGGTACCACCTTGACGCTGTCGAAGACCTCGGCTAACTGCCTAAGACGTTCGTCGGGTAGCGGCACCACCCCGACATTGGGCTCGATGGTGGCGAAAGCGTAGTTCGCCGCGAGGACGTTGTTGCGGGTCAGCGCGTTGAATAAGGTGGACTTGCCAACGTTGGGCAGGCCGACAATGCCGAGGGTGAGGCTCACAGGACGTCAAGTCTAGGCACCCGACCCGGTTGCCCGCATCCAGCGGGCTCAGCGGGGCTAGCGGGGGCTCCTTTACCCCGCTGCGCCCGCGCGATGCGCTGGAGGCGGCGCGCCTTGCCGGCACTGTCGGAGGGGTGCTGCACTCTGTGACTTATGGATTACGCACTGTTGCTCGTCTTGGTTGTCGGGTTGACGGTCGGCGCTGTGGTCAGCTGGCTGGTGGCCGCCGCGCTTCGCCGGGTCGGGTTGGCAGAAGCGGGCCGGACCGCGGACGCCGCCAGGGCCGCCGTCGAGGCCGAGCTCGTCGCGGCCCGCCGGGAGGGCGAGAGTGCCGCAGCCGCCAGGGACACCGAGAGGGCGCGGGCCGAGCAGTACCACCAGCGTGCCGAGGAAGCCGGGGGGCGAGTTGCGACAGCGCAGGCCGAACTGGCCGGCCTGCGTGCCGCGCTCGACGCCGAGCGGGTCGCCGCGGCTGACCGGGAACGTGTGCTCACCCACCGCGAGGCCGAGCTCAAGGACAGCTTTCAGGCACTGTCAGCTGAGGCGCTGTCACGCAACAACGAGGCGTTCGTCCAGCTCGCCGAGGCACAGTTCGCGAAGGTCACAGCAGCCATGTCGGCCAAGTCGGACGGCGACGCCACCCAGCGCCAGCAGGCCATCACGGCGCTGCTCGACCCGATTACCCAGAGCCTGCACCGGCTCGACGGTCAACTGCGCACCGTGGAAAAGGAACGCGAAGCCGCCTACGCGGGATTGCGCGAGCAGGTCGGCGCGATGCATCGCACGTCTGAACAGCTCCAAAACGAGACCCGGCAGCTGGTCACCGCGCTACGCGCCCCTCAGGTCCGCGGCCGGTGGGGCGAGCTGCAGCTGGAGCGGATCGTGGAGCTGGCCGGCATGGTCGAACACTGCGACTTCTCCCGTCAGGTCACCGCTACTGACGCCAGCGGCGACGACGACGCCTTGGTCCGTCCTGACCTGGTGGTGCACCTGGCCGGTGACAAGGTCATCGTGTTGGACGCCAAAGTGCCCTTCGGGGCCTACCTGGAGGCCGTCGAGGCCACCGACCCGGATCGCCGGGCCGACCGGCTGGCCGCGCACGCGCGGCACCTGCGCGCACACGTCGATTCGCTGGCACACAAGTCCTACTGGCAGCGCTTCGAAGCCACTCCGGAGTTCGTGGTGTTGTTCGTTCCGGGCGACCCGTTCCTCGAGGCAGCGCTGCAGTCCGATCCAGCGTTGCTCGAGCACGCCTTCGAGCGCCACGTCGTGATCGCCACTCCGACCACACTGATCGCGTTGCTGCGGACGGTCGCCTACACCTGGCGGCAGGAGTCGCTGGCGCGCAACGCCGCGCGGGTGCATGAGCTGGGCCGTGAGCTGCACTCCCGGCTGGCCACTATGGGCGGCCACGTGGCGCGGCTGGGCAAGCAACTCGGTGGTGCGGTCGAGGCCTACAACCGCACGGTCACGTCGCTGGAGTCGCGGGTACTGGTCACTGCCCGACGCTTCGGTGAGCTCGGCGTGGTCACCGAAACGCTCGACCCGCCCGAGCAGGTGGAACGGAGTCCCCGCGTAGTGCAGGCGGTGGAACTCGTCGCGTCGGCGACGGACTCGCTCATCGCGTTGGAGACGGGACAACGTAAACCGGACTGCCAGGGCGAGCCAGACTCCGGCGGCGAGCTGGATCCCGAGAGCTGGGCGTGGGTCAACGAGACGCTGCACCAGGCGCGGGGCGAGGATGAGCAGCGGTCTAGTGTGAACGAGTGACGGGGACCCGGGCCCGAAGCACCGCCCAGCGCGGGTCTTGGGACGAGCGCGCTTTGCTGCCCGATCGTGTTGGAGTGCCCTGGTGGGCGGCTGCCTTCTGCGCTCTCGGGCTCGCCGCGGTTGGGGCGTTCGCGGATATGGAACGGCTCAACCGGCTGGGTACCGTGTTCGAGGTCTGCTATTTCCTCGGTTGCCTGCTTGCCGTGGTGGTGGTGCAGCGCAAAGGTCTGTTCGGTCCGATGGTGCAGCCTCCGCTGATCCTGGCGGTGACAGTGCCGGGCGTTATCGCGGCCATCGGCTCGCATCCCACCGGCGGGGGCATGGTCGCCACCGCGCTCGCGGTCGGCACCCCCTTGATCAACGGCTTCCCCGCCATGGCGATCACCACCGGGATCACCCTCGCTATCGGCATGCTGCGATTGATCACCCAACGACGTCCGACCTCGCGCCATGATCTCTGATCGCCAGGGCGCGGGACCGTCAGATCGAGTACTTGAGTTCGCGCGGTAGCGAGAACACCAGCTTCTCTTCCGCGGTGATGATCTCTTCGACGTCGGCGTACCCATGTTCGGTCAGAAAGTCCAGCACGCCCTGCACCAGCACCTCGGGCACCGAAGCACCGCTGGTGACACCGACGGTGTGCACCCCGTCCAGCCAGGCGGGATCGATTTCTCGCGCGTAATCCACCAGATAGGCCGTCCGCGCACCGGCGTCCAGCGCGACTTCCACCAACCGCACCGAGTTCGACGAGTTCGACGAGCCTACGACCAGGACCAGGTCGCACTGCGCCGCCATCGCCTTCACGGCCACTTGCCGGTTCTGGGTGGCGTAGCAGATGTCGTCGCTGGGCGGGTCGGCCAGCTCGGGGAACCGTTGCCGCAGCCGAGTTACCGTTCGCATGGTCTCGTCCACCGACAGCGTCGTCTGGGACAGCCACACCACCCGCGACGGGTCTCGCACGGTCACCGAATCCACCGCGACCGGTCCGTCGACGAGCTGAACGTGCTGGGGTGCCTCCCCTGCGGTGCCCTCGACCTCCTCATGGCCCTCGTGACCGATCAGCAAGATGTCGTAGCCGTCGCGGGCGAACCGCTTGACCTCCTGATGCACCTTGGTCACCAGCGGGCAGGTGGCGTCAATCGTGCGCAGGCCACGTGCCTCGGCCTGCTCGTGCACCGCCGGGGACACGCCGTGTGCGGAGAAGACCACGATGGCGCCCGCGGGCACCTCATCGGCCTCATCGACGAAGACCACCCCGCGGTCCTGAAGGGTCTCCACCACGTGCCGGTTGTGCACGATCTCCTTGCGCACGTACACCGGCGCCCCGTGTGCCTCGAGGGCCTTCTCTACGGTGACCACTGCACGGTCGACCCCGGCACAGTAGCCGCGGGGTTTGGCCAGCAGCACACGCTTGGTCATGCTCCCTACCCTACGGGCGTGGCAAAGCAGGCCTGGAGGCAAACTGGCCTCGCCCCCGGGTAGGCATAGGGCTGGTGGCTGGGGCAGGCTTGACGACCATGAGCCACCTACCACTGCCCGTCCGTGTTGCCGTGGGCCTGGCGCTCACCGCTGTGGAACAGGCCCGCAAGCTGCCTGAGCAGCTCGCCGAGCTCCCTGTTACGGCCGCCAGCCGTGCCGTACAGGCCGGGATGCGGGTGCAGCAACGGGTCACCGAGCTGGCGATCAAGGGCGACGAGGTGTTTTCGCTGTTCCGTCCAGTCGAGGACACCCCGTCGTGGGCCACGTTCGACGAGGACGACCAGCCCCGACGTCCTGAAGCCGACGCTGGGACAGCACCAGCCCCGGGCAGCGGCCCAGTGGCCGGGGAATTCGACGAGGCCGACGTAGCCCATGCCCTGACGCCTCCGCGCGCAAGCACCACCACCGCGAGGCCCGAGGCCAGCCTGACCGCGCCGGCGCTGACCGGCTACGACGAGCTGTCGTTGGCTCAGTTGCGCGGCAAGCTGCGGGAGCTGTCACTGCCCCAGCTCGTGGAGATGCTGGAGTACGAACACGCCCACCAGGATCGTCCCGCGTTCGTCACCCTGCTGTCGAACCGGATCGCCACGGTCCGCTCCCAAACAACAGAATCACAGTGACCGATACCGCCGAAGTGACCGAACCCGCCACGACAGCGGAGGCACCCTGGCCGGTCCGCACCGTCGCCCGCAAGATCGCGGCATGGATCGATCGGTTGGGCGCAGTCTGGGTTGAAGGGCAGATCACCCAAATCAGCGCCAAGCCTGGCACCGGTACCGCGTTTCTCACGCTGCGCGATCCGGTAGCCGACGTGTCCCTGACCCTGACCTGCGCGGTCGGGCTAGTGCGCGACCGGCAACCGCCGCTGGTGGATGGCTGCCGGGTCGTGGTGCACGGCAAGCCGTCGTTGCACCTGAGCCGCAGCACGCTGAGCCTGCGCGTCGACGAGATCCGGGCGGTCGGCATCGGCGAGCTGCTGGCCCGCATCGAGCGGCTCCGCAGGCTGCTGGATGCCGAGGGCCTGTTCGATCCGCGACGCAAGCGACGGCTGCCGTTGCTACCCGGCTGCGTGGGGCTGGTCACCGGTCGGGCCAGCGCGGCCGAACGCGACGTGCTCAGCAACGCCACGGCCCGCTGGCCCGCGGTGCGGTTTCAGGTGCGCAACGTGGCGGTGCAGGGCCCACTCGCAGTGGGTCAGATCATCGACGCACTCACCGTGCTCGACGCTGACCCCGCGGTGGATGTCATCGTGCTGGCCCGGGGTGGGGGCAGCGTGGAGGACCTGTTGCCGTTCTCCGACGAGGCGCTGTGCCGGGCGGTATCACGATGCATCACCCCGGTGGTCTCGGCGATCGGGCACGAGCCGGACACCCCCCTGATAGATCACGTCGCGGACAAGCGCTGCTCGACCCCGACCGATGCCGGCAAGTGCGTGGTGCCCGACGTCGCGGAGGAGACCGCCGCGCTGCACCAGCTGCGCAACCGCTGCCATCGCGCGCTGTACGGCTGGGTGGACCGGGAGCGGCGTCTGCTCGATGCACTGCGAAGTCGCCCGGTGGTGGCCGATCCGAACCGTCTATTGCACGAGCGCGGCCAGACCGTGGTTGACCTGCGCGCTCGCGCCGACCGGGCCATGCTCGGCGGGATGCGAGCGGCACAGCAAGGGCTCGAGCACACCTCGGCACGCTTGACCACCCTCGGACCGGCTGCCACGCTGGCCCGCGGATACGCCGTGGTCCAGCAGGCTAGCGGTGCAGTGCTTCGATCGGTGGCCGACGCATCCGAGGGCGCCGAACTGCGCGTGCGGCTATCGGATGGAGCCCTGCAAGCGGTGGTGACCGGTGCCTGATCAAGACCGAACCACCCAAGACCCGGCGACCCAAGACCGAGCAACCCAAGACCCGACGACACTGGGCTACGAGGCCGCCCGAGACGAGCTGGCCGAAGTGGTGCGCGCCTTGGAAGCCGGCGGGCTGAGCCTGGAGGACTCGCTGGCGCTGTGGGAGCGCGGCGAGCAGCTCGCCGCGGTCTGCGAGCGGCACCTCGCCGGCGCCCGGGAACGGATCGAATCGGTGATCGCCGCCCGCGAGCAGCAGCCTGGTACGCAACCCCTCACAAAATAAGGATCTGGCAGGATTGTAGGGGTTCACATTTTTTGGGGCACAATCCAATAACGCCGGCACGCCATTCGGGAGGGCTTATGAGTACTTTGTCGACTCCGCAGCAGAATCCGAAGCAGGAGGAGCCGGACCGCAACCTGGCGATGGAGCTGGTACGGGTCACCGAGGCCGCCGCGATGGCCGCCGGCCGATGGGTTGGCCGCGGCGATAAGAACGGCGGTGACGGGGCGGCGGTGGACGCCATGCGCAAGCTGGTCGGCACGGTGTCGATGCGCGGCGTTGTGGTGATCGGCGAGGGGGAGAAGGACGAAGCGCCGATGCTGTTCAACGGCGAGGAGGTCGGCAACGGCCAGGGCCCGGAATGCGATGTCGCGGTCGATCCGATCGACGGCACGACGCTGATGGCCAAGGGCATGCCCAACGCGCTGGCGGTGCTCGCGGTGTCCGAGCGGGGCGCGATGTTCGACCCCTCGGCGGTCTTCTACATGGAGAAGATCGCCACCGGACCGGAGGCGGCCGACGTCATCGATATCTCCGCACCGGTGGCGGAGAACATCAAGCGCGTCGCCAGGGCGAAGCAGCTGAATATCTCCGACATCACGGTGTGCATCCTGGAGCGGCCGCGGCACGACGATCTGGTGCGTGAGGTCCGCGAGGCCGGCGCCCGGATCACCTTCATCACCGACGGAGATGTCGCGGGCGCGATCGCCGCGGCTCGGCCGGGCACTGGTGTGGACCTGCTGATCGGCATCGGCGGCACTCCGGAGGGGATCATCACCGCGGCCGCGCTGCGCTGCATGGGAGGAGCGATCCAGGGCCGGCTGTGTCCCCGGGACGACGACGAGCGCCGCGCGGCGCTGGACGCCGGGCACGACCTGGACCGGATCCTCAGCACCGAGGACCTGGTCCGCGGCGACAACGTGTTCTTCTGCGCCACCGGGATCACCGACGGGGAGCTGCTGCGCGGGGTGACCTATCACGCAGGAGGATGCCGCACCCAGTCCATCGTGATGCGTTCCAAGTCCGGCACCGTGCGGATGATCGACAGCTACCACCGCCTCACCAAGCTGCGCAAGTACGCCTCGGTGGACTTCGATCAGCTGCCCCTCGCATGATCCAGGACTACCGGATTGAACGCGACACCATGGGCGAGGTCGCGGTGCCCGCCGACGCCCTGTACGGCGCGCAGACCCAGCGTGCCGTGGAGAACTTCCCTATTTCCGGGCGCGGCCTGGAACGCTCCCAGATCCGCGCGCTGGGGTTGGTCAAAGCCGCCTGCGCGCGGGTGAACGCCAAACTGGGTGTGCTCGACTCGACGCTTGCTGAGGCGATCGCCTCGGCCGCCGATGAGGTGGCGGCCGGCGAGCATGACGCTCAGTTCCCCGTCGACGTGTTCCAGACCGGCTCGGGCACCAGCTCGAACATGAACGCCAATGAGGTGATCGCCACGCTGGCGGGTCGGGCGACCGGCTGTGACGTGCATCCCAATGACCACGTCAATGCGTCACAGTCGTCCAACGACGTGTTCCCGACCACCATCCATCTCGCCGCCACCGAGGCGATCGCGCAGGACGTGATGCCCGCGCTGGTGCACTTGGCCTCGGCGCTGACCCGGAAGTCGAACGACTGGGGTGAGGTGGTCAAGGCGGGTCGCACCCACCTGATGGACGCGGTGCCGATCACGCTCGGGCAGGAGGCGGGCGGGTGGGCGGCGCAGGCCCGCTACGGCGTCGAGCGGCTGGCGAGCTGCCTGCCCCGGCTGGGCGAGCTGCCCATCGGGGGCACCGCGGTGGGCACCGGCCTGAACGCTCCGGCGGGTTTTGCTGCCGCCGTCGTCGAACAGCTACGCGGCGCCACCGGTCTCGATGTGCTCACCGAGGCCCGCGACCACATCGAGGCGCAGGCTGCCCGGGACGGCCTGGTGGAGTGCTCCGGCGCGCTGCGCACCGTCGCGGTGTCGCTTTTCAAGATTGCCAACGACATCCGGTGGCTGGGTTCGGGACCCCGCACCGGGTTGGCCGAGCTGCGGCTACCCGATCTGCAACCCGGCTCCTCGAT
>QHBY01000386.1 GCA_003244245.1 Pseudonocardiales bacterium
GCTGGACCCGACCCGACGACCCCCTCCCGAACCGGACGTGCTCGCTTTCCGAGCATCACGGCTCTCCAGTGACTACTGCGTGGGTGTCGCGGTTGGCTGCCCGTTGTGGATTGCTGTGTGGCAGCCGGCGCAGACCACGAGGGTCTTGCGCCGACGTTTGGCCATGAGCTGATCCCAGGCGGGCTGCGGCCGCCCCGGGTTTTCGAGATCGGCGAGTTTGCTGACGTGGTGGACATCCACCGTGCCGGCTTGCTTGCACAGCTCACACCGTCCAGCCTGAAGCCGGGTGACCAGCTCTTTGCGGCGGACGGTGACCGGGCGCGGGGCGCGATCGGTCAGGATCGCGTTCTTCGTGCGCCGCAAGGGGATACCACCGAACCGTGCGACCAGTGGTTGACGACCTTCGCGTTCGACGCGTGCCTCAAAGCACCTGCGTGGCCCGTACGGTGTTGTGATGGTGGTCTTGTAGCGGTCCGCCATCTTGGTCACCGTCGAGTTGTGCTTGCAGGCCAGCGTCTTGAGCATGGAGGTCTTCATCACCCATTCCAGCCGGTTCAGTCGGTAGACGTCTCCGGCGGGCAGGTAGTACTCCACCAGTCCCCGGTACTCCGCCCCGTAGGTCCTGACGATCGTGTGGTCGCCTTCGTTGACCATCTGGTTGCGTCGCTCGGGTTTACCGAGCTTGAGGAACGGGCTGCATTTGGCCTTGATCACATCCCGGGGCACGCGTAGACCAACAATGCCGTTAATGGAGCGGCCCTTGCTGGCGACCTTGTGGTCGGCGTGTTGGACGGTGATCTCGTAGCTGAGGAATCGTGCCGCGCCTGTCCGGGCGTGGGTGATCAGTGTCTTCTCTTGGGACAGTTCCAGTTTGAGTTCTTCACGCAGGAACGTCGCAAGACGGATCTTGATTGCCTCTGCTTCGGCCTTGGGTCCGGTGAACCCGAGGAGGTGGTCATCGCAGTACCGCACGTAGCGGAGCCGCCGGAATCGTGGATCCGCTGGATCCTTGCTCGGCATTCCCCGCATCTGCTTACGCAGCGCACGGACCGCCAGGCGGTCCCCTCGCCTGCGCATGCGTGCGAGCTGTTTTGCCACCTCGCGGTATTCAGGGTTGGGTGCCCTGCTGCCACCTCGGGTATATTCTGGGATGAGGACTTTCTCGACAAAGCTGTCCAACTTATGCAGATAGATGTTGGAAAGGATCGGAGATACAACTCCGCCCTGTGGCGCGCCACTCAGCGTGGCGTGCCATATCCAATCTTCCAGGTATCCGGCTTGTAGCATGTTACGCAACAACCGAAGGAATCGGCTGTCGTGGATTCTCTCCGCGAGCGCGGATAGTGCGATCTCATGATCGATCGATCCGAAGCAGTCGGCGATGTCAGCCTCAATGAACCAGGTCGTGCCGGTCCAGTGATGCGCTATCTCCGACAGTGCGGTGTGACAGCCACGATTCGGCCGATAACCATGTGACAGGTCGGAGAACTGTGGCTCGTAATACGCCTCCAACAGCAGGCGTATTACTTCACCGACGAGCTTATCCGACCAGGACGGCAGTCCCAGCGGTCTTTTCTTTCCGTTCTTCTTGGGGATGTAGGTCCGCCGGGCGGGCTTGAACCGGTAGCGCTCGTGGCGCAGCGCATCGATAATGCGTTCGATTTTGCCCAGGGACATGCCGTCGACGGTCTCACCGTCAGGTCCAGGCGTCATGGCACCCTTGTTGGAGTACAGACGCCCGTAGGCGAGCAGATACAACTGCGGGTTGAACAATTGTCGATACAGCCGCTCAAGCGGCAGACCGCGCCTTCCGCGTTCACGCAGGACACCCAGTACCAGTTCGGCCTCTCGCATCACGCGCTCCTCCTGGCCTTTGGATGCCCGATCACCTGGCCCCCTTCGCCCGATGTGGACGGCTTTCCCGCCCTCCTTGGTCGGTCGTGACTCCGACGACTACTACGGGGCCTGTGTCGCCATAGGGCACATGGCATGTACCCGTTAGGCGATCCCACGTTCGTCCTTGCCATACGTCATAGAGCGACTTAGGTGCCCCACTCATCCCCTTAAATTCCCTCACTGGGAATCGCTCCGCGCCCCGGAGGATGCACCGGATAAGAGCTGACTCCGATGCAGGGCGTGGCGCCGGTTTCAGGTACATTTCCGGCGGACGAGAAGTTGCGTCTTCTGGGGATTGGGATTCAGGCAGTCTAGCTTTCACCGTATCGCTCGGGTCCCGCAGCGCCCCGCTCCTCGTACCTGGACACGGCCGCTGCTTCACTGGCATGCTATGTTTCCCTTTTCCTTTCGGATCTAGGTAAGCCATTAGACCCAGGAACATTCCTCCGAGTTCCTCCCAGCTACGCTAGGAATATGACAAGGCGCTTCGTGGCGCACGCTCCTTTTTCTTGGTGTCCACACTGATCACCGGACAGCCGTCGTCCTGGTGGGCCTTGACCTGGTCGTTGAGGTAGCTGAACTGGGCGTCCCGATCGGGGTGCTGGCGCCCCTCGGAGGTCTTGGCGTTGGCCTGCAGGCTGTAGCCCAGCGACTTGAGCAACCGGCGCACCACGAACTCGCTGACCTGATGCCCGCGCTCGCGCAGCGCCGCGGCCAGCGTCCGGGTGGACTTGCAGGTCCACCGCAACGGCGACATCGGATCCCCCCGGGTGTCCGGGTCGACCAGTTCCTCCAACGCCGCCACCAGCGCCGGGTCGTGGACCTCGGCGCGCTTGCGCCCACCACCAGGCTTGCGCGAGACGCCCACCGGCGGCGGCGCTGGATCATCGAGCTCGTCGCGTCCCCGGCGCACGGTGTCAGCAGCCACCCCCACCGCCCGCGCGACCACCACCGGCCCGCCCGAACCCAGCTCCCGTGCCTCCGCACCCAGCCACAACCGCCGCTGACGCTCGGTCAGATGCGGCCGCAACGCCTCGTAACGCCGAGCCAACGACTCCACCACAACCGACATAGCAGGAACCGTACTGTCGCGCAGCCGAAACAGAGGTTATTTCATCGCGAGTACTTAGC
>QHBY01000387.1 GCA_003244245.1 Pseudonocardiales bacterium
AGCGGCGACGGTTCACGGCTGAGGAAGCGTCAATCAACAACGTAGAAGGTGATGCCTGGGTTATGTAGAACTCCCTCGGTGTGATCGATGAGGAAGCGATCGGGGAGCGCTATCGGGCGTTGGCGGGTGAGTTTGACGAGCGCCGACGTCGCTTGTGGGCGGGAGCAGAAGCGCTCTCGCATGGGCGCGGCGGGCTCGCGGCGGTGGTCCGGGCGACGGGGATCTCGCATGTGACGGTGGCCAGTGGAATGCGCGAGATCAAGGCTGGCGAGACTCTTGAGTCCGGCCGGGTGCGTCGGCGTGGCGGCGGTCGAAAGCCACTCACCGAGACCGACCCGACCATGCTGGGCGACCTCGAGGAGCTTGTCTCAGAGGAGGCCCGCGGGGATCCCGAGTCGCCGCTTCGCTGGACGGCGAAGAGCACTCGCAGGCTCGCCGGCGCTCTGCGTGAGCGCGGCCATCGAGTCAGCCACGAGACGGTCGCCAAGCAGCTGCGTCAGCTCGGCTACAGCCTGCAGGCGAACCGAAAGACCAAAGAGGGCGCCTCGCACCCCGACCGCGATGCCCAGTTTCGCCACATCAACGCCAAGGTCTCCGAGGCGCTTGAGGACGGCGAGCCGGCGATCTCGGTAGACACGAAGAAGAAGGAGCTCGTCGGAGACTTCAAAAACGCTGGTCAGCAGTGGCGCCCAGCGGGCGAGCCGGTCGAGGTTCGCACGCACGACTTCAAGGACAAGGAGCTTGGCAAGGTCAACCCCTACGGGATCTATGACCTCGCCAACGACGAGGGCTGGGTGAACGTCGGGGTCGACGCCGATACCGCCAGCTTCGCGGTCGCCTCGATCCGCAGCTGGTGGGAGCACCTCGGCTCAGAGCGCTATCCCGAGGCCAAGACCTTGACGATCACCGCCGACTGCGGCGGCTCCAACGGCAATCGCACCCGCCTGTGGAAGACCGAGTTGCAGCGCCTCGCCGACGAGACGGGCCTCGCCATCCACGTCTTGCACTTCCCCCCAGGGACCTCGAAGTGGAACAAAATCGAGCACAGCCTGTTTAGCTTCATCGCTCGCAACTGGCGCGGGCAACCGCTCGTCTCCCGCCAGGCCATCGTCTCGCTGATCGCAGCCACCACCTCGACCACCGGGCTCAAGGTCTACGCCCGGCTCGACGAGGGCGAGTACAAGCGCGGTGTCAAAGTCTCAGACGCCGAGATCGCGGCGATCAACCTGGCCAGGGATGAGTTCCACGGAGAGTGGAACTACCTGATCAAGCCTCGCAGTTGTTGATTGACGCGTCCTGAGGACCGCCCAGCGCGGGAAAACTGATCGGGGCGCAGGTGTGGACGATGATCCCTGAGCCGAGCGTCGCGGAGTTCAGGAGCTGCAGATGGGTGCTGTCGATGTGCCCTCGAGGAGGCGCTCCCCGGTTCCAGCGAGGACGGGGAAGGCCCAGAAGTGGAACTGATCGAGGTTCATGCTCAACCCTCGTCGGGATGCGGTCATTTGGCAAGCCCAAGTCCCCGAACTTCATCGCTCGACCACGGCCCGGGAAGCAGGCGTCCTCTGCGAGACGACGTCGCCCAGATCAGGGCCTGAAGGACCCGGAGCTGCTGCTCATCGCCCGGGGCATGGCCTGGGGTCTTGGCGAACCCCTGGTCTCGCGCCGGCTGCACGCCAGGGCCGTGGCCCGGGCCCTCGCCCTGGCGGCCGCGGGCACCCTCGCCTGGGCGCTCGAGTACGTGGTCGCCGATGAGATCGCCGCGGGCGGTTCGCGTCCGCGGAGGCCTACGCCGACGAAGGTCGCCGTCTGGCCGTTGAGACCGGCCGGGCCAACAGCGCCTGCATTCAAATCGCCTTCCTGAGGTCGCCGCGCAGCTGTTCATCAGCCGCGCCCGTCGACTTAAGGCGCCGCGTTCGAGCCGCGCTTGCCCTTGGTCGGCAGCGCGTCGCCGTAGCGCTCGCGCAGCTCCTTCCTCGGGGCGTGGATCGCGTAGGCGCTGCGGAGGTCGCCGGTGAACCAGACGTGCATCATCTCCGCCGTGCGGCGCTTCACCGCCCCTGCCGGGCACGCGCCGTCCTTACCACCACGGACCTTCTGACCGTTCATGAAGCACGGCTCGTGGAAGTGCCAACGCGTGATGGGGCCGCCCGGCGTAGGCCCGGGCTGGCCCTTCGGGGCCCTGTACAGGACCCCGATCAGGGTGAGCTTGCCGTCGGGCGGGTTCGCGTATACGAGGGTCTCCGGCTTCGACGTGTCGAGCGTCTTGCCGTCCCGCTTGTACGCCTTGCTGCCGGCGTGGAGGATCACCTTGCGCCGGCCGTTCTTGCCCGTCTTCTCCGGATCGACCTTGTAGCCGGCGGCGCGGGCGGTGCCGGGATCCTTGAACCGCGCCGCGGTGCGCACCGACTCGTCGTAGATCCGCTGGGCCGCGGCGCGCTGACTCGCGCTGGCGAGGGACATGTCGGGGTACTGCGCGAGGCTATGGGCGAATCCGTGGCTGGCGCCCACAGGCAGCTGCTGGGCGTGATCCTTGGCCCCGTGGTGCCCGCGCTTCCCGGTAGGGTGCGATGCGCTGGCTTGGTGGGATGCGGTGGCCCCGTGATCGTGCCCATCGCCCGCGTTGGCGATCGCGGCCCCGCTCCCGAGCCCCAGCGCGAGCAGCGTGAGCGGCAACGCCCACCCCGGTGGCCGGCGTCCGCCGCGCAGCGTCCGGACGATCGCGCCGCCGATGCCCGTCGCGGTCACGACCAGGCCGGCTAAGAACAGCGCGTGTGACGGGTTCCCGAGCGTGAACACACCCTCGTGCGAGGCGAGCTGGGCGTCGGCCGCATGCATGGCGGCGTCCCAGGCCAGTCCGGCCACCGCCATCACGAGGCCGACCGCGGCCAGTGAGGGAAAGACCGTCGTGCGTCCCGAGTCCTTCATCTGTTCCTCCTGGTTCGATTGACTGCCACGAGCGTGACCGAGGCGTGCAATCGGACCGAAAGCCAAACCTCATGGGAATGTAAGAAGTTCCTCGGCGCACGCTCGCCTGGCCTAGGCTCGCCGAGGTGGAAGAGACGATCCTTCTCGTCGAGGACGAGGTTCCCATCGGCACCCTCGTGCGCGACTACCTCGGTCGCCACGGCTTCCGGGTGGTGTGGGTGCGCTCCGGCGAGCAGGCACTGGCCGAGTTGCCGCGCCACTCCGTCCGGCTCGTGATCCTCGACCTGGGCCTTCCGGGCATGGACGGCATCGAAGTGTGCCGGCGAATCGACCGGCGAGTGCCGGTTGTGATGCTCACCGCCCGCGACGAGGAGGCCGATCTCGTGGCCGGCCTCGAGCTCGGCGCCGACG
>QHBY01000388.1 GCA_003244245.1 Pseudonocardiales bacterium
CGCGAGATGTGCGGAACGTCAGCACCGTTGGTTGCCTGGCCCCGTTTGGCTCGGGCCCGACCAAGCAGGCCGAAGATCAGCGCGAGGATGCCGAAGACGATGCCGCCGACGATCGTCCAGCACAGCACGAGCGCGAGCAGGCCCAGGACCAGTGCGGCGATCCCGAAGCCGTTGCGGGGCGGCGCCCCAGGTGCGCCGTAACCCGAACCCTGGCCAAACCCAGGCGGGTTCTGGCCGTAGCTCACGGGCGGGCGGCTCTGGTCGCCGTCTCGCGGTTTCCCCGGCCCGTTCAACCCCTCACCTCACCTGGTCGGCACCCTGGTCCGACGATGATCGCACCGATGGCCCAGACGCGCACCACCTCAGCCTCCGCTGCCGGGCGAGGGAGCAGCTCTACGACTCCCGAACTCAACAGCAACGCTGTCCAAGGTCGCCCGAACAGCTCTACGGTTGAGTTCGGGAGGCGCAGCGCACCCGGGGGGTCGGTGAGGGATGATGCGTGGGGCTTTGGTGGTGGCTGCCGTGGGGGTGCTTGGGGTTGCCTGCGCACCGCAGGCGCCGTCCGCGGTGACCGACGCGAGAACTGTCGACATGTGCACCATTTTGACCGGCGCCGAGCTGACCCAACTCGGTGTCCGGCCGGACACTCGCGAGACGATGGATCAGTTCGGCTCGGTCGGCTGCGAGTGGGTAGGTAAGCCGCTGAGGTTGAGCCTTGAACGTGACAAGGAGACCGTCGCTTCGTACCGGACCCGTCAGCGTGGCCCGGCATTCATCACCTTCGCGGAGAACGCGGTGAACGGCCGCGCTGGACTGACATTTGCGGTGGACCGGGACGGCGGCACCGACTGCGAGCAGCTGATGGACGGCGGCTCGGTATCGTTGGTAGTGCATGTGGCATCGACGTTGAGCCCGGATGGGCATCGGGTCGATTCGTGCCCTGAAGCATTGCGGATCGCGCAGCTGATCGAGCCCCGGTTGCCGAAAGCCTCATAGGCACGGAACATGAACTACCGCCGTCTCGGGTGCACCCGAATGCGCACGATCGAGGGGACACGCGAGATGAGAACTTTTCACCGAGCCGCGCTAGCCGCGCTCGGCGCGGCCAGCGCGCTGGTGCTGGCCGCGTGTGGCGGGCCGACGTCCGGCGGCGGCGCGCGTGGTGGTGAGGCTGATGTCGGCGGTATCCACAATCCCTCGGACGCGAGGGGTGGCACCTTGAGGTTCGCCAACTCCGGCGACTGGGACTCTGTCGACCCGGCCGATACCTACCTCAGCTACTCGTGGAACTTCGTCCGGAACTACGGGCGGGCGCTGGTGATGTTCAAATCGGCGCCGGGCCAGGAGGGTGCAACGCTGGTGCCCGACCTCGCCGAGGCGTTGGGCCGCTCAAGCGACGGCGCCAAAACCTGGACCTACAGCCTTCGCCAGGGTGTGAAGTTCGAGGACGGCACACCCGTCACCAGCAAGGACGTCAAGTACGCCGTCGAACGGTCGCTGGACAAGACGACCTTCCCCAATGGGGCGACGTACCTCAACGACGTCCTCGACCTGCAGGGCTACACCAGCCCCTACTCCGACCCCGATCCGAACAAGCTCGGCCTCAAGGCGATCGACCCCGGATGACCGGACGATCGTCTTCCGGCTCAGCAAGCCGTTCAGCGGTTTCGACTACCTCGCGCAGACCCCAGCCACCATTCCGGTGCCGCGGGCGAAGGACACCGGGTCGAGGTACAAGGAGCACGTCGTGTCGACCGGCCCGTACATGTTCCAGACCAACCAGCCGGGCAAGGGCTTCACAATGGTCCGCAATCCCCGCTGGGACCCGGCCACCGACCCGAACCGCCGGCCGCTGCCCGAGGCGATCAAGGTCGACCTGAACGTCAACGCCGATGACCTCGACAACCGGCTCATCTCCGGTGATCTCGATGTCGCGGTCGAGGGCGGCGTCGGGGTGTCGGCTCAGAGCCGGATCCTCGCCGACCAGGGCCTGCGCGCGAACACCGACTCCGCGCCTCTCGCCCAGCTGTCGTATGCCGCGCTCAACTCCGACGTTGCACCGCTGGACAACATCCACTGCCGCAAGGCGGTGCTGTATGCCACCGACCGGGCCGGCGCTCAGCGCGCCATCGGCGGCGCGACGGGCGGCGAGATCGCCACGAACATCCTGCCACCGGTGATCCGGGGCGCGAAGCGCTTCGACCTCTACCCCTCGCCGAACCACATGGGTGACATCGCCAAGGCCAAAGACGAGCTTGCCCTGTGCGGCCAACCGGGCGGCTTCACCACGGGCATCTCCTACGGCGCCGAGTCGCCCAGCGAGAAGGCCATTGTCGAGGCACTGCAGCAGTCGCTGGCGCGGGCCGCGATCAAGTTGGAGATCAAGCCGTACCCGGGAGCCGACTACTCCCGGTTATACGCCGGCAAGCCGGACTTCGCGAAGTCCAACGGTCTCGGTCTGATCATCGCCGGCTGGAGCGCGGACTGGCCCGACGGCTACGGGTTCCTCTCCCAGCTCGTCGACAGCCGGGTCATCCGGGCCACCGGAGGCAACGCCAACCTGGGGGTCAAGGACCCAGCGATCGACCAGATGCTCGACCAGGCGTTGGTGACCACCGACACCGCGGCGCGGGAACAGATCTGGGCCGGCATCGACCGCAAGGTGATGGAGGACGCGTTCATCCTTCCCGGCATCTGGGGCACGGGGCTGCTGTACCGGCCGACGAACCTGACGAACGCGTTCATCACCGACGGATTCGGGATGTACGACTACCTGGCGCTGGGTACCACGCGGAAATAGGTGAAGGACCTGCTGAGCCGGGTACTCGATCGGTTGATGCGGCCGTAGGCTTGCCGCGATGACGTCGAACTTACGGGCCCTCCGGCCCACCGCAGCTGCAGGGTTGGCCCTCCTGCTCACCAGCTCCGGAGTGCTGCACTTCGCGGCGCCAGCGTCGTTCGACGCGATCGTCCCCGAGCAGCTGCCCGGCGCGGCCCGCACCTGGACCCACTTCTCCGGGGCAGCTGAGCTGGTGACGGCGGCACTGATCGCGGCACCGCGCACCCGGCGGTTCGGCGGGTTGCTCGCGGCGCTGCTGTTCGTTGCGGTGTTCCCGGCCAACGTGAAGATGGCGATCGACTGGTCTGACCGGCCGGCCTGGATGCGCGTGCTGGCCTACGGTCGGTTGCCGCTGCAGATTCCACTGGTCCTGTGGGCAGTACTCGTCTACCGGCGCGCCGCGGCCAGTAACACTGTCCGGCGCGGCCGGTAACACTGTCCGGCGCGGCCGGTAACACGACGACCGGCGCTGCGATATACGGAGCAACGCCATCCGCCGGTTGCGCACCGCTCGTCGCTGGCCGGGCTCGCACCACGAGCGCTCGGCGCGTCGGTTTCCGACCGCTTGTCGCGCCGGTTACTTCACCGGGCGCACGCGACACTCCGGCGCAGGTGCGGGGTTTGCGGCAGCCGTGGCCCTACCGTTACTTTCCGTCGGTCGCAGATCACGATCTGGTTGCGAGCAGGTGTCGTCCCGGTGCCCCCGAACCGAGGCGGCTGCTGTCCCCGCCCACGCACCAGCTCCCCGGCGCGGAAGGGACCTCAGTTGGCGCGTCACCGCTCTCCCCGCGGCTGTCGGCAGCATCCTGGGTTCGTATTACCCCCTAAGCCCGACCCCAAACCTCGCGGCACGCATCGCGTGCCCCGGCCGGGTCCGGCGCTGCGGGGTCGCGCGGTGACGGCAGCGGTCGCCGCTGGTGCTCTGGCCGTCGCCGGTCATTCGATGCATGCCGCGACAGCGGTGGCATCCGAGCAGGTCGCCGATGTTGCGCCGGCCGCGGTGACCGGGCCGTCACTGGAACCCGAGGTTCTGCAGCTCGGCGCCCCCCGTAACACCGCAACCGGAGTGGCAGCGCTGCGTCGTGCCGTCGAGCGGGCGGACCGGGCGACGGCTTACCAGGAGGCCGTCCGAAACCGTCTCGGGCAGCCTTATCAAGCCGGCAACGCCCACAGCCTCGACGGTTGGGTCGCCAAGGCTCTCGGGCTGATGGGCCTGCCCCAGGCCCTCGCTCCCGGGGTCAGGTCGATCATCATGCACGAATCCGGCGGCAACCCCAACGCGATCAACAACTGGGACAGCAACGCCGCGGCGGGCAACCCCTCGCAGGGCCTCATGCAGACCATCCCCAATACCTTCAGAGCCTGCGTGCTGCCCAGCCTGGCCAGCCGATCGATCACCGATCCGGTGGCCAATATCACCGCCGGAATCCGCAGCATGATCGCGCACCACGGCATCGGCGCCGTGATGGCCGGTGGCCGGCGCGACGCCCACGGCAACTACATCGGCTACGGCGGCGCCGGCTGCTCGTCCTATGACCTCAACGAGTACGCCTCTCA
>QHBY01000389.1 GCA_003244245.1 Pseudonocardiales bacterium
CAACTTAATTCATCGCAGCCCCTTAGTGAAGCCGGGGAACAACTCGTCTAGCACGTCACGGCCGCGCGGGTGCAGGACATGGATGTGGCGTCCCTGCGGCACCCCGCGCCGGTGGACTCCGATCTCGGGCATGAGGTCCCGGTCGATCACCGTAACTTTCCGGTAGGCCTCGGTGAGCACCCGGGCCGCCAGTAACCCGGCCATACTGGCACCCAGGACCACAGCGTGGTCACCTGTCTGCTTGCGCACCACCGTCGGCGCCATGGGACCCATCTCCCATCTCGAACTTCGCCCATCTCGAACTTCGCCCATCGTGAACCTCGCCCAATTGCGGTCGATGTGGAACCCGCGCCGTTCACTACCTCTAGAGCACCGACCGGGCGGCTCAGATACAAAAACGCCGGAGATCAGAACCTGCGCCCATCGTCGCTCCCAGACCGGGCGTCTTGTGACCCACGTTTCTCGGCTTTCTCGCCCACCGTTAGCCTAGCTAGAGAACCGGATCGATGAGCTGCGTGCGTTCGAGCGTGAGTACCGTACCCGGTTGAAGACCTACCTGGATGGACAGCTTCGAGGGCTGGCCGGGCGTGGATCCGCCGCACCACCACACCCGATGCGCACCCGGCAGGGCTACGCGAGCTCCGGCTAGGGTGCGAGTGTCGAAGTCGGAGGTCGGCTCGACGGATCGGGCTCGGGTTAGCCGGTGAGGTCCAGGACGGACAGGGTCCCACCATCAAGGTTGGTCACATAGGCCGTTCTGCCGGTGGGTTCGACCGCGATGCTGCTGGCCCCGGGCCCGACCGGCAGGGTCGCGGTGACCCTGTTGGTGGTGGCGTCAATCACCGAGACGTTATTGCTGCCGTTGTTGACCACATAAGCGAAGCGCCCATCCGGCGCCCAGACGATGTCTTGCGGGTGCTGCCCGACCGGGATGGTGGCCACCACCCGGAAGGTGTTGGTATCGATCATCGAGACGGAGCCGGCGTCGAAGTTCACATTCGCCACCAGGCGCTCGACAGTTGATCTCGCCGGGTAGGCGGGACGCATTGCTGCGTCCCGCCCCCCTCAGAACCGTGCGAGCGGCTTGTCACCGCACACGGCTCAAGCAGGCCCCAAGGGGCGGTTCAGGTTTGCGGTGCTGGGCTCCCGCGTTGGCGGGCGAGGTGCCCGCGATGGCAGGAAGCGTGTGTGAGGCGGGTTCGATCACCGTCCGGTAAGCCGGGCCTCCCGTGATGTACGAGGTAGTCGCTGTCGACTGCTCGTCGGGTGACATGCAACCACCACTTCTCCCATTGCTCGGGAGATTGGGGTGGCTGCTCGGCGGTGAGCAGGTGTTCCCCGCACAGCGGACAACGTCCGTCCTGCCTGGTGAGCAGGCGCAACGTGTAGCTGTCGAGCGGGGGTTGGACCCGCCTGCGCCGTTCGGCCCAGTAGCTGGCCAAGGCCGGATCGTCCGGAGACGACGTGCCTTTGACCAGGGTGTGCCGGATGATGGGAGTCCAGGAGAACTTGGGCAGGTAGACGCCGCTGTCACGGTCGCCGAACACCCAGTGGTCGTTCCTGAACTTGTTGAACTTGCCGAAGTACCGGGCGACGACCCAGCGCTTCGGCTTGTTGGCGTGGGTCCAGCTCGCCCACTTGTAGACGAGTTGCCACACGTAGCAGTCCAGATCAGCGAACACTCTGGACGAGACCACACTGTGGTAGTACGCGGCCCATCCCCGAACGATCGGAATGAGCCGAGCAAGGACCGCCCTCACGTTCGAGCCGCGCAAGGAGCGCATCTCGGTCGCGAGTCGCCGTTTGACCCGCCTGACCGCCAGGGGACTCGGTTTGATCAGAAGCTTGCCATTGGGATAGCGGCGGATATGGAAGCCCAGAAACTCGAACCCCTGCGTGAGGTGCCCGATTCTCGTCTTGCCCTCGTTGAAGGCAAGACCCCGTGGCTTCAGCCACTCGGCAAGCCGCGCCTTGACCTGATCGGCCTGCCCCTGGCTGTGGCAGAACGCAATCATATCGTCGGCGTACCTGATCAAGACCGGGCTGCCCGCTACCGATTCCCCAGCCTTTCGGCCAGTGTGGTAACGAACTCCAGCGGCCTCCTCTAATCCGTGCAGCGCGACGTTCAGGAGTAAAGGACTGACCACTCCGCCCTGAGGAGTTCCCTCCTCCGTCGGCGTGAATCCCTTCTCCGGATCGAACACCCCCGCTTTCAGCCAATCGGCGACCATCCACCTCGCGGGGAAATCACCGAGAGCATCCAATAGTCGGGCATGATCGATCCGGTCGAACGCCGCCGCCAGATCCGCATCCAAGATCCACACGCGCTTCGCGTCCTTACGGCACAGGGCGTTAAACGTGGCCTCGATCGCATCATGGCAGCCACGACCTGGCCGGAACCCATACGATCGGGGTTCAAACCGCCGAGTAGCCGGGGGGAA
>QHBY01000390.1 GCA_003244245.1 Pseudonocardiales bacterium
GCCGCCGAGGTCCCGCGGGTCGCTCAGGAAACCGATCTGGGCAGGATCGGACCGGAGGTAGCGAGGCGCTGTTGGAGGTGCTGGCCGACTTCCGGCACCCTTCGCGCCCGCGCGGCGATCGACTAGCGCTTCCCGCGGTTCCCGGTGGCCGGTGCGGAGATCGTCGCCGTTGCGGCGGGCGCGCTGACCGGTGAGGAGCGGTGGGCCGACCGGTAGACCTGGAGGCGGTGCGGCGGTGCCACGCGCCAACCTGGAGTCTGAATCCGTGGCGAGCAGCTGCTCCGGTCGGGTCTTGGCGCGTTCGGGAATGTTCCGCGGCACCGATCTCAGGTCGTACCGATGCACGGTGGTGTTATTGACGTTCCAAACAGCGGTACCGGCTCGACTCACCGGTGGTAAGGACCCGCCAATGGCGTTGACGCCGAACCTGCCGTGTACGGAGGGCGCGGCGGGCCACCGGCTATGTCCAGCGGGATGTCTAGGGCATGCCGGCGCATCTGCTGAATGCGCTGCGCAGTGGTCGTGATCCATAATCAGGGACTATCGGATCACCGACGCCATGTTGCCGCAGTCGGAGCGCGCGCTGTTGGCGGGGCACGACGTCGTGTTGCGGGGGGAGCGCGGCCAGGGCAAGACCCGGTTGCTGCGCACGCTGGTCGGGCTGCTCGATGACTGGACCTCGGTCATCGACTGCGCCGACCTAGCTGAACACCGCTAACCAGCCGATCACCCCGGACCCGATCCGCCGCGCCGCCGAACTCGGCGACGACCCGCCGGCACCGTTCACCGCGTTACACCGAGAAGCTCGCCACCCCCGATCCCTGCGTCGGTGACCTGATCGGTGATGTCGACCGGTGAAGGTCGCCGAGGCCGCAGCCTGGGTGCGAGGTCGGCGGACCGTGGCTGGAGGTGCTGGCTCGATTTTCCCGGCACCTGCGCGCCAGCGCGGCGATCGACCAGCGTTCCAGGGTGTCGGCGCGGTTCGCGGTGGCCGGCGCCGAGACCGTCACCCCTACCGCGCTGCCTGACCGAAGACTTGCGACCCGGGACAACACCCGCGCGATCAGGTTAGGGGTGACCTCCCACGAACAGCGCTGAGCCGATGATCTGGTCGATGACGTCCTGTTTGGGGGCGCTGGGTACGTCGGAGATCCAGACCAAGACGATCGAGAATTCGTGGTCGCCCTGGGCGTCGGGGGTGGGAGATCCGGTGGGAACCGCGGCAACGTCGGACACGAGCTTGGCAGTCGCGTTAGAGAAGGTGAACCGGAGCCGGTAGCCGTCCCGCTGACCGACCTTGCCCGGTCCCTGGCTGGTGACGGCGGCTGATCGCACGCCCGGGGCGGTGCTGACCGCCCGCTGGACGGTCTGGGCGGCTGCCTCGGCGCTGGGCGCGGCAAACGTCGCAAGCCGCGCTAGGCCGGTGGCGCAGGTCACCTCCGCGTTTCCCATGCAGGTGGTGGGGAAGACCATCTCGGCGGTACTGGGATTGGTGCTGTCGATGACCTGATGCCAGCCCGCAGGGATGGTGACGGCGATATCGGTGTTCGGTGCAGTCAGTAACAGCTGCTCGACGTTCTGCGAGCCGGCACCGCTGCCGCAGCCGGCTAGGAGTGGAGTGAACACCGCGAGGGCGGCGCTGAACGCGACCGTCCGGCCTACTGGGCGGGGTGACGGGTTCCTTCGTGTGCCGGACATGATTCCTCCTGGGCCCCCTCGGTTGTCAGGACCTGACTGTTAGATCGGGCGGCTAGCCAGGTCCTTACACTGAAATCGTGAACGGATCGCCAAGGTTGTGAGAATTCGCGGGCCGCAGCGGACCCCTGGAAGCCCTCGGTCACTGGCCCGCGAGGGTGCTGGCCCGGCTGCTCTGATCGGTGCTGCACGAGGTCGTCAGCGGGCTGGGAGCCTGCAATGCGCCCCAGCACCCGACCGATCAGTCAGCCCGGGGTCGCGTCGATGCCGTCCCGAGCCTGCCGCATGCGCGGTTGCGAGTTCTGACCCGGCAGCTCCTTCGATGTCCGCCACCGGCGGCTCGGGGTTTCGAGCACCCCGGCTCCATGGTCAGTTTCAGCGAAATACCGAACATGGAATGCGTGGCCTTTCGACAGTGGATCGATATATTCGCAACCCTAGAAGGTGAAGACAAAATTTGAACGGTAGTGACACTCTACCGAATTGCTATTCTCTCTTTGTCGAATGCCTCGTATCCCCTCCCTGAGCGATTCCCGGTTGGCGCCTCAGGACGCATCCGCGAAGGGTACCCGCCCAGCACGCGGCGAGGAACATTAAGATCGCGTTGAATGAGTCTAATGGTTGAAACCATTAGTTCTGGTGGCAGTAAGTGTTCACGAACTAGACGTTCCGCGTTTAGGATCCTGTAGTCGTCGACGGCTGTTTACCCTTTCTTAACCGCACCCTGAGTGAAATTTTACCTGTCCGGGAGTAGGTATTCCAGAAGGTGTCGAACGGAGAGTGCGGAGGCCGTGACTCAAGCTGGCCCCACGTTAGGCTATTCGGATGGTATCGCGTCGTTCCAGTTACATGGCCGCACACCAGCCGATGTCTACCGTGGCGGGCTCAATGACTCGCTCAAGTCGTTTCCCGATGGGCGAAGCCGCCTGAGAGCTCTTTCGTGATCAGTGTGGGACTTGAGCCTACGGATCGATCTTACGCGTCCAAATCGAGTCGCGTGAGGTCACAACTACGGAGGTATTCATGGATCGCAACACCACGCGGCGGCTTGGCGTTTTCGCGTCCTCAGCCGTCCTGGCTACCGGTTTGGTGCTGGCCGCCGGAGGCACTGCCTTCGCCGCCGGTAACGGCGCGCCTGGCGGTGCCGGCGGCCCCGGCGGCCCAGCCGGCCCCTGCTTTTCCACTGGGTGCACCGCCGGCAGCGGTGCCGTCGGCGGCCTCGGCGGCAACGGCGGCAGTGGCGGTTTCGGCCTCTTCAGCAACGGCGGAAATGGCGGACTCGGCGGGGCGGGTGGCGCCGGCAGCAGCGGCGGCAACTGCATCGACTTGTTCACGTTCGGCCCTGGAGGGTGCAGCGCTGGTAACGGCGCCAAGGGTGGAGCCGGCGGAAGCGGCGGCAACGGCGGGTTCTCTGTCTTCGGCAACGGCGGCAACGGCGCCAACGGCGGAGCCGGCGGCATCGGCGGCTCCGGCGGGAGCTGCGTGTCGATCAATGCATTGTGCGCCGCTGGCAACGGTGCGGCCGGTGGAGCCGGAGGGGCCGGCGGGGCCGGCGGACTGTCCGTTCTCGGTAACGGCGGCAACGGCGGAGCCGGCGGTAACGGCGGCAACGGCGGCAACGGCGGCGACGAGTTCTAAATCAGTTCCCACGCCAGGAGGTCACGGCCCGATCCACAAACCCGCAATCGAGTTCCTTAGTTCCACAGCCCTAGGTCGAGTCCTGGGCTGAGAGGTGAACAACGTGTTGAGGATGGGCCGGGACGCCGACCCATCCTCAACACGCCACACGGGCGCATCACTAGCAATGCGCCCCACGACGGTAAACAACCGTGCCCCATATAGAAGAAACGCAACGGCGAGCTTACGCCGTGAGAGCCGCGCAGTGGCGCTACGCGGCCGGACCCTCGGGGGGTACGTCCCGTGCAAGCCAATAAATGAACGCCGACGACGACATAGGAGCGGGGAGACCGGCTCCAACCGCTGCACCTCAACAAACCGAGCAGGCGCATGTCACCGACGGCGAGGAGCGAGGCATCACATGAAAGTCAGGTCAGGTCACAACACAATGCAGGGACTCAGGCCGCGACCGCGGGTTGGGCGAGCCACCGCGGTGGCCGCTGCGGCCCTCGCCGCGATGGCAGGGATTGCAATGACCCAAGTCCAACCGGGTCAGCCGCTGAACCAGCAGCAGCGCCTGGTGGTCCAATCCGTTCAATTCGACCAGCCCGCAAATATTGACCCATCCGGCCAGCTCATCGAGCAGATTCGCCAGCTGATCGACCAGCTCTGCCACTCCGGCCAACTTAGCCAGTCCGACCAATCCAGTCAGCTGCTTGAGCAGCTTCACCAGCTGGTCGAGCAGGCCGGCCTGTCCGCCCAGCCCGATCAGCTGGCTTCGCAGCTTCGTCATCTGATCGACCAGCTCTGCCAGTCCGGCCAATGTGACCAGTCCGACCCGTCCGGTCAGCTGACCGACCGGCTGCGCCAGCTGATCGACCAGCTCGGTCAACCCAGCAACCTTGGCCAGTCCGACCAGTTCCGTCAACTGATCGAGCTGCTCCGCTTCGGCCAATCCAATGAACTGCTTCGTCAGCTACTCGACCAGCTCTGTCCACTCAGTCCGCACGGCCAACCAGGGGGCAACGGCGGCAACGGAGGGGGCCTCGGCCAGCCCGGTCAACCGGGCCAGCCAGGGCAACCAGGCCAACCAGGCAGCAACGGAGGCGCCGGAGGGGCGGGTCAACCCGGCCAGCCTGGCCAACCGGGCGGCGATGGGGGCGCCGGAGGGGCGGGCGGCGCCGGGGCCAACGGCTGATTCACCGAGTAATCGGCGATCCGCTCATCACATACACCCAGCTCTACTTTGGAGGGTTCACCATGAAAGGCGTTGTCGCTTCTGCCGTGCTGGCCAGTCTGGCCAGTGGGGCACTCGTATTCTCGGCGCTGCCAGCCGAAGCCAGTCCCGGGATCCCGTGGCCTTGTAACCAATGCTCGGGCATCCCCCACCTCGTCGGCGGTAACGGCGGCCCTGGCGGCGCCGGCGCCAACGGCGGCCCGGGCGGCTACCCCAACGGTAACGGTGGTAACGGCGGCATCGGAGGCGTCGGAGGCATCGGTGTGTTCTTCGGAGGTGCCGGCGGCTCCGGCGGCCCCGGAGGCAACGCCGGAGCTGCCGGTGGGCCCGGTGGCACCAGCGGAACCGCCGGTAACGGTGGCGCCGGTGGTGTCGGTGGATACGGCGGCTTCTTCGGAGGTTCCGGTGGTATGGGTGGTACCGGTGGAGGGCCCAACGGAGCCGGCGGGAACGGCGGGAACGGCGGCGACGGCGGAATCATGGGTGGAATGGGTGGCACGGGTGGTCGAGGCCAAGGCACCGGGCTCGACGGCAATGGGGGCAACGGTGGGGATGGCGGCGTCGTCGGCGGGATCGGAGGCCTACCCGGCGGCCTGACCGGTACCGGCGGTAACGGCGGTGACGGCGGCCTCGTCGGAGGCCCGGGCCTGTGTGGTGGCACGGGCGGCCACGGCAGCTTGCAGAATGGCCCAACCGTTTGGTGTCCCTAGCGGGGTCACGAAAGGGCGACAGACAGCCCCACGGCCTGGTGCAGGCCGTGGGGCTCCGGCGTACTGGTCGGGAAGTGCTGGCTGGGTCCGCTGTTGCGTAGCGTGGAGCCGTGGCCGTCATCCCGCAGCGTGAATCCTTGGAACCTCCGACCCGGCTTGCGCGCACGCTTGGCGCGTTGCGTGCCGCCGGGCATGTCCAGCGTGACGTCAAGGATGAGATGCGGGCGAACCTGCTCGCCGCTTTGCGCAGCGGCCGGGATCCGTGGCCAGGCATCATCGGGTTCGGCGACACCGTGTTGCCGCAGTTGGAGCGGGCGCTGCTGGCTGGGCACGACGTCGTATTGCTGGGGGAGCGCGGCCAGGGCAAGACCCGGTTGCTGCGCACGCTGGTCGAGCTGCTCGATGAGTGGACCCCGGTCATCGACGGCGCCGAGCTCGCTGAACATCCCTACCAGCCGATCACTCCGGGCTCGATCCGGCGCGCCACCGAACTCGGCGACGACCTGCCGGTGGCCTGGCGCCACCGCTCACTGCGCTACACCGAGAAACTCGCCACCCCCGACACCAGCGTCGGTGACCTGATCGGTGATGTCGACCCGGTAAAAGTCGCCCAAGGCCGCACCCTCGGGGACCCGGAGACGATCCACTTCGGGTTGGTGCCCCGGGCGCACCGCGGCATCGTCGCCATCAACGAGCTACCCGACTTAGCCGAACGGATCCAGGTCTCGCTGCTCAACGTGATGGAAGAACGCGACATCCAGATCCGCGGCTACACCCTGCGGCTGCCACTGGACGTGCTGCTCGTCGCTAGCGCCAACCCCGAGGACTACACCAACCGGGGCCGCATCATCACCCCGCTGAAAGACCGCTTCGGCGCCGAGATCCGCACCCACTACCCCCGGGACATGGCCGCCGAGGTCACGCTGGTCGCCCAAGAGGCCGACCTGGGCGGTATCGGCGCGGAGGTCGGGGAACCGCTGCTGGAAGTGCTGGCCCGGTTCTCCCGGCACCTACGCGCCAGCACGGCGATCGACCAGCGCTCCGGGGTGTCCGCGCGGTTCGCGGTTGCCGGTGCCGAGACCGTCGCCGCGGCCGCGCTGCGCCGCGCCGCGCTGACCGGCGAAGACCACGCAGTGGCCCGCCCGGTCGACCTCGAAGCGGTACCGGCGGTGCTGCGCGGCAAGCTGGAATTCGAATCCGGTTACGACCAACCCTCCGCTGAGCGCGAGGAGCAGGGGGAGGTATTGACCCACCTGCTGCGCCGCGCGGTCGCCGACACCGCCCGGGCCCGGCTACGCGGCCTGGACCTCACCCCGCTGGTCGCGGCAGTCTCGGGCGGTCACCAGGTGGCCACCGGCGAGCGCGTACCGGCCCGCGAGGTACTCGCCGCGCTGCCCGAGCTCCCCGTGCTCCACGAGGTCGCCACCCGCTTGGGCGCCGCCCCGGATGGCCCGCCGGGCCCGATCGCCGCCGCCGTGGAGCTCGCGCTGGAGTCGCTGTACCTCACCCGCAAGCTGGGCAAGAACGCTGAAGACGGCCGCATAGTGTACGGATCCCGGCAGTGACCTCGGCACGTCGGTACAGAAGAGCCCTGACGCCCGGCCTGCAACTACAGGGTGATGATGGGCAGTTTCGCACCGGCGGTGTCAGCGAGCCACCGGATGTCTGAGGGATCTGAGGTCAGCACGGTGGCGCGCCGTGAAGTGGC
>QHBY01000391.1 GCA_003244245.1 Pseudonocardiales bacterium
AGAAACACATCTATCTACACTACCATCGATGGTGACGGGGAGGAATCACCTTGTAACGGTCAATGACGTCGCCCCGTAGCGTCCGGCAATCGTCGGGGACCGCAGCGCGGCGATGCACCCGATGTGGCTCGAACCGTTGTGGACCGCTCGCCAACCTGCCGATCCGGAGGCGTCTCTTGCGACCCCCTAGCCCCGCTCGCGTTCCCTTGCCCGCCGGGCACCACCGCGCGTGGACAGTGATGCGGCACGACGTTGCGGCCTCGCTCGTGGTGTTCCTCGTCGCGGTGCCGCTCTCCCTCGGTATCGCGGTGGCGACCGGTGCTCCAGTAATGGCGGGGCTCATCGCCGCCGTCGTGGGCGGGATCGTGGCCGGATTGCTCGGCGGATCACCCCTCCAGGTCAGCGGCCCCGCCGCCGGGCTTACCGTGGTGGTGGCTGATCTGATCGTGCAATTCGGCTGGGGCGTCATGTGCGCCATCACTGCGGCCGCCGGGCTGCTGCAGGTCGTGTTCGGCCTCAGCCGGGTCGCCAGGGCGGCGCTCGCGATCTCCCCGGCGGTGGTGCACGCGATGCTCGCAGGCATCGGGATCACGATCGCGCTCGGCCAGTTGCACGTGCTGCTCGGCGGGTCCGCACGAACCGGCGCGCTCACGAACATCGCGGAACTGCCCACCCAACTCGCCAATGTTCACGGTGACGCGGCGCTGGTAGGCCTGGCGGTGATCGCCGTGTTGCTGATCTGGCCGAGACTCCCGCACCCGCTGCCGAGCATCCCGGCGCCGCTGGTGGCTGTTGTCGGAGTGACAGCGCTGGCCGCGACGCTTGCGCTGGACGTCGAGCGGGTCACACTGCCCGGCTCGTTGCTGGCCTCGTTGAACCTGCCGGACGTACCGGGTGGCAGCTGGGGCGGGGTACTCACCGGGGTGCTCACCGTGGCGGTGATCGCCAGCGTGGAGAGCCTGCTCTCAGCTGTGGCGGTGGACAAGCTCGCCAAGGGCGGGAAGACCAACTTCGACCGGGAGCTCGTCGGCCAGGGCGCGGCGAACACCCTGTCCGGGCTGTTGGGTGGTCTGCCGGTGACCGGCGTGATCGTACGTGGTTCCACCAATGTCGCCGCGGGAGCGCGAACCCGCGCGTCGGCGGTGCTGCATGGCGGGTGGGTACTGCTGTTCTCGGTGCTGCTCGTCGGGCTGATCGAGCTGATCCCGTTGGCCGCTCTCGCCGGTCTGCTGGTGGTGATCGGTCTAGGCCTGGTCAAGCTCGCGGACCTGCGCACGGCCCATCGGCAGGGCGAGCTGACGATCTATCTCGTCACGATGGCCGGTGTGGTGTTTCTCAACCTGCTGGAGGGCGTCCTCATCGGGCTGGGGCTCTCTTTGCTGCTGGTGCTACGTCGGGTGGTCTGGTCGATGGTGCACGCGCAGCCGGTACGGCCGGCGTCGGATGGCCAGCCGGCCTGCTGGCGGGTCGTGGTCGAGGGCACCTTGAGCTTCCTGTCCGTCCCCCGGCTGTCCCGGGTGTTGGCCCAGGTACCCGCCGGCAGTCATGTCGTCGTGGAGATGGTCGTCGACTTCCTGGACCACGCCGCTTATGACCATCTCGCCGGGTGGCGGCGGCAGCATGAGGCCAACGGGGGCACCGTCATCGTGGACGAGGTGGGCCCGGCGCGGCACAACGGTGACGGCGGCAACGGACTCGCTCGGCGAGCGCGGGTACCTGCGCTGCCGCGTGCCTTCTCGCCATGGTGGGCATGGCAGGTCGAATGTGACGACCACGGCCATGATGCGTTGCAGCCGCTGCTCGCCGGCGTGCATGAGTACCACCGCCGTTCGGCGCCGGAGGTGCTGCCGCACTTGGAGCAGTTGGTGGATGGGCAGCGTCCCCGGGCACTGTTCCTCACCTGCGTCGATTCGCGGGTGGTACCCAACGTGCTCACCAGCAGCGGTCCTGGCGACCTGTTCACGGTACGCAATCTTGGCAACCTGGTGCCGCCACCAGGACACGAATCCGAATCGTCGGTCGCCGCGTCGCTGGAATACGCCGTGAATCACCTCAAGGTGCCCGCGATCCTGGTCTGCGGCCATTCCGACTGCGCGGCGATGTACGGCCTGCTCGCTAACGGGACCGTCACCGGGTCCCTGGGCCGGTGGTTGCGGTGGGGACTGCCAAGTCTGGGAGCCATGCGCAGAGGGCACCCGGTCGGTGTCGCGGCGGCCGCGGAGGGCCGGGATGAGGTGGACCGGCTCGCGATGGTCAACGTCGCCCTTCAGGTTGAGGCGCTGCGCACGCACCCGGCGGTACGCGATGCCGTCGCCAGTGGCCAGGTGCAGGTCGCGGGCTTGTTCTTGGATATCCGCACTGCCCGGCTGCTGCTGCTCGACTCCGAAGGCGCGCGTTTCGGGCCAGTGCCTGACGACTATCTGCCCGGGGTCTCGCCGGTTCCGGCCTAGGTGCTCAGGTGTCGCCAGCGCGCTGATGTCGTCGGCGGGCTCCAACGCTTGAGCGCGGTTGCCGTTGCCGCGTAGCCACCCGGCGGTCCTCTACCGGCGCGTCGTACGCTCGCTGCTCGTGACCGGTGTATCCAAGGTGGCTGGCGCCATGGGCTGGCTGGACGATGAAGCGGTTGCGCGCCGGACGGCTGGGCTGTGGCGGGTACTGCGGCCGCGTTCGGTGCTCGATCCGGTGATCGACCTGGCGTCCAACGACTACCTGGGTCTGGCCAGGGATCCCCGGGTCGTGCAAGGCGCGGTGCAGGCGGCGCGCACCTGGGGTACGGGGTCGACAGGGTCTCGCCTGATCACCGGCTCCACCGAGCTGCACGCCCGGCTAGAAGACGAGCTCGCCGCGTTCTGCGGCGCGCCGGCGGCCCTGGTGTTCTCCTCGGGTTACACCGCCAACCTCGGCGCGGTGACGGCGCTGTCCGGCCCGGACAGCCTCGTCGTGTCCGATGCCGCAAGCCACGCCTCGCTGGTGGACGCCTGCCGGCTGTCGCGGGCCCGAGTGGTGGTCATTCCGCATGCCGATGTCGCCGCGGTGGACGCCGCGCTGGCTACCCGGTCTGAGCAGCGGGCGCTGGTCGTCACCAACTCAGTGGGAAGCGTAACCGGTGACCTCGCGCCGCTGGCGGAGTTGCATGCGGTGTGCCGGCAACGTGGCGCGGTTCTGCTGGCCGATGAGGCGCACGGGCTTGGGGTGCGCGGACCCGGCGGGCGGGGACTGCTCGCCGAACACGGTCTGGCTGGCGAGCCCGATGTGGTGGCCACGGTCACCCTGTCGAAGTCGCTGGGCAGCCAGGGCGGGGCAGTGCTGGCTTCCCGCGCTGTTGTCGACCACCTCGTCAACACGGCGCGCAGTTTCATCTTCGACACCGGCCTGGCGCCCCCAGCTGCTGGCGCGGCACTGGCGGCCTTGCAGGTGTTGCGTGGCGAGCCTGCACTGCCACGCCGGGTACTCGACGCCGCCGCAGCCATCGCCACCGCAGCGGGCGCACCCCCGCCGACGTCGGCGATGGTCTCGATCATCCTGGGCGAGCCGCAGTGCGCAGTCGAGGCGGCGGCGGAGTGCGTGCGCCACGGTGTGCGGGTGGGCTGCCTGCGTCCCCCATCGGTGCCTGCTGGGACCAGCAGGCTGCGGTTGACAGCCCATGCCGCGCTGACCGATCCAGAGCTGGCGCAGGTGGCCCAGGCGCTCGTTGCGGTGCTGGCCGGCGCGGTCAGGTGACCGTGCTGGTGGTGACCGGGACTTCCACCGGCGTCGGCAAGACGACGGTGACATCGGCAATCGCTGCACTCGCCGTCTCGGCCGGCCGTCGCGTGGCGGTACTCAAACCGGCCCAAACCGGCCTCGACGCGGCACAGCCGGGTGACGTCGACGAGGTGCGACGTCTGGCGGGTCCTTCGGTCACGTGCCGGGAGCTGGCCCGCTTCCCCGACCCGCTTGCACCAGCGAGCGCGGCCCGTCTAGCTGGCTTGACCCCAGTGACAACCGCCACCACCGCCGCGGCGGCCCGGGAACTGGCGGCCGAGCATGATCTGGTCCTGGTCGAGGGTACTGGCGGGTTGCTGGTACATCTGGACGACAGGGGGGGAACGCTCGCCGATGTCGCCGCTGCCCTGTCGGCTTCGGTGCTCGTGGTGACTACCGCCGGCCTAGGCACTCTCAACCACACCGCACTCACCGTGGAAGTGTTGCGCGCCCGTGGCCTGGGCTGTGTTGGGATTGTGATCGGTGCCTGGCCTGCCAACCCTGATCTTGCTGCCTGGTCCAACCTCAGCGATCTGCCTGCTGTGACCGGCCTCCCGCTACTAGGCGCTCTGCCCGAGGGAGCCGGCCGCCTCACCCCAGCGGAGTTCCTGCCAGTAGCCCAGCGGGGACTCCAACCAGGACGGCAAGCGCTGGGTTGGTGGTCGTTAGGGACCAGGGTGACCGGGGTTGGTAGTCCTTGAAGAGCACGCTATCGGTCAGTCGAGGTAGTCGCGCAGGACTTGGGAGCGGGACGGGTGGCGCAGCTTGGACATCGTCTTGGATTCGATCTGCCTGATGCGCTCTCGGGTCACCCCGTATACCTGCCCGATCTCATCGAGAGTGCGCGGTTGACCGTCGGTGAGGCCGAATCGCAGCCGCACCACCCCGGCTTCCCGCTCGGACAGGGTCGCCAGTACGGACTGCAGCTGATCCTGCAGCAACGTGAAGGAGACTGCATCCACCGCGACCACGGCCTCGGAGTCTTCGATGAAGTCGCCGAGCTGCGAGTCGCCTTCATCGCCGATGGTCTGGTCCAGCGAGATGGGTTCGCGGGCATACTGCTGGATCTCCAGCACCTTTTCCGCGGAGATGTCCATCTCCTTGGCCAGCTCCTCAGGAGTGGGCTCGCGGCCGAGGTCTTGAAGCAGCTCGCGCTGAATACGGCCCAGCTTGTTGATCACCTCGACCATGTGCACCGGGATCCGGATGGTGCGGGCCTGATCTGCCATCGCTCTGGTGATGGCTTGGCGGATCCACCAGGTGGCGTAGGTGGAGAACTTGTAGCCCTTGGTGTAGTCGAACTTCTCCACCGCGCGGATCAGACCCAGGTTGCCCTCCTGGATCAAGTCCAGGAAGGCCATCCCGCGGCCTGTGTAGCGCTTGGCCAGCGAGACGACGAGGCGAAGGTTGGCCTCCAGCAGATGGTTCTTGGCGCGCTCGCCGTCACGGACGATCCAGCGCAGATCCCGGCGCAGCTGCGGTGAGAGCTTTTCGGTGACGTCCTCGGCCCTGCGCACCCGCTCGGCGGCATAGAGCCCTGCCTCGATGCGCTTGGCGAGCTCCACCTCCTCCTCGGCGTTGAGCAGGGCGACCTTGCCGATCTGCTTGAGATAGGCGCGTACCGAATCGGCTGAGGCGGTGAGCTCGGCGTCCTTGCGCGCTTGGCGCAGCGCCTCGGACTCCTCCTCGTCCCAGACGAAGTCCTCGGAACCGGGACCACTGGGTGCCTCGGGCTCCTCGGCGTCGACGGTGATCTCCTCGACCTCGACCTCAACGTCGGCAAGGTCTTCGGCAGCGGGGCCACCCTCGATGTCGACTCCGGACTCGACTCCCGGGATGTCGCCTGGCTTGACTTCGGAGCCGATGTCTGGGCCCCCCGCTGCGCCGGCCGCGGGTTTCGCCGCGGTGGCGGATTTGGTACCCGTCTTGGTACTGCTGGCACCTTTAGCGCGGGTGCGTGCAACGCCGTTGCGGGCGGAGGGCTTCATGTCAGTCCCGGAACGCGAGGCAGTGGAGTTCAACGCTGTCGAATTCGAAGCTGCGGAGTTCGAGGTTGCGGAGTTCGAGGCTGCGGCGCGATGGGATGCGGGTTCTGCGGCTGCCACGGACGGCCTTTCGGAAAGTCGGTGTTCGGACGCGGTGCGGGAATCGGGTCCCCGTCGGCGAGCCCGCCGCTGGAGCCAATGCCGACAATCACGGCGACCTGCCGGATTCCGACGGTGCGATCCAGGGTGCTCGGGGACGGTGCACGTTCCAGTGTACGACGCTGCATTGTAACGGCGCCCTCGCACACGGGGTGCAGCGCCGACGCATTATCGCACGCGGCCCTCCGCGGCGGCTGCGGCCGCGCCGACGATGCCGGCGTCGTTGCGCAACGCGGCCGCCACCACGGGGGTGCGGCACTCCAGCAGGGACAACCATTTGTCGGCCTTCTTGCTGACCCCGCCGCCCGCGATGATCAGATCCGGCCACATCAGATCTTCCAAAACCTGCAGGTAGCGGGACGCTCGGGCGGCCCAGTCCGCCCACGACAGTGCTTCGTCGTCTCGGGCTGCGGCGGCGGCCCGGATCTCGGCATCGACACCGTCGACCTGCAGGTGACCCAGTTCGGTGTTGGGCACCAGCTCTCCATCGACGAACAGCGCGCTGCCGATGCCGGTCCCGAACGTGAGCAGCACGACCACTCCGTCCTGGTCGCGGCCCGCGCCGAACCTCATCTCGGCCAGCCCGGCCGCGTCGGCGTCGTTGAGCACGACGACCGGCACCCGGCAGTACTCGGAGAACAGCTCGTCGGCGGCTAAGCCCTTCCACGCCGGGTCCAGATGCGCCGCGGTGCGGGCGATGCCGCGTTTGAGCACGCTGGGCAGCGTGACTCCCATCGGACCGTGCCAGCCGAACTCGCCGGTGATGGTGGCGACCAGCTTCGCCACCGCGGTCGGCGTGGCAGGCGCAGGAGTGGGAACGCGGACTCGCTCGTCGGCCAGCGACCCGCTGCGCAGATCCACCGTGCATCCTTTGATGCCGGATCCGCCGATGTCCACCCCGAACCCGGGTGTCCTGGCCATCCGCGTCCTCTCCTGATCGCCCGCCGCAAGGGCCGCCGGTCGGACCTGACCCTAGCCCGAACCTCCCCGCCAGGGTGTGGTCGGATGGCTCGGTGTCGAGCGTTCGATCCGACGACGTCGAGCAGTTGCGGGCCACCGCCGTGGCGGTAGCCCAACAGGTCGGCGACCTCGTGGTGCGGATGCGGCTCGCGGGCGCCGGAGAAGTGCTCACAAAGACCAGCGCCACCGACGTGGTGACTGCGGCGGACACAGCGGCCGAGCGGTTGGCCCGGCGGCTGCTCGCCCAGTGGCGGCCAGGAGAGCCGGTACTGGGCGAGGAGGAGGGGGGAGCGGAGGCGACGACGGATGCCCTGTGCTGGGTGGTCGACCCCATCGACGGCACGGTGAACTACCTCTACGGGCTGCCCTGGTATGCGGTGTCGGTGGCGGTCCAGCGCGACGGGCAGTCCCTGGCCGCGGCGGTGGGGCAGCCCGCCGCCGGGCGGCTGTGGAGCGCGGCGCGGGGCGGTGGGGCGCACTGCGACGGGGTCTCATTGCGGATCAGCGGGGCTACCCAGCTGGAGCTGTCGCTGATCGGTACCGGCTTTTCCTACCGGTCCGAGCGACGGGCTCGGCAGGCCGCCATGATTGCCGGCATGCTGCCGAAGATCCGGGATCTGCGCCGAGCGGGGTCGGCTGCCTTGGATCTGTGCTCAGTCGCGTCCGGATGGTTGGACGGCTTCGCCGAGCATGGACTGCACCGCTGGGACTGGGCGGCTGGTGCCCTGATCGCGGCCGAGGCCGGCGCGGTGGTCCGGTTGCCCCCGCGCGGATCAGATTTCCTCTTGGCGGCGACGCCGGGGATCGTCGACGCGCTGGCGGAGCTGATGGCGCAGTGCGGCGCTGATGCGGTCTGACGCCGTCAGCACGTCACTTGACGCGCTTGGCGAAGGACGCTGGGATCGACCCCGGGTACCACCGACTGGGTGATGGAAGTGGTGGATTGGGTCATTGAAGGGGGTCCGGGCTGGGCGGCCAGGCCGCCACGGGGCAGTGCAACCCGCGCCGGCCTCCCGAGGCCGGCCGAGTCCAGCAGGGCCGTGTGTGCCGCGTCGTTGGGTCGCAGGGCGATGAATTTGGTTCCCAGAGCCAGGTCTATCCCCGAGTCAGGTCGGGCATCGCGGACGAGCTCGGCGCAGGGCACCGCCAGGCTCAACGTCCGGGCCGCAGCCTGCCCACCGGCGCCGAAGCGGATCTCACCGTAGCAACGCAGATCCAAATCGGGGTGCAGCGGATCGTTCGCCGGAGTGGCGGTGGAGGCAAACCCCAATTGTGCCAGCGCGCCGTCGACGACGGTCGCCTCGCCGGGTCTCCCGTTGGCGTTGAGCACTCGCACTCGGGTGAACTGGGGCGCCGCAGGTGATACCGCATCCAATCCGTCGGCTGGGAGTTGCTGGCCGGAGATGATCCGACCAGCAGCGGTTGGTGCGGGGCTCTGGCAGCCCTTCTCGGTCTGATGCAGCACGTTGAGCCAGACCAACCCAGCCGCGCTGGTGAGAATCACCACCAACAGCAGTGCACGCATCGGTCTGCGATTGCGGTAGCCCCGCATCCGCTCGCCTGTCGAGCCCACCGCAGCCACGGCCCCGCCCTCCCTGGCCTCTGACCTGGGCCAGCCCCTGCATCTGAGGGTAGGTGTGGGGCGGGATCAGCGCAGCCCACTACGGCGTGTCCAAGGTCGGTTTCGCCCAGTTGGCGGCGAGGCCTTGGGCGACACCGGCGCGTAATCGTCGGGACACGCCGGGGAAATGCGCGCATTGCACCGGTTGGCGAGCTATTCTCTCGCCGCTCTGGCGTCGCAGAGAGGCTCACGGCAGGGGCGCGCGCCAGCGTCGGGCCCGAAGCGTCGAAGTGTGACCGACGTCTCGGGCACAAATCAGCGTGCCTGTGCGTTTGTGCTGCGGCATGACCCGTACGACTCAGGGGTGGGAATATGGCTACCGACTACGACGCTCCGCGGCGGAGCGAGGCGGATGAGCTTGTCGAGGACTCGCTAGACGAGCTCAAGGCGAGGCGGAACGAGGCCCAGTCGGGTGCGGTTGACGTCGACGAGTCGGAGTCCGCGGAGAACTTCGAGTTGCCCGGCGCCGACCTGTCCGGCGAGGAGCTGGTCGTTCGAGTGCTGCCCAAGCAGGCCGACGAGTTCACCTGCTCGAGCTGCTTCCTCGTCCATCACCGCAGCAGGCTGGCCGAACAACGCAACGGGCGGATGGTGTGCCGGGATTGCGCGGCCTGAGCGGCTCATCTCATCGATCGCCTGCTACCGGCTGGGGAAGCGTGGTCCGGCGCTGCCGTGGGGCACCTCGTCGGTGTGGGCCCGAAGCAACGCAGCGAGTTCCTGGGCGTGGCGGACGCTGAAGACCCAGTAGGGGGTGGGATCGGCTGGATCGGTGAGCGTGACTCGCAACACTGGCCCGACCCACCCGCTGTGCAGCACGAACGCTGCAGGATCCAGGTCCGGACCCAGCGCGCGCCGCTTGGCGTCCGGGAGGATCACCTGGACCTGTCCCAGATGGCGGACCGGGACGTGCGCCGGTCCTACCCGCAGCTCATCGCCGTGCAGCGAAACCCGGTGCCGACCCATCCGCAGCAGCACGACGCAGGTCAGCGGTACTGTCAACAGGTACGGTAGCCAGGCGCGCACTCCCGGGTACCCCATGTGCACCTCCGCTGCCAACAACGTCGCCACGCCGAAACCGAGCGGCCACCACCACAGCGGTACGGCGAGACGCTCATCGAAGACCGGCTCGACGCCGGGCGAGCGCTGGCCGGGGGCTTGACGATCGGGCACCAGACTGAGGGTAGTCTCGCCGGCCGTGCCCCCGTCTCCCCTCGAAGTCCTGCTGACCCGGCTGGACCCTGAGGTGCCGGTGCCCGGATATGCTCACGTCGACGACGCCGGAGCCGATCTGGTCACCACTCGCGATGTGGTGCTGCCACCGGGCGAGCGGACCGTGGTGGGTACCGGTATCGCGATTGCGCTGCCGCCTGGTTACGCGGCGTTCGTTCACCCTCGTTCCGGGTTGGCGGCGCAGGCAGGGCTGGCGGTAATCAACTCGCCCGGCACCGTCGACGCCGGCTACCGGGGCGAGCTGCGAGTCTGCCTGGTCAACCATGACCTGCGCGAACCTGTGGTCTTGCGCAGGATGGATCGGA
Organism: Pseudonocardiales bacterium; assembly: GCA_003244245.1. Lineage (GTDB taxonomy): Bacteria > Actinomycetota > Actinomycetes > Mycobacteriales > Pseudonocardiaceae. Next base: position 10,005 of record QHBY01000391.1, read on the forward strand.
TCGCGCAACTGGTCGTGCAGCGGGTGGAGCATGCCGCGTTTCGTGAAGTGACCGCGCTACCGCAGACTCCACGGGGAACGAACGGTTACGGCTCTACGGGGATGAGCCAGCAAGGCAAGACCACACAGCAGGGAGAGTGCTAACAGTGTTCGGACGTCGCGCCAAAGACGAGGCCCGAGACAAGACATTGCCGCCTGGTAGCGCCGAGGACGCCGAGGCGCCTGACCGTGTTGCAAGAAGTGTTGCTGGGGGAGAACCGGGGCTTGGACCGTATGACGCCGAAGACGCGCCCGACGACGGGTGGATCAGGCTTGATCTCGGCTCACTGCGGTTACCGGTGCCCGATGGCGCGCAACTGCAGGTGGAAGTGGACAGGTCCGGTCCGGTGCGCGCGGTGCATTTGATCACTGGTCTCGGTCAGTTCACCATCACCGCGTTCGCCGCTCCCCGCAGCGGCGGGTTGTGGCGCGAGGTTGCCCCGGAGCTGGTGAACAGGCTGCGAGCCGATGGTGGGCGGGTCGGGCGGGCCCCTGGCGAGTGGGGAGAGGAAATCGAGGCCGTGACCGAGCAGGGGGTCTTGCGGTTCCTGGCGGTAGACGGGCCGCGGTGGATGCTCCGCGGTGTTGCGGTCGGCACCGCGGAGCATTCAGACGCTCGTATCGCGTTGCTGCGCGACCTTGTCCGGCAGACTGTGGTGGTCCGTGGTTCAGAACCGCTGCCGGTGCGCAGCCCGTTGCCGCTACAGCTGCCCGGGCCGCTGGGGGAGCAGCTCAAGCAGGCAACCGCCGAGCTGGTCAACGCCGCCGCCGACGGCGGCTGAGCGATCACCCTGAGACCCCACCGAGGACACCACCTGAGACAGCCCTTGGGCAGGGAGAACCACAGACGGGCGACATCGGCCGTGGTCGAGCGGAATCAGGTTGCGATCGGGTTACGCTGGCGGTCTAGCGGGTCCGTCGAGGTACCCGCGATCGCAGTCCGGAGGTCGACATGACCGATGCGGCTCCCGGCTACTGGCGGCGACTTGTCCGCAAGCTCACCAGCGACGCTTCCGAACTGGACGCTGAGTATCTGTCGCGCTGTGTTGACCAGGCCGGCGCGCGGCGTGCCAGCGAATGCTGCTCCGGCCAGGCTGTCACCGTTCTGGGCCGGCTGCGCAGCGTGGAACACTGCCCTCGAGCGGCGGCGGCTACCCTGGAGGCCGAGCTGTTCGATGGCTCGGAGGCGATTACCCTGGTCTGGCTGGGACGGCGGCGGATCCCTGGCATCGAACCTGGACGGACCGTCAAGGCGTCGGGCCGGATCGCCGTTCGGGAAGGCCGTAAGGTTCTTTACAACCCCTACTACGAGCTGCAGCGGAGTTCATGACAGAGTTCATACCTGGGCCCTCGGCAGAGCACGCGACCCCCGACGCGGCCGCTGGGGCCCCGGAACACCCCGAGCAGCGCACTCCAACCTTGCTGGAGCAGATGGGCGGCGTCGGGGGTCTGGTCTCCTCGGCCGTGCCCTCAATGGCCTTCGTCGCGGTGAATCCGCTCGCCGGCTTGCAAGCAGCGATCTGGGCTTCGTTAGGGGTCGCGGTCGCGGTAGGGGTGTGGCGGCTGATCCGCCGGGAGCCACTCCAGCCGGCCGTCTCCGGGATCCTCGGGGTAGCCGTCTGCGCCTTCATCGCCTACCGCACCGGCGAAGCGCGGGGTTTCTTCCTCTACGGCATCTGGTACAGCCTGGTGGCGGGGCTGATGCTGATGCTGTCGGTGGTCGTGCGCCGTCCGCTGGTCGGCGTGCTGTGGTCGGCGCTCAACGGCTCCGGCTTCGGCTGGCGAACCGACCGCCGCGCCCGGTCCGGCTTCGACGTGGCGACCGTGGTCTGGGCGGTATTCTTGCTGGCCCGGTTCGGTGTCCAGCACTACCTTTACGACGTGCAACAGACCGACTGGCTCGGAGTGGCCAGGCTGGCGATGGGCCTGCCGCTGACCGCGGTCGCCGCATTGGTCACCATCTGGGCGATCCGGCGTGCTGCACGAGTAGCGGCGGCGCCCAGCTAGCTCTGGCGACGATCCAGCGCTGCCCGCAGATCGGGTTCCACCTCCACCGCAGCGACGAAGAGCAGCTCGTCCCCACCCTCGAGGGGATCGTCGCCCTGCGGCACGATCACCCGGCCGCCACGCAGGATGGTGACCAGCGCGGCGTCTGCGGGCAACTGCAGCTGCCGTACAGGCAGGCCGGCCAGCGGGGTGTCCGCGGGCAACGTGACCTCGACGAGGTTCGCCTGGCCTTGCCGCAAGGTCATCAGTCGCACGAGATCACCGACGGAGACTGCTTCCTCGACCATCGCGGCGAGCATCCGCGGCGTCGACACCGCGACGTCCACGCCCCACGCCTCGGTGAACAGCCACTCGTTTCGCGGGTCGTTGACCCGGGCCACCACCCGACGCACCGCGAACTCCGTCTTGGCCAGCAGCGAGACCACCAGGTTGACCTTGTCGTTGCCGGTCGCCGCGATCACGACGTCTGAGTGCTCCAGCCCGGCCTCCTCCAGCGATGCCAGCTCGCAGGCATCGGCGAGGACCCATTGGGCGCCCTCGACCTCGTGCGGGTCAAACTGATCAGGATCTCGCTCGATGAGCATCACCTGGTGGCCGAACTCGAGCAGTTCAGCCGCGATGGACCGGCCCACCGCGCCCGCTCCGGCGATGGTCACGCGCATGGCGGCTCCCAAGGTCAGGCTGGATGAGTTAGTCGCTGGGGGGGGCGGTGGCTGCCGCGGTGGTGACGTCGGTGACGGTGCCGGAGACGGCGGCGGCGTACACTTGGTCGTCGGCCTGCACGACGGTGTTGTGGTTGGGCAACACTCCAGTCCCGAATCGGACGATGAAGGCGATCCGCGCGCCGGTGTGTGCCTCAAGGTCACCTACGGTGCGTCCGGCCCATCCCTCGTGTAGCGGTAGCTGCAGCACCGCCATGGTGCCCGACGGGTCGCGCCACGCAGCCGCCACGCCGTCGGGCAGCAGCATTCGCAGGAACCGGTCAGTGGTCCAGGGAACTGTGGCCACGGTCGGGATACCGAGCCGCTCGTAGACCGCGGCCCGTTTCGGGTCGTAGATCCTTGCGACGACGTGGGCCACGCCGAAGGTCTCCCGAGCCACCCGGGCGGCGATGATGTTGGAGTTGTCTCCGTTGGACACTGCGGCGAACGCCCCGGCCCGCTCGATTCCGGCTTCGGTGAGCACCTGGCGATCAAAGCCGATACCGCGAACCTGCTGGCCGTGGAAGTCAGCACCGAGCCTGCGGAACGCCTGCCGATTCTGGTCGATCACCGCCAGTTCGTGGCCGAGTCGTTCCAGGGCCACGGCCAGAGCGGCACCCACCCGGCCACAACCCATGATCACGACATGCACACGGTCACTCCCGGGTCGGTGTCTGCCAAGGGGGTGCTCACCGAAACCGTATCGTCGCGGCCACTGCCGTCCTCGGCCGGGCTGCCGCCCGGTCGTAGGCTTTGCGCGTGTCGAAGCTCGCGACGGCGGTCAAACGGATCCTTGTCGGCAGGCCGTTCAGCAACGAACGGCTGGCCCACACGCTGCTGCCCAAGCGCATCGCGCTGCCGGTCTTCGCGTCGGATGCGCTGTCGTCGGTCGCCTACGCCCCTGACGAGCTCTTCCTGGTCCTGTCGGTCGCGGGGATCTCGGCATATGCGTTCGCATCGTGGGTCGGGCTCACGGTCGCGGTGGTGATGCTGGTCGTGGTCGCCAGCTACCGGCAAAACGTGCGGGCCTACCCCTCCGGCGGCGGGGACTACGAAGTCGCGACGGTAAACCTGGGACGTACCGCGGGGTTGGCGGTGGCCAGCGCGTTGCTGGTGGATTATGTCCTCACGGTCGCTGTGTCGATCTCCTCGGCGGCGTCGAACATCGGCTCAGCGCTGCCTTTCGTCGCCACCCACAAGGTGGCCTTCGCGGTGGCCGCGATCGTCCTGTTGACGGCGGCCAACCTGCGCGGGATCCGGGAGTCCGGCACGGCGTTCGCCATTCCCACCTATGCGTTCATGATCGGTATCATCGTGATGCTCGGCTGGGGGCTGATCCGGGTGCTGCTGCTCGGCGAGCACCTGCGCGCCGAGTCCGCGGGTTTCGGGTTGCGGGGGGAGGGCAACCAACTCGTCGGCGTCGCACTGGTGTTCCTCGTCCTGCGGGCGTTCTCCTCTGGCTGCGCCGCGCTCACCGGCGTGGAGGCGATCAGCAACGGGGTGCCGGCTTTCCAGAAGCCCAAGTCCCGCAACGCCGCCACCACCCTGCTGCTGCTCGGGAGCATTTCGGTGACCATGCTGATGGGACTGATCGTGCTGGCCCAGCTCACCGGGGTGAAGATGGCCGATGATCCGGCGCGACAGCTGATCGGCGCGCCGCACGGCTACGCGCAGAAGACGTTGGTGGCGCAGATCGCGCAGGTGGTCTTCGACGGCTTCCCGGTGGCGTTCTACTTCATCACCGCGGTCACCGCGCTGATCCTGGCGCTGGCCGCGAACACCGCGTTCAACGGCTTTCCGGTGCTGGGCTCGATCCTGGCGCTGGACCGCTACCTGCCTCGCCAGCTGCACACTCGTGGCGATCGGCTGGCGTTCTCCAACGGCATCGTCTTCCTGGCCGGCGCGGCGACTGTGCTGGTGATCGCTTTCGGCGCCGAGGTCACCCGGCTGATCCAGCTCTACATCGTCGGGGTGTTCGTCTCGTTCACCTTGAGCCAGACCGGCATGGTGCGGCACTGGAACCGGCTGCTGGCTCTCGGGCCGGAGCCGGCGCAGCGTCGCCGGATGCGGCGCTCCCAAGCGATCAACCTGCTCGGGCTGGTGATGACTGGCTCGGTGCTGGTGGTCGTGCTGGCCACCAAGTTCGCCCAAGGCGCCTGGATCGCGATCGCGGCCATGGTGGCGATCTTCTTGGTGATGCGGGCGATCCGGAAGCATTACGACCGGGTGTCCGCCGAGTTGGTGCCCCGGGAAATCGATACCGTGCTGCCATCGCGCAACCACGCGATCGTGCTGGTGTCCACCCTGCACCTGCCGACCCTGCGGGCCCTGGCCTACGCCCGCGCTACCCGGCCCGACGTGCTGGAGGCGGTCACCGTCAACGTCGACGACGCGAGCACCCGAGATCTGGTCGAGCAGTGGGAGGCGCGCGAGCTTCCGGTGCCGCTGAAGGTGGTCGAGTCGCCCTACCGTGAGATCACCAAGCCGGTGATCGACTACGTCAAGCGGGCCCGTTCGGACAACCCCCGTAACGTGGTGACGGTGTTCGTCCCGGAGTACGTCGTGGGCCATTGGTGGGAGCAGATCCTGCACAACCAGAGCGCGCTTCGCATCAAAACCCGGCTGCTGTTCGAGCCGGGCGTGATGGTAACGAGCGTGCCTTGGCAGGCGCGTTCCTCCGCCCGGGTTGCGCAGCGTGAGGAGCTCGCCCCGGGCGCGGTGCGCTGGGGCATCAACACCGGTCCCGCCGGTACCTCCACCAGCAGCACCCCTGGCAACGGCACCCCAGCGGAGGTCACCGCGATCAGCCCGCCGCCGCGCCCGGTCGACCGGCCGTGACACCCGACGCACGGGGCGCCCAGCTGGAGCTCACCGTGGGACCGGTGGGTCATGGCGGATTCTGCGTGGCCCGCCACGAGGGCCGGGTGGTGTTCGTCCGGCATGCGTTGCCGGGGGAGCGGGTCCAGGCGGTGGTGACTGAGGACCGCGGCGGATCCTACTGCCGGGCCGACGCGGTCGCGGTGCTCGAACCGGCGGCCGGGCGGGTGGCGCCGCCGTGCCCGGCATCGGGTCCCGGCGGTTGCGGTGGCTGTGACTTCCAGCACGTCGACCCCCGGGTACAGCGCGAGCTCAAGGCGCAGGTGGTGGCTGAGCAGCTGCGCAGGATCGCCGGCCTGGACATCGCGGTGACCGTGCAGGAGCTGCCCGGCGGCTTACTGGGCTGGCGGACCAGGACCCGGCTCGCCGTGGACGGGTCAGGACAGCCCGGTTTCCGGATCCACCGCAGCCATACAGTGCTGCCGGTGCCGGCCTGCCCGCTGGCGGTGACGGGTTCCCTGGACGCGGTGCTCGCCCGGCGCTGGCGTCCGGGCGGGGAGCTGGAGGTGGTCGCTGATGATTCCAGCCAGGTGCAGGTGGTGCAGTTGCCAGCCGGCCGGCCGCCGAAACAGCTTCGCGGCACCGGGCGCGTCGTACGAAACGCCGCCGGTCGACGCTGGGAGCTGTCCGCGCGCGCTTTCTGGCAGGTGCATCCCGCCGCGGCGGACGCGCTGGCCGCGCTGGTCCGGGACTGGGCATCCGCCCCGCTCGGCGGCACCGTGTGGGATCTCTATGGCGGAGTGGGCTTGTTCGCCTCGGTGCTGGCCGGTCAGGTCGGGCCGACCGGCACGGTGACCGTCGTGGAGGCATCCCGGCGGGCAGTGGCCGACGGCGCGGCGGCGCTGGCCGACCTCGGGCAGGTGCGCTTCGTCCAAGGCCGGGTGGAGCAGGCGCTGGCCCAGCTACCTGGGCCCCCGGACGTGGTGGTTCTCGACCCTCCCCGGCGCGGGGCCGGCCGGCAGGTGGCCACAGCGGTGGCTGACCGTAGGCCCGCACGCATCGTCCACCTGGCCTGTGACCCGGCGGCGCTGGCTCGAGACGTTGCGGCGTACCTCCAGTGCGGGTACCGGCTGCTAACGGTGCGGGCGCTGGACGCATTCCCGATGACTCACCACGTCGAATGCATCGCGGTGCTGGCACCTGACGGCGACAGTTGCGGAGGCTGCGGCGATGAGGACGCCCCGTGTGGCCGTACCGGTAGCGGACGTCTCTCCTAGAGTGGGAGTCCGGTCGCGATCGCGACCGTCGGCCCGTCCTAGGCGAGCGGCCTTTGGACGTTGCGGACGAACGAGGTGGGGGAACCGGTGACCTTGTTGCAGTCGGTGCACAGCCCGCAGGACGTCAAGCGCCTTGATCTGGCCGCTGCGACCCAGCTAGCCGGTGAAATCCGCGGGTTTCTCGTCGAGAAGGTGTCGCGCACCGGAGGGCATCTCGGTCCGAACCTCGGCGCGGTCGAGCTCACCCTTGCGGTACATCGAGTGTTCGACTCCCCACACGACCCGGTGATCTTCGACACCGGCCACCAAGCGTACGTACACAAGATCATCACGGGGCGGGCAGCGGGATTCGATCGGTTACGCAAGCGCGGTGGTTTGTCCGGTTACCCCTCCCGAGCGGAGAGCGAGCACGACTGGGTGGAGTCCAGCCACGCCTCAGCCGCGCTGTCCTACGCCGACGGGCTGGCCAAAGCATTCGCCCACTCTCGCGTCCAGTCCGGTGCGCCGCCCCGACCACAGCGGCACGTCGTCGTGGTGGTCGGTGATGGTGCCCTGACCGGGGGTATGTGCTGGGAGGCGCTGAACAACATAGCCGCCGGCAAGGACCGACCGGTGATCATCGTGGTCAACGACAACGGCCGCTCCTACTCACCCACGATCGGGGGCCTCGCTGATCATCTGACCACGTTGCGGCTGCAGCCGAGCTACGAGCGGGTGCTGCGCACCGGCAAGGAGGCCCTCGTGCGCACCCCGGTGGTGGGTCGGGCGATCTATGCCGGTCTGCATGCTGCCAAACGAGGGCTCAAGGATGCTCTGACCCCGCAGATCCTCTTCGAAGACCTCGGCCTGAAATACCTCGGCCCGGTCGACGGGCACGATCTGAGCACCATGGAGTCCGCTCTGCGCCGAGCGAGGGACTTCGGCGGCCCGGTGATCGTGCACGCGGTCACCCGCAAGGGCAACGGTTACCTGCCCGCGGAGAACGACGCTGCCGAGCTGATGCACCAGGTGAAGGTCATGGATCCCGAGACCGGTGCCCCTATCGCACCTGCCGGAATCTCCTGGACCAGCGTCTTCACCGAGGAACTCATCAAGCTGGCCGGTGCGCGCGACGATCTGGTCGCGATCACTGCGGCGATGCCCGGCCCGACGGGCCTGGCGGTTTTCGCCAAGCGTTTCCCGGACCGCTGCTTCGACGTGGGCATCGCCGAGCAGCATGCGGTCACCTCCGCGGCGGGCCTAGCCCTGGGTGGACTGCATCCGGTGGTGGCGCTGTACTCGACGTTCCTCAACCGGGCGTTCGACCAGGTGCTGATGGACGTGGCGCTGTTGAGCGCGCCGGTCACCATCACCCTGGACCGAGCCGGCATCACCGGCGACGACGGCGCCAGCCACAACGGCATGTGGGACCTGTCGGTACTGGGAATCGTGCCGGGGATCCGGGTGGCCGCGCCCCGTGACGCCGGCACGCTGCGCGAGGAGCTGGCCGAGGCCGTCGCGGTGGATGACGGCCCCACCGTGGTGCGGTTCCCCAAAGGTCCGGTGATCAAGGCAGTGCCCGCGCTGCGGCGCGTCGGGGGAGTGGACGTGCTGGCCCGGCCTGCTGCGGCGGACGGCGACGACGTGCTGCTGGTGGGTGTCGGCGCGTTTGCCATGCTCGCCGTGGCGGCTGCCAGACGGCTGGCCGACCAGGGCATCGGGGTCACCGTCGTCGACCCCCGGTGGGTGCTCCCGGTGCCTGAGGTGCTGGTGCGGATGGCCGCGCGGCACCGCCTGGTCGTCAGTGTCGAGGACGGTGGCCGGCATGGCGGTTTCGGCTGGTCGTTGGCCGCAGCCCTGCGAGACGCCGACGTCGACGTGCCGTTTCGTGATCTCGGCATCCCTCAACGATTCCTCGCGCACGGCCTTCGCGATGAGGTGCTGGCGGATCTCGGCCTGACCGCGCAGGATGTCGCCAGGGCAGTGACCGGCTGGGCCGTCGCGCTGATCAGGCCGATCGGCGTACCCGTCGCGGTGGAAGCTCCGGGCACCGCCTCATAGGCGCATCCGAGCCGGTGCAGCGCCCGCGCTGAGGTGTGGCACCGTTGGGGGGTGCGTATTCTGATCGTCGAGGACGAGCAGCCGCTGGCCGACGCGGTTGCTCGTGGTCTGCGCCGTGAGGGGATGGCCGTGGATGTCGCCTACGACGGCGACAGCGGCCATGAGAAGGCTGCCGTGACCCGGTATGACGTGGTGGTGCTCGACCGTGACCTGCCGGGGATGTCGGGCGATCAGCTGTGCGCTGAAATCACCGCGTCCGGGGCGGTGACTCGAGTGCTGATGCTCACGGCCAGCGCCACCGTGTCCGACCGGGTGGCTGGGCTGTCACTCGGCGCCGACGACTACTTGTCCAAGCCGTTCGCATTCGCCGAACTGGTGGCCAGGCTGCGCGCGCTCGGCCGGCGCGCCACGCCTGCGGTCCCTCCGGTACTCACCGCCGCCGATGTGCTTCTCGATCCGTCCCGGCGCACCGTCAGCCGCGCCGGTACTACCGTTGATCTCACTCGTAAGGAGTTCGGGGTTCTGGAAGTGCTGCTCGCAGCCGGCGGCGGCGTCGTCAGTAGCGAAGAGCTGCTGGAAAGAGTGTGGGACGAGAACGCCGATCCGTTCACCACCACGGTGCGGGTGACCGTGATGACCCTGCGCAAAAAGCTTGGCGACCCGGGCATCATCGAGACCGTGGTGGGATCCGGTTACCGAGTGCCCAGCGCCGACCTTGCGCCCGGCTGAGCGTTGGTGCGACCGCAGCGGTTGGTGAGGCCGCGCCGCGGCCCGGGGCTGCGTGTCCGGCTCACGCTGCTCGCCACCGGGTTGTCGGCGGCGGCGAGTGCACTGCTGCTGTGGCTTGGCTGGCTGCTGGTCGGCGGGGTGGTGGCCGCCGTGCCGGACCTGCCGCCGGGCAGCACTGTCAAGGTCAATGGTGTGCCGGTGGCCACCCGTCAGCTGGGGGAGGCACTGCAGGAGGCGGCCAGGCAGCGCCTGCTGCTGGCCGGGTCAGTGGCCTTCTTGCTCGCGGTCACCGCCACCGTGCTGCTGGCTTGGGTGATCACCGGACAGGTGCTGCGGCCACTGCACGACGTGACCGCCACCGCCCGTCGGCTGTCCGCTGAGTCGCTGGATGAACGGTTGCGGCTGCCGGGGCCACGCGATGAGGTGGCCGAGCTGGCCGATACCTTCGACGCGATGCTGGATCGGCTGCAAGCCGCCTTCCAGTCACAACGTCGATTCGTCGCGAACGCCAGCCACGAACTGCGGACCCCGTTGGCAGTCGTGCGCACCGAGGTGGATGTCACGCTGGCAGATCCAGCCGCTGACGAGGCGGAGCTGCGCCGGATGGCCACAGTGATCCGCGACGCGACGCTGCGCGCCCAGCAGTTGGTGGACGGCCTGTTGGTGCTAGCCCGAACTGAGGGTGGCGCGCTTCGGACCGCAGAGCTGGCCGACCTCGCCGGCTTGGTCGAGGCCGCGCTGCGGATCGCCTCGCCCGAACTGCGCAGCCGGGGCTTGCACGTGCGCAAGCAAATGATGCCGGCGTTGACGGTGGGTGACCCCGCGTTGCTGGAACGGGTCGTGGGCAACCTGGTGGAGAATGCGGTGCGGCATAACATCGACGGTGGCTGGGTGGAGGTCTGCACGGGTCTGGCGGGAGCACAGGCGACGCTGCGGGTCGCCAGTTCGGGTGACGTGATCGCGCCCGAGGCGGTGACCGCGCTCTTCGAGCCCTTCCGCCGCGGCGGAGTCGCGCGGACCGCGCATGATGGGGCAGGACTAGGCCTGTCAATCGTCCGCGCCGTGGTCGCGGCGCACGGTGGCACGGTACACGCCGAACCGGTCCCCGGTGGCGGCCTCGCAGTGATGGTGCGCCTGCCCACCGCATGGGTAGCCGGGCTACCCCGTGGGTGAGCTGAGGGCCGCGGTGAGGGCGTATGCGGTTAGTTCGCACTGCCATCGCCGTGCTCCACCTGCGACGAGTTCCTCTTCCACCGCTGCGGCATCGAGCGGTTCGGGGGGTTGCCAGCACAGCCTGCGGACCAACTCGGGTGCCAGCAGGTTCTGCAACGGCAGCCGATGGTGCTCAGCGATCTCGGTTAGTGCGGCGCGTGCCGCGGTGAGCCTGACCGCGGCGGCCGGATCCCGGTCCGGCCAGCGGTTCACCGGAGGTGGGCTCTCGCCCTGGGCACGTAGCGATGGTAGCTCGGTGGCCGGCAGTCCTCTGGCGGCGTGTAGCGCGGCCAGCCACGTCTTCACGTGCCGGCGCTGTGAGCGGCCGCTGAACACCGGCCGCGACAGCAGCGTCGCCTCGTCCGGCGGCTCGACCAGAACCGCGTCGATGATCGCAGCATCGGGCAGTACCCGACCTGGGGCGATGTCACGCTGCCGGGCCATCTGGTCGCGGGCTTGCCACAGTTCACGGACCGCGGCCAATTGGCGCGTCTGGTGGACACGATGCAGCCCCGAGGTTCGTCGCCATGAGTCAGTCCGCGGGATGACCGGCGCTGCTGTCCGCACTGCCTCGAATTCCTCCGCTGCCCAGGCCGACTTGCCCTGGGTATCCAGTTCGGCGGCGATCGCCGCCCGTAGCGGCAGCAGCAGCTCAACATCGAGGGCGGCGTAGGTCAGCCAGTCCGCGGGCAGCGGCCGACGTGACCAGTCCGCGGCGCCGTGTCCCTTCTGCAGGTGATAGCCCAGCAGTTCTTCGACCAGGGGCGCCAGGCCAACCCGCTCGAACCCGGCCAGCCGAGCTGCCAGTTCGGTGTCGAATACCGCGGTGGGACGCAGTCCCAGCTCAGCGAGGCAGGGCAGGTCCTGGGAAGCGGCGTGCAGCACCCATTCCAAGGGGTTGAGCACGTCGGCCAGTCCGGACAGGTCGTCAAGACCGATCGGGTCGACGAGGACCGTGCCCGCGTCCTCTCGCCGAAGCTGCACGAGATAGGCGCGCTGCCAGTAGCGATAGCCAGAGGCCCGTTCGGTATCCAAGGCCACCGGACCGGTGCCGCCGCCGAGCAGCGCGACCGCGGCGTCCAGAGCTCCCGCAGAGGCGACCACCGGTGGCACCCCCGCGGCCGGCTCCAGCAGCGGAACCGGAGTCGTATCGGTCAGCGGATGACCCCCGCACGCATCGCGAGGGCCACCATCTGCGCCCGATCACCGGTGCCGAGCTTGCGCCCGATACGAGACAGGTGACTCTTGACGGTGAGCGCGGACAGGCTCAGCGCCTCACCGATCTCCTTGTTGGACTGGCCGTCGGCGACCAGCTGAAGAACCTCCACCTCCCTGGCTGACAGCTCTCGCGGTGTGTTGTCGGTTCCCGCCACCCGAGTGCCCGACGCCAAGAGCGGCGCGACGGTCGGGTCTGCGTAGACCCCACCCTCAAGGACTCGACGCACGCCGTCGGTGACCACCGACGGAGACGCCGATTTGAGCAGGTAAGCCTGCGCTCCGGTCTGGAACGCGGTGCGTACGGCGTGCGGGTCGTCGGATGACGCCAGCACCACGATGCGGGTCCAACCCCATCCGCGCAGCTCCCCGATCAGGTCCAGCCCGCTACCGTCAGGCAGGGTCAGATCGAGTATTGCCAGGTCACACGGACCCGAGGCTTGGGCGCGGGCCCTCGCCTCGGCTACCGATGCAGCCTCGTGCACAGTGACCGCGCCCATCGTTACCAATCGTGAGGCGATGGCCTCACGAAGTAACGGATGGTCGTCGACCACCAACACCGTGAACAGTTCCTCCCGCGGATGCGGGACCAATGACGCCGGCACGGCGCCGGACGGCGCCGACCTGACGGTCGAGCCATATCCGACAGCAGCCACGTAGCTACCTCCTGGAGTCGGTCGTGCCCCCGACCGCACCGGGACCCCGTCCGAGTAACCGCGCCGCCACTCGACCGAGGATGGTGTCGTACGGGCGAGACTAGCCGCCCGAGCGGCCTAACGGGGCCCCCTGCATGAACCTTCTTGCCGATCTGCCCGCAAAGCCGCCATCGGCGGTCGCCCAATCAGGGGAGACTGGGCAAGGTCAGGTAACGCCCATGGCATACCGGACGATTCAGTCTATCTACGCATTCGTGGCATCCGCCCGTGCGCGAGGAATGCCCGGTTACATGCTTCAACCGAGGCGCTTGCTGAGAGTTACCACCCCGACCGGGGGGAGTCCGGCCGCTGCCGCGATGAGCTCGCAGAAAGCCTCCGCGTGCGCCGTCAGACTGTCGTCGACGGGGGTCCATGATGCCCGCAGCTCGATATCGTTGGCCCGCTCGCGACCGGCGATCGCACCGAACCGGGTTGATGAGGTCTGGGTGACGGTGCCCCCGAGGGCGGTGTACTCGGCGCCCGCGCTGCCCAGTGCGTCGGCGAGCCACGACCAGCTCACGGCTGCAAGTAGCGGGTCATCAGCCAACTCGGCGTCGAGCTCGGCGCGGACGAAGCCGACAAGCCGCAGGGTGCTGTCCCAACCGTCTTGCCCCGCCGGGTCGTGCAGCAGCACGAGTCGACCGGTCGCCGACGCGTAACCGGCGCCGGGAAGCTCAACACCCCAGGCGTAAGCCCACGGTGCAAGTCGGCGCGGGGCTGGGATCGGTTCCAACCGCATCTCGGAACGCGGCCGCACAGCGCTGAGCGAGACCACTGCTTTGCGGAAAATCTCCGGGGCGTCCGCCAGATCGGGCACATCGGGAACTGTAGGAGGACGGTCGCCGACAGTCTCGCCGAAACGCCGCTGCCCAGCGGTATTGCACCCGAGGGCGTTCGATGCGGGAAAGCTAACCCGTGCGACGATGGTGGCCGAGATGACCAGGACTACTGAGCCGGCCACTGGTCGCCGGCTACTCCCCGAGGCACCGCTGCTGCTCGCCGCCCGAGGCCAGCGCCCGAATCGCCTGCCGGTGTGGTTTATGAGGCAGGCCGGGCGGTCGCTGCCCGAGTACCGCAAGTTGCGAGCTGACCAGCCGATGCTGCACGCCTGCATGACTCCGGAGCTGGCGTGCGAGATCACGCTGCAACCCGTGCGCCGGCATGGGGTGGACGCCGCGATCCTGTTCAGCGACATCATGGTGCCGCTGTATGCCGCTGGCGTCGGGCTGGACATCGTGCCGGGCACTGGTCCGGTGGTGGACAACCCGGTGCGCAGCGCCGCTGATGTCATGGCGTTGCCGGTGCTCGAACCGGACGCGGTGGAGCCGGTGGCGGCCGCGGTGCGGCTGCTGGTCGCCGAGCTGGGGCAGATCCCGTTGATCGGCTTCGCTGGGGCCCCTTTCACCCTCGCGTCCTACCTTGTCGAGGGCGGACCGAGCCGTCACCACGAGCGCACCAAGGCACTCATGCACTCCGAGCCCGACGTCTGGCACGCCCTGCTGGGCCGGCTCGCCGAGCTCACCCTGACCTTCCTGCGGGTTCAGGCAGCGGCCGGGGTGGATGCGGTTCAGCTGTTCGACTCGTGGGCGGGCGCGCTGTCCGAACGTGAGTACCGGCAGTTCGTGTTCCCACATTCGGAACTGGTACTGGCGGGTCTGGCCGATACCGGCTTGCCGCGGATTCACTTCGGGGTGGGCACCGGAGAGCTGCTCGGCGCGATGGCTCAAGCCGGCGCCGACGTCGTCGGGGTGGACTGGCGGATTCCGCTGGACGTGGCCGCGCAGCGAGTGCGGGCTGCACGAACGCACGGCCCGCTCGTGCTCCAGGGAAACCTTGATCCGGCGGTGTTGCTGGCCGGCTGGCCGGCCGTTGAGCGAGAGGTGCGCCGGGTGATCGTTGAGGGGCGCGCAGCCGACGCCCACGTGCTTAACCTCGGTCACGGCGTCCTGCCGGGAACCGACCCGGACATGCTGACCCGCATCGTGGAGTTGGCGCACTCGCAGTGAGCAACACCCGGGTCGTTGTGGTCGGTGGTGGCATCTCCGGGTTGACCACGGCGTATCGGTTGCGCACCCTGCTCGGGTCGGCCGCCGAGATCGTGCTCATCGAGGGTTCGCGCCGGCTGGGCGGTGCATTGCGCACCGTGGATCTCGGCGGCGTGGCCCTCGACGTGGGTGCGGAGGCATTCCTGGTGCGACGGCCGGAGGCGGTCGATCTGATCGAGGAACTGGGGCTCGGTGGGCAGCTGAGGCACCCCACCCCGGCGGCGCCAACGGTGCGGGCGGGTGGGCAGACCATGCCGCTGCCCACGGGCACCATGCTCGGCGTGCCCGGCGCTGCTGCCGACGTCGCCGGGTTGCTGTCTGTGCAGGGGGCGGCACAGGTGGCCGCGGAACCCGCGATTCCGCTGCGCTGGGAGCCCGGGTGCGACGCCTCGGTCGGGCTGCTGCTGCGCGAGCGAGCCGGCGATGAGTTGGTCGACCGGCTGGTTGACCCGCTGCTGGGCGGGGTGTACGCCGGGCGTGCCGACGCGCTCGGGCTGCGCGCCACGCTGCCCGCGGTGGCCGCCGCGCTGGACCGCGGCGCCGGATCGCTGCTCGCCGCGGCCGGTATGGCCTTGGCCGCCAGCCGGCCGCCGCCCGGACGCGGCCCGGTATTCGGCACCCTGAGCGGAGGGTTCGAGGGCCTGGTGGACGCGCTAGTGGCGGGTGCGGCGGTGCGCCCGAGGCTCGGGCTACCGGTACGCGGGCTGGCTCGCACACCGCAGGGGTGGCGGCTGGAGCTGGGCAGCACCAGCCAACCCCAGTACGTCGATGCCGATGCCGTGGTGCTGGCCCTCCCGGCGCCGGCCTTGCGGCGGCTTCTGGCTGATCCGTTGCCTGCCGCCTCGGCTGCGGCAAGCCAGGTCGAGGTCGCTTCCTGCGCAGTCGTCGGGCTCGCCCTGCCGCAGGCCGCCGCGCAGGGTCTGCCAGCGAGCTCCGGCGTGTTGGTGGCCGCCAGCGAGCCGCTGTCGGTCAAGGCGTTCACCTTCTCCGGCCGTAAGTGGGCGCACGCGCGCTCAGCGGACGTGGTGCTGGTGCGGGCCTCGGTGGGTCGCCACGGCGAGGCCCGGGTCCTGCAACGCGACGACGCAGAACTGGTCGACGCGGCACGCGCTGATCTCGCCACGCTCACCGGGATCACCGCTGCACCGGTGGCCACCGTGGTGGCGCGCTGGGGGGGTGGCCTGCCGCAGTACGCGCCGGGGCACCTCGACGCCGTCGCTGTCCTTGAGCGGGAGGTGGCCGGGTCGGCTGGGCTTGCGGTCGCCGGTGCCACCCTGCACGGGGTGGGCCTGCCAGCGTGCATCGGTACCGCCGACGCCGCGGCCCGCCGCGTCGTCGGTTACCTCAACAGCCGTGGCGCGTCAGCCGCGGCAGGCGGTGGGACAATGGGCTCATGACCCGCCTGGACTACGCCGCGCTGAACTCCGCCATTCGCTACACCATGTGGTCGGCATTTCGGGTCGAACCCGGAAAACTGGTCGACGACCGCGCCGAGCCTGCCCGCGAGGCGCAGCAGTACCTCGAGACGCTGGAGGGCAAGGGAGTTGCTGTGCGCGGGGTCTACGACCTCGCCGGCCTGCGCGCCGACGCGGACTGGATGATCTGGTGGCACGCTGCGGAGATCGAGGCGCTGCAAGCCGGGTACGCCAACCTGCGCCGCGCCACCGCGCTGGGCCGGGCCAGCGTGCCGGTGTGGTCGACGGTGGCGTTGAACCGACCCGCAGAGTTCAACAAGAGCCACGTGCCGGCGTTTCTGGCCGGTGAGGAGCCTAAGCGGTATGTCTGCGTCTACCCGTTCGTACGGTCCTATGAGTGGTACCTGCTGCCCGACGCCGAACGCCGGGAGCTGCTCGCCGAACACGGGATGCAGGCGCGCGACTATCCCGACGTGCGGGCCAATACGGTCGCCTCGTTCGCGCTGAGCGACTACGAGTGGATCCTGGCATTCGAGGCCGACGAACTACACCGCATCGTCGACCTGATGCGCGCGCTACGGGCCAGCCGGGCCCGCCGACACGTCCGCGAGGAGGTGCCGTTCTTCACCGGTCCCCGGGTGCCGGTCGCCGAGCTGGTCACCGGGCTGCCTTAGGGGGCGCAGCCTCGTCAGGCACCAGCCGCAGCGAGATCGCGTTGATGCAGTAACGCTGATCGGTGGGCGTGTCGTACCCCTCGCCGTTGAAGACGTGCCCCAGATGGCTGTGGCAGGTGGCGCAGAGCACCTCGACGCGCTTGGAGAACATGCTGCGGTCCTCGCGAAGTAACACCGAGTCGCCGGCCAGCGGGGTGAAGAACGATGGCCATCCACAATGCGACTCGAACTTGTGGCCGCTGCGGAACAACTCTGCCCCGCAGGCCCGACACTCGTACACGCCCTGGGTCTTGGTGTGCTCGTACTCGCCGGTCCCCGGAGGTTCCGTGCCTGCCTGGCGCAACACGGCGTACTCCTGGGGGGTGAGCTGCTCGCGCCACTGGGCGTCGGGCTTGACGACCTTGGGCGTCACACCCTTAACCGGATCCATGCCAATACGCTACCCGGGCTTCAGCCCAGCAGGGCGGTGAGGACGAACGTCGCTGCCTGCCACACCGTGACCGCCACGCCGAGCAGGATGAGTCCCACCACCAAGACGGCCGCTAACCGCCGAGGACCCTCCGCACGGTTGACTGACTCCGCGAAGTCGCTGACTCCGGACAGGTAGCCCTCCACGGTGAACCCGGACCTCAGCCGGTGGGCACGGTCCAGGTGCTCGGAAAAGGCCCGCACCTCTGGATCGTTGCGGTCCAGCCCGATCAGGTCATCGTCGAGTCGACGTCGCTCCTGCGCACCCGGCTGCCGACTGGCTCCATACTCGCCGCCCGGCCAGTCGGGTTGGGATTCGCTGCGCACCACGGCCCCACGGTAGCCGTTATGCGGTAGCTTTCCGATCGTGGCTCGCGGTGACGCGCTGGAACTCACGGTGCCCGGTCCGGGAGGCGAGCGCATTGTGCGGGTCTCCAACCCGGACAAGGTGTACTTCCCTGAGCGTGGCATCACCAAGCGGCAGATCGTGGAGTACTACCTCGCTGTGTCCGAGCCATTGCTGAGCGTGCTCGCGCAGCGCCCGGTCACGCTCAAGCGCTTCGTCGATGGCGTCACCGGGGAAGCCTTCTACGCCAAACGGGTGCCCCGGGGTGCCCCGGCCTGGGTGGATTCGGTGGAGATCACCTTCCCGTCCGGACGAACCGCCAGTGAGGTCTGTCCCACCGAGCCTGCCGTGCTCGCCTGGGCGGCGAACCTGGGCACCTTCGACTTCCATCCGTGGCCGGTGCGCCGTCCACGAGTGGATCATCCCGACGAGCTGCGCGTCGACCTCGACCCGCAGCTGGGGACCGACTTCACCGACGCCGCTGTGGTGGCCGAGGTGCTGCGCGAGGTGCTGGCTGAGGCAGGACTGGTCGGTTACCCCAAGACCTCCGGCGGCCGGGGGATTCACGTTGCGGTGCGGATTCGCGCACAGTGGTCGTTCGTGCAGGTCCGCCGGGCGGTGATTGCACTGGCGCGGGAGGTGGCGCGGCGGATTCCGCAACAGGCCACCGTGTCGTGGTGGAAAGAAGAACGCGGCCAGCGGGTGTTCCTCGACTTCAACCAGGCAGCGCGCGACCGCACGATCGCCTCGGCCTGGTCGGTGCGCGGCACCCCGCGCGCTACCGTCTCGATGCCGGTGCACTGGGACGACCTGATGGATGTGCACCCGGACGATTTCGACGTGCTCACGGTGCCCGCGCTGCTCGTGCAGCGGGGCGACCCGCATGCCGGGCTGGACGGTGAGTCGTTCGGCTTGGAGCCGCTGCTGGAGTGGGCCTTGCGCGATGAGCGTGACCACGGCCTGGGTGATCTGCCCTACCCGCCCGAATACCCCAAAATGCCCGGCGAGCCCCTGAGGGTCCAGCCGAGCCGCGCAAAGCGTCCTAGCAGCAGCGAAGACCCGTCCAGCTAGCGAGCCGGGTCTGTCACCGCACGTACCCCGGCATCGCCCTTCGGCTCCGAACTCCTCGAAGCTGATGTAGCGGGTCACCGTGGTGACCCGGGTCAAGCCCTCTTCATCCCGGCATGTGAATCGTATTAGCGATCTGATTTTGATCTTGCGATGGCTAAAGGCGTTTACTCGGATCTCGGTGGTCTTCGAGTCGGTCGGCAGCTCTCCAGCAGCCAGGTCCGGGTATCGACGTTGTTGTCGATGCCGACCGCGGATCACAGGTGTCATACAAATCCAATTACGGCGGGCACAGCGTGCCTTGCCGCGGTACTGAGGCATCCGTGAGGAAGCGGGTGACCAGGTCGACGACGCAGGGGCTACGAGGTAGCGCGCCGTGTGCCTGGCCCTGCCAGGTCACCAGCGTCGCGGACGGCATGGACTGTACGGTGCGCCTGGCGCCTTCGACTGGGGTCAACGGGTCCCCGGCGGTGGCCACCACCAGCACTGGCGGCAGCGCCCGGTCCTCCGACACAGGCGGCGGCGAGGGCACCGGCCACGCGCTACACAGCAGCAGCCGCGCCGCGAACAGCGGTCCGAACAGCGCCGAACGCTGCTGCCACTGGCTTGCCAGCTGCTGGGCGCGCTCGGGGGGCACCCTGGTAGGAGTGTCATTGCAGTGCGTTGCCAACGCAGGGTCGAAGCGTGCGGGCAGTCCGCGGTCGGTGCTCAGTATCGGCGTCACGACGGCGGCCAGCTCGACCCCGTCCCCGTCGCGGGCGGCTGCCAGTGCATGGGACAGCTGCGGCCAGCGCTCCGGGTCACCGACCGTCTCGAGCACAGCCTGGTAGGCGATGCCCGCGGTGATCAGTTGCGAGCCGACGTGTAGTGGAGTCTGACGCAGCGCCTTGGCCAAGGCCAGTAGGGCGCCGCGAGGTTCGCCCCCCAGCGGACAACCTCGGGCCACGCAGTCGGCGGCGAACGCGGTGTAGCCGGCGTCCGCGGCGACCAGCGTGGTCTCCGCGGCGGCCACGTCGTCGGCGGTGGGATCAACGGCGCCGTCGAGCACCACCCGTCCCACCGAGGCGGGGTATCGGCGCAGGAACTCGGTGACCGCCCGGGACGCCTCACCGTGCGAGATCACGTTGAGCACCGGCGCGTTGAGGGAGACCCGCAGCTGCTCGAGGTCGTCGGCTGTGCCGGTGGAGTTGATCGTGGTGAGCACTTCACCGAGATCCTGCACACAGGTCTCGATGGCGACGCGGGTGATGTCGAGCAGCGAATCCAGCTGTCCGGCCTGGCCCGGGTCGGGATCGATGCCGACAATCTGATTCCGCGTGGTTTTCGGTATGCAATCCAGCGGTTCACTCGGGCCGGTGCCACGGCGGGCCATCCCGATCAGGGTGAAACGGTCCAGGAGGGCGGGGGAAAGTTGCTGCGCCAGTCGAGCTGCCCGGACCGTTCCGGGCTCCCCGTACGCCTCGCCGATCACGACGAGAGGGGCCGGTCCGTCGCCCACTCTGGTGAGGTCCAGATGAAGAGAGTTCCCGAATACTGGTCTGGCAACCGTGGCGTCGACCCGAAGTTCGCTGCACTCCACTCGTCGTGGGCTGGGCATGCCGAGCGCACTGCTGATCGCGTCGGTGCACTCTCGCCAGGGCAGCGAATTGCGGTAGTAGTCGCCGGCCGGTGGCAGCGGCGGGCTACCAGGGAAAGCCGGCTGGAAACGTTGCGGAGGCAGGTTGGCGTCGCGCACCGCCACTGCGGGCCGATCCGAGGGTCCCGCGGTGCATCCGCCCACCAGCACCGCCATCAGCATCATGGGCACCCCCAGACACCGCAGTATCCGGTGGCGCACAGACTCTCCTCGCATCCAGGTCGGCGGTGGCCTGGCGATGCTGACACCCTCCCGGTGAGCCTGCCGTGAACATGATCCCTACCGGCCACGATCCGGCTCCGAATGGTGCGCCGAATCGCGGCTGGCAGGTCGGCGGTCAGCTCGGAGCGCGGGGCGAGCGCCGGTCCTCGGCGCCGGCGTTGAGCAGGTACACCGTCCCACCCTGGGCACTGCGCTGGATCGGTACCGGGGATGCGGGAATCTCGGCATGCTCTACAGCGTTCCGGTCCTCCGGAACACGGTCTACCGCGGTCCTGCCGACGTGCGCGAGCGCCTCGGTCAAGACCTGGTAGGTCGCGGCCAACGACGCGGTTAGGTCGGTACGCAACGACTCGAGCGCGGTCATGTCTGTGGCAACCTGGGCCCGCAGCTCGCGCAACGCCGACTCGTCGCGTTCAACCGCGCACGCCCGGGTCAACAGCTGCTCGCCAACCATCTGGTGAATGAGGTGTAGACGGGTGAGGCTGCGCAGCTCGCTGTCCCGGATCCCGGCGCTCGCCGCGGCCTCACGTTTCGCGATCGCCTGCGCCGCGTCCTGCTCGGCGGCCTCACGGCGCGCAGCGGAGTCCGCCTCCAGCTGATCGCACTGCCGTCTCGCATGCTCGAGCAGCGACTTGGTCTCGCGGCTGGCATGTGCTCGCAGGCTCGTGATCTGCTCATCCGCGCTCGCTCTCAGCTCGGCGAGCTCCTTGTCGGCGTGAGCCCTTCTGGCGACGATCTCTGCCTCGGCAGTGGCCTTGAGCTCGGCCGCCTCCTCCTCGGCCAGCCGCAAGATGCGCTGGATTCGGGCGCTGCCCTCGGCCATCGGGCTAGCCAGGACGCGCTCAACCCGCGAACTTGCCTCGTGCGCCTCCCGGCGTAGATATTCCAGCAGCTCGCTCTGCAACCGGAGATGATTCATCACCTTGCTGAGCTCGGCGACCTGGGTCAGAGCCGCATCGCGATCGGCGGCGACCACCGCGATGCGGCCATCGAGGGATTCGAGGTGCTCCAGGACCTGTCTTCGGTTGAAGCCGCGCAGAGCCGTCTCGAACGGCTCGTGCAGGGGGACCAAGTCATCGCTATCCCGTGATCCGCGCACAGGCGCGATCATACGGGGCGAACGGGCACGAACAAACCACTATTTCTCGGCCTGCCCGCGGACCTCCGCTCACGGTCGGCGTCGGAAATTCCGCGTCGTAGTGGAGCGGTGGTGGGCGATACTGGGATTGAACCAGTGGCCTCTACCGTGTCAACGCCGATTCGCCTTGTTGATCGCGGCTGCGGGGTACCGCATAGGTCTTCTGACCGGGGAGGACGTGCTCGGCGGTCTGTTGCTCTCGTGACCCGAGCTACAGCGTCTGCTGACTTCTTGCTGACTTCACCGTGTCGAGCTGGGCGTCGGGTCCTGCTGGCCAGTGTTAGTCGGCGCCGTTGACAAGGCTGGGTCCGATGGTCGGACTGGTCGTAGGCGGGCGGTGTGGACCAGGCGCGGGACCTGGCTTCGCTCTGAATAAGCAAGTGAGATCAGGAGGCGCACCCGCCCCCTGATGAGGCGGCCGAGGGCGGGTGTTGGAGCACCTGCCCTCGGCCTTGATCCCCAAACCCTGGAATGGAGGGTGGAGACCCAATGACGAACCCTATGCAGTTCGATCCTGACCGCCTGCGGGTGGCTCTGGATAACGGTGAGGTGGTGGAGTTGGACGGTGGCACGCTCGTGCTCGGCGGTGAGGAGTCGCCGTCGGTGGTGCTGCGGTTGGCGCCGTGGCGTGCTCGGTCGGTGGCGCGGGTGTTGGAGGAGTGGTCGGCGGTTTCTCGGGTGTTTCACCGGGCACCTCGGCCGATCCTCACGGAGCAGGAGCTGTCCCGCACCTTGGACCTTTCCGCGTCCGTACTCGGTGACCCCGAACCAACCATGCCCCTGCCGCGGGGTGATCGTACTGTGCCGAGTCGTCAGCGGCTGGATGCGGTGGCGGTGCTGGCGGAGCGGGAGTCTCGGCTTTCGGCGCTGCAACGTCTGGCTCTGGTGGATGCGGCGGCTTCGTGGTTGTCCGAGCCCAACGGCGGAGATCAACTGGCGCATGCGCTGTTGGGCGCAGCATGCACGGACGAGGTCACCACTGAGCACGTCTACCTGGCGTTGATCACCCCACCCGTCGAATCAGAGGATCATTCGGAGGGCATTTCCTCGTAGTGGCCGCTTCTCATGGGTGAGCGTCGCCGGTCAAGGCTCACGCGCAGCGTGATCCCGTCAGGGACGCGGCAGCGGCCTTTACCGGTGACGGTCACCCAGGAGACAATCAGCGGCGGAGAGGACAGGCCTGAACACCAGCTCGGCGCGTGCACACGACAGTCCGGCGACCGGTGAGAACTTTTTCGTTCTCGGGTCGCCGGGCTTTCTGCTGTGCGCCGCCGCCGGGCCGGCCGCCCGCAGCGGAGCGAGGACCGGACCGGCCCGGCGACCAGCGGCGGCGGCCGAAGGCCGCACTTGACCCGAGAAAGGAAACTCCTCACAGCCATCGGCGTCGACGGCGTCGACGGGGATGCGTCGCCGGGACGGCCCGAAATTGGCGGCGTCGGCGAGTATTGGGTGTCATTCTTGCAGGAGCACGTTCGACTTCTGTTGCGCTGCTCAGCTCACAGCGAAACGAGCCAATCGTTGGCATCCGACGACGCGGTGGTGGTCGTCGCGGATCTCCAGATCGGGAAAGACCAGATCGGGTCTCGCGACTTCGGCGGCGAGGGCACGGGACACGACGAGCAGCACGCCAGGCCGTTGCGCCGGAAGGGCTGACACTGTCCCGTACCTTACCGAGGCGAGCGGCAGCACCGCGCCGGGCACGCGGAGCAGAATGTCGTCCACCACGTGTTGGTCCATTCGGGCCACGTGACCGGACTGCGCCAGAACGAAACGGCCGTTGTTCAGGACCACCAGGTCATGAGGCATGAGGTTGACCAGACGGGTCTCGGCTTCGGTCATGCTTGGTCCCCCGCAGCAGCGAGGAAGACCCCCGTGGTCGGCCGTCGTGGTACGAGTTGCGCGAAGCTCGCCAGCACTTCGCGGTCCCCGCGAAACTGCTCGATGCGCCGTTCAGCCGGGGCCCATGCAGTGAGTTTGACCCGGTCCACGACGATGCCATCCTCGCGAAACGCGTTGCAGTGCGCTGGCGCGGACGTCTCCGGTTCGGTGAGTACGCCTGCGACCCAGGTCTCTCCGTCGATCCGAACCCGCCCATGGCGCCTGGTATCCCAGAACCACAGGTGCGTAGCACCGACCGGCATCGAGTCGGGCAGCGGCGTCTGGTGCATCCCTTCGAGATCGGCCCAGACGGCTGTGGCATCGGGCAGGGACGCCACCAGGTCAACCCACTCCGCGCGGGTGCGCGGGCCGCTGCCGTGAAGCGACATCTGTTCAGCCATCGGATCCTCCCGTGACGAGCGTCGCCAGCGCGGTGAGGTCGGGAACCGTCCAGGCGTCGTCGCAAACCCGGACTGTGCCCAGGCCTCTGGTCGTGGCGGTGCCTATGCCGACCAGGCCGTCGTGCAAGTCGGCGACGCATGCCCGCAACAGCGCAAGCTCCACGTCGGTGAGGCAGCGAAGGGGTTCCACCCGGAGGCGGAAATGACCGGTAACGACGACCTGCTGTGCGTAGAGCAGTCCCGACCGCGCCCCACCGGTGACCCGGTCGAGCGCCACATGGGTACGCAGGTCGAACTCGGCGCCATCGATCACCGCATCCGGGATGGCGACCGCTGCCCGAGCACCCATCCGCGGGTCCCCGCCGCTTCGAGGTGACCATCCGAACAGGAGGCACGCCTGGCATGTTCCGCATCCGGCGTCGTCGCAGGCGGGGTGACCGAGCACCCGGCATATGTATTCGACGCGCGATCGCAGCACGCCCTTGAGGCTGCTGCCCGGAACGTAGGGCTCACCGTTGTTTCGCTGCACCACGAGCGAGACCTTGGTCTCGGGTCCCTCCAGCGGCTCCGAAGCACCCCTTCCGATGTGCAGCCCGTCGACGATGTCGAGCACGACGTCGATCGCCGCAGTTCGCGGGCTCGGCGCGGGAAGCACTTCGGTGGGTTGCGGGTAGGTCGCGGGACCCTCGACGGTGAGCCACTCCAGGAGGCCGTCGGTGCGGGAGAGGTCGTAGCTGCGCCACCCAACGCCGGTGACGGCACAGCCGCCAGCGCCCGTGGTGACTCCCCGTCCTATCCACGGTCGCCAGCCTCGTACGGCGTCGAGGAACCTTTGCAGCGCGGCTCCCGCATCGTCCCACCGCAGGTGGACGTCAAACTCAGTGCCAGCGGGCAGCTGCTCGACGGTGAACAGGGCGTGGACCCGCGCCGCTCCACGGTGCCGATCGATCGCGACCCGGGTTGCGGATGTGACGGCCGGCAGCGCACCGCGCAGCCGGACACCGAGCACCTGGACCGGCGAGGCGACCTTCTTCTCGTCCTCAGGAGCCCCTCCGAACAAATCGGATGGCAGCCCAGGCCACAACGCGCAGTGCGCCTTCAGACTCCCGGCGACCGTGGTGCCCGGCAGCGTGACGACATGGTCCGGGTCGCGGCGCAGGGGAAGATGATTCGCTGGCTCCTCTTCGCCGGTGTCGAGGTGGCGGCGTTCCGGTCCGGTCACACCGCCCGGGCTGAGCAGCCGCACCCGGATGGTGATCAGTGTCGGTATCACGGGATTACGCTCGCGGGGGTTGAGGTGGGTGGGTCCAGCGGCGGGCACAGAGCGCCGAAGCCTTCGCGTCGCCGTAAGCCCAGGCCGCGTACCCGCAACGCGCGCAGCGCCTCCTGGGAAGGTGCACGGTCACACTCCACCCGGTAGGTCGACCCGGCGGTGACCACCCGCTCGGTCGGCTTGGCGAGTCCGGCCGCGGCGTGCCAGCCAGCTGCCTCACCCCAGCGCATCCAGCGGACCACCGAGACGACCTCCACCCCCAGGACGCCGCGGAGCTCTTCTCTGCTCGGGACGTCGGCCGGCAGGCCCGTGACATCAACAAAGATCCCGGAACTGGCCAAGCGAAGCACCACCGCCGAGCCGTCGGTCTCCAGCGCTTCGGGCTCGGCATCGGGATCAACCGTGACGCGGGCAAGGCCGCCGGTGGTGCGCCCTCCCCCCAGCCACAACCGCTGCACCGGCTCGCCACCAACATCGAAGGCCTGGACTGCCGCCGCACTGACCCATCCAGTGAGTACCTGACGGCGCGCGAGGGAATCCTTCCGGTAGAGCTGCTCGTCTTTGGCTACGCCATCGGTGGTGAGAGCCGCCCGGGTGCGCCGCAGCAGCCACTCAGGCCGTTCTTCAGGCGGCTCCCGCGGCTCGCCCTTGGCTGCTTCAAGGCCCTGGCCGCAGTCCGGGCATTCCGTGGCGTCCTCACCGAGACTGCGATCCCACCATAGCTGTTGGCAATCCGGCTCCGCCTCGTACTTGTGCACGAGCACGCTGATCGGTACCGGGAGACTGCCTGCCCGGTGCAACGGTCCAAAGACCCCGTCGGACTCGAACGTCTCGATGAACGCCTGGCGGTGGGCGGTGCCGGGGGCGGGCGCACCAAGAGCGCGGATCCAGGCCGCGGCGCAAGCCCCGCGGAGCACGCTGCCAGGGATGTGATCGTGAGTTGGATTGCGATAGTCAGGCAACGGGCCGGTGCCGGCGTGCACCGGTTGCTCAAGCTTCATAGTCACCTTGGCGGTGGTGCTCATACGGACCTCCAGGCGAGGACCTTCTCGACAGCGGCGCGATCAAGAGTGACATCGGGACAGGTGATCGACACCCAGCCGAGCCCACGGCGTCGAGCGGCACCCAACGAACGGGTGGCTCGGGCGACCATGGCCAGTACCGCGGCGTGCAGTTCGATGTCGGTCACCGGCGCCATGCGGGTGAGCACGAACTCGGCACGAGCCGCCGTGGTCTCCTCGGTGAGCGCGAGCATGTCCCGCGTTGCGGTGTGGCTCGCCGCATCGATCCGCACCCGCGCGGTGACCTGCGGCCGCCCCCACAGCCCGCCGGTGGGGACAGCATCGCCCCAGTGCCACGGGCACGGCTGTTTGGCGTCCCCGAAGACCGCCCCCACGAGATCCGCTTCCTCCCCCAGCACGTGCTTGGCGGTCGCCCGCATCACACCTTTGAGCGATGTCGCAGGCAGCGCATCGTCGGTGTCGATCGTCGCGTCCACCCCAGCGGCGGGCTGCCCGGTCGAGACGCGGAACGGGCTGAGGAAGTCGATGACGAAATGCAGCTCGTTGACGTTCACCGTGACCACCACCATTCGACCATCCCGATCGCCTGCTCCAGCGGGATTGGCGGATCCTCCCCGACGAAGGGGGTCACTATGGACATCATCGTCTGGTCACCGGCGCGTAGGCGAGCAAGTTGCGGCTCTATGTCCTTACCCTCCCGACCCATGCGAGCGAGCACGTGCCGCTGAGACTTTGTCACGCTGGCGAACCGGGCAAGTGCGTCCCAGCTGTCCTCAAGACCGTCGAGGGTGAGGCTTCGGCGGTCGCGGACCCGTGCACTGCCGTCATGGGTGACCGACTGCCAGCACAGCGCGGCGCGGCGACCGAGGTGCTCCTTCTTGGCGACCGTGAGCAGGTCGTGCGCCAGGTCGGCGACCACAGAGAACGGTTCCTTGATCTGGTGGAAGACCACTCCGGCGGAAGCCGAGGGCACCAGGTCACCCCGGGCCAACGAGGACACCCCAGTGCTGAACTCGGCGAGGTATGCCCGGACGAAATCCCAGGCGCTGTGCGCGGGCACGCTGACCAGCAGGTCGTCACCGCCGACGAGGTGCGGGATCACCCGCCAATCCGCGACGTCGGTCCCGTCGATCGCATCGACCGCCCTGGTCAAGGCGGTCCAGGTGGCCCCATCGATCGTCCGCGGTGCGTTCCGCAGCGCCTCTGAGTCCCCGCCACTGCGGGCGGCGGCGCGCAACCCGGAGATCAGCTTGCCGATCCCGTTGCCGTCGGCGAGAACCGTGGCCACGTGATTGTGCTCCCCGGCCACCGGTCCGAGGTTTGCGAGCTGGTCGAAATCGGTGGGCAGCTCGCGACGAGACCCCCGGTCCGCCAAGTGGCGACGCAGCCGAGTCTCGGCGAGCGGCTTCCACCCCTCTTGCATATTGAGGCCAGCCTGGTCGCTGCGCAGCACACAGTCCCGACAGACGTCACGGTTGCGCACATCTTCGCCGGCACCGTCGATGATCAGTGCGCTGGCCGGCCAGATGTTGCACCAATCGCAGCGTTTCGCGGCTGGCCATTCCGCACACACTGCGGGGTACCGGGCAACCTGACGCTCCTCGATTTCGCTCGCGACCGCGTCGGCATAGCTCGACCCGTCCCGGTAGGTGGCGACGATGAACGCGGCGGGAAGCTCCGCTCGCAGGTGGTTCACAAGCCGGTCGGTGATCTCGGTGGTGAGGTCGGGGTCAGGCCGATCGAGACAGACCGCGATGACCCCGTCCACCGCACCTGCCTCCTCGTGCAAGGTGGCGGGCAAGCCGGCCAGGCATTCGGAAATCGCGCCCTTGTGGGTCGCTCTGGTGATCATTGTGGAAGCGCCGCGGCGGCCTTTCAGGTGCTGCGCCCGGACCAGGTAGCTCTGGATATGCTGCACCGAGACATCTATGTAGCGTGGCATTACCGACCCTGCTCATCCAGCTCGATTGCCGCAGCCTTGCCCACCACGATCTCCATGCTCTGCTCGGGATCAACGATGTCAGGCAACACGCCGAGCGGGAAACCCATTCGAGGCTTCCTGCCAGAGCCGCCGCTGTGATAGAGCCCGCTGGTCTGCTGCCAGAACGCGTAGCCCTCGTCGAAGGGCTTGCCGTTCATGTCGTTGCGGCGGGACCAGGGGGCGCCCGGTGGGTACCAGACCTGATCGCGGGGAACGTGATCGAGGGTCAGCGCCCTGGCCAACGCCGGCCAGGTTTCCTGCACCTCGACAGGAACCACGCGGCGGAAGGCGGCGATGGCCTCCTGCCGGATGTTGTCGGAGTCCCGTGGGTCGCCGCTCGCACCGTACCGGCTTGCAGAGCTCCAGAATCGGGTTCGAGCCGCTTCAACGCTGATATTGCAGCTGCCGTAGCCCAGCGACCGGCCGCCACCCAGGTGCACAACGTGGTTACCCTCGCCGTGGATGATGGCCGGCTCAAGGGTAGCCAGCAGACTCCCCAGCTGCGGGAGGTCGACGTCGATTGCGGTGATAGTCGCGGTAAAAGTGGTCCCGATGGGGAACGCGACTGCCTCGCTGGTGAGCTCTTTGTGATCGGCAAGGTGATGCGTTCGGGCGCGTCCCCGGCGCGACTCCCTGCCGTTGCTACTGGTGGTGTGCCAGTAGAACTTGCGACCCCGGAGATGCCGGACATCAGGAAAGTCAGCCGCCGACCCCCACTCTCGTAACGCCGGGCGGTCGCCACTGCCTTGTGCGTCCGTGCTCTCCAGGTAGAACTGGCCGGCCCCGGGCCGGGGTTCCCCGAGCGGGGGCAGTACGACCGGCAGCGGCTTCGCCGGATTGGGGGTGGTCGCGTCGGAGAACCGCACGTGACCCCGGTAGGACTGCTGGTCAGCCTGGCGGGCGCGCTGCTGGCGGTCTTCTCGGGTGTCGGCCGCACCGAGGAGCCGGCAACTCGGACAGAGCTCATCGACTTTCGCGCATGCGAGCGCCTCGGCCGGGACTCTCGCGCGCGCCCGGTCGGGCAGCTCATCTCCGGCCGCGTACTTACCACCCTTACGCGCCGTCGTGCCACGGTGCCGCCAGATCTGAGCCAGCTGCAGCTGCACGACGTCGGTGCAGGTGTTGTTCAGCCGCAGCCATACCGGCTGGTCGACCCGGAGCCGCTCCGATGCCCGGTAGCGCCTCCCCACCATTGCTCCACCCCAGGTGACGGTCTCCAGATGGGAGTTCGCCTTATCGGCCGTGCGCACGTCGACGCTGTGCTTGACTGAGGCGAGGAAGTCCTGCCACGCCCGATCGCCGAGCGTCGGCGACGGGGCGTCGGTGAGTTTCCGCACTGCCCCGGAGTACGAGCCTCGTTCAGGTCGTGCGGCGCTGTCACTGATGAAGACGACCCACTCCCCGTCAGGCTTCTCCCAGGCGCCAGTCACTCCACTGGTGCCCATGGCGACGCCCAGCCGCGCGCCCGATACCAGCCCCTGCACACCACCCAGCTTGCCAAGGATGGTGTGGTGGATCCGCGCCTTTCGAGGGTCTGATGCCGGCTCGCACAGCTGTAAACAGGTCGGCCGACCGTCTTCGCTGACCTCTTTCACCAGGGCGAGCCGTAGGCCGGTGGTGTCAGCCGCAGCGTCGCGATAGACCGGGGAGAACTCCTGGTCGAACACCCGCAGACAGCTGCCGGTCAACGTCTCGTGCAACGCGCGGACCCCTCCGTGCAGGGACGAGCCCGGGATGATCTGCTGGATTGCGTCGTCAGGCCCGGGCCGGTGCGGCAGCGTCTTATCATCCGCGCCGCAGGTCCCACGGACCAGCACCGGCGTGCTGGCCTTGATGACGATCCCGATGGTCCCCGACCACAGCTCTGCGTCGCCCCGATGCCCGTGCGGCGCCGAACGCGCCGCGAACGCCGCGGGAAACGGCACAAAGGTGTAGGGGTTGACGAATCGGTCTGACGTCGGCACCAGGGTTCCCTTGGGTCGGCCCGAAGGCGTGTTCCGCGATGGGCGT
>QHBY01000392.1 GCA_003244245.1 Pseudonocardiales bacterium
CTGGTGGGCCAGGCCGGTGCCGGCACCACCACGGACAGGTCACACAGAGGGCACACCGAAGCGGCCAGATCTTGTTTGAGTCACGTCGGGTCACCGGCACCGAGCCTGGTGGTTCTCCACCCAGGAGCACCGCAACGACACTCACAGATCTTGTTGATCGCGGTGTTGAACTCTTTCTGCCATTCGAGGAGTTTCCGCCGACTGGCTTGCGGTACGGGGTGGTGATGCCGGTTCCGATGTAGCCTTTGTCGCCGATGGCGTTGTCATCGCCGGGCAAGAGGCGACACAGACCCCAACGACGCCCAGGATCCGTTGCGCATCATTGTGCGGCCGCTGCCCCACCGTCCTGACCGGGGTGGGATGTGGGCTCGTAGTGGGGATGACGTCGGTGGACTCGGCTCCCCTAATGATCATCTCACTGATGGTTCTTGATCCACCGTTGCAGGCCTCGCCGCTCGGCCGTGCCCACTCGTCGCCGCAGCGGCGGTCGGGCACCTTCTGTTCGGCGACTTTTGGTTGGACGTCACCGCCTCCCTGCTCGTCGGCAGCATCCCTAGCGTCAGCGTCGGCGCGCTTGCCCCCTCGCGGGCACCGGCGGGCTGATCCGTTGGGCGTTGCCAGTGGTCCTGCTCACCTCTGGGCTAACCTCCTCGGTGTCGTCACCACCGCGACCGCGGTGGTCCTGGTGGCCTGCATTATCTTGGCTCTCTCTGGCATGGCTGGGCGCTCGCCGACGACATGGTCTTCCAGCTCTGCAGAGTCAGGGACCCGGCGGTCGACGAGCAGGGCCACGATCTGGATGACGTTCGCGATTTTCCGGTGGAGCTGTCGTCTGTCGCGACGGCCGGTGGACGCCGACGGAGAGGCGTTGTGAGGCTGCGGGCGTCGTCTGCATCCTACGGTTGGACACCTGTACCCTGCGCAGCCACAACGCGAGTGCGAGTAGGTACGCGGCGGCCAGCGCAACGAGGGCTCCTCGCGGTCCCGCTACGGCGCCGCCGACAAGCAGGCTGCTGGCCGTAATCAGACCTACGATCGACCGCGTGGTCACCAATGCGGATCCTGCAATGAACGCCTTGAGAAAGTCGATCGCCGGGAATGACGCTACGCGTATGGCCTCTACGATTGCTGCTAGTCCGAGCAGCGGCACCGCCTGGAGCCACAGCGGGCCGAAGATCAGCATTCCGACGTGACGAGGCATGATCAGAAGGAAGCCGACGAACATCACGGTGATAGATACATAGGTTGCCCCCGCCCCCCAGAACAGCTGCCATGTTGCGCGGTCCGGGATACGTCGGCGCCCGAAGAAGCCGAGGGTCAAAATGCGAGCACTGCTCAGAACGTTCGTCAACGCACTCACGACTGTGAGTGCGAATCGCAACAGGCCGAATCCTGCAAGCGTAAGAACGCCCGAAGACCCTAGAAAAGCTGCCTGGGCAACTCCTGCGGACAATGCGAAATCACCGAAGAATGACCCTGATCGGCCGCGCTCTTCCAGAACCACTGCGTGGATTCCACGCAGTGAGGGCGCCCACCGTGTGATGAACAGGCCGGCGGCGGCGCTGACCGCTGCCCCGGCCGCCCAGGCTAGTACGAAGTCTCGCGGCTGCGGGGTGAGCGTTAGCAAGATCGCGCTAGTCCCGGCCTGTACAACCAGCCAGCCGAGGTCCAGCGCTACTGCGGTGCGGGGTTGTGCCACGGCAAAAGCGCCATACCGCTGCAGATCCTGAACGTGCACAAATGGCACCGCCACGCCAATCACCAGGAAGAATCCCCGAAGCGGCTCGGGCAGGAATGCACCGACCGCAGCCAATGCGAGGCCGAAAACCGCGCTCGACCCCAGAACCAGAGTTAAGGCAAGGCCACGGTCTTGCCTCCGAGTCTCGGGACTTCGTCCCATTCGAAGCAGGAGTACTTCTCCGATCAACGCCCGTGAACTGCCGAGCAGCAGTCCTTGGACGATCACGGCTGCGCTAAACGCCCCAAAAACCGAACCGGAACTCGTCCTGAGAACAAGCAACAAAAGCAGTAGGTTCGTACCGCTCGACAGCACCTGGTCCGCAGCCATCCAGCTCGCCTGCGCGCCGCGCGAGCGAAGCTTCGAAAGCCGGCTCACCTGGATCTCAGACACGAGTGATGTTCTCAGGGAGCCAGGAGGCGAGCGACCGGCCTAGAATCCGCTGTAGTTCGGTCACATCTCGACGAAAGTACTCATCTAGCACGCGCAGGACGTCAACCGGAGGCGGTTCGACCGGACTAGGTCTCTTGGCTTGGTTTGCAGACCACACAGCTTGTGCGATCCGACGATCCCAGCCGTGCGGGAGCGTTTTCTGGAGCCGCCGGAGGATCCGGCTGTCGTGGCCCTCAATCAACCGAACCGCCTGGTCCAGACGGCGCGAGCGAAGGGCACCGGCGACGTTGCGCTCCCGCCGGCTTAATTGAGACAACTTCTCTTCACCGAGATCCTGGCCAAGGAACTGTGCAAGAGTGCGCCAGATTTCAGCGGACTCACGAAGATCGCTGGTCAGAAACGCCTGAACATGCTCGGCGCCGAATGTATCGATCCAAGCGGCTACGTGACGGCCGTACTGTCCAGCCCAAATGTACCGCTTTGGAATATTTTGTGAAAGGTCGCCGGATTCAATCTGCGCCATCTCGTCCGCAACAGCACTCTCGAAACTACGTCTTTCGTTTCCAATACTCCGCTGATCGAGATACATCGAGTAAGCTCGATCGGCGGGACGGCGCAGCAGAACAACAATATGCGGCGTAGGGGGACCGAGAAGATCGAAGATTCGCTGACGGGCCTTTTCTGAGTACAAGTACCAAGGCGTCGATTCGCCTCGGACGGGATAGCCAGCTGCGCTCCTAAAATATGCTCCGGCGTAATACTCGAGACCTTGGGCAAACTGTCGATCCGATGAGAAGAAACCGGTCTCCTTCACCTTGCTCATGAACGTCCGGGGGGTATTTGCAAGAGCCGCGTGCAGACTAGTCGTACCAGACTTCGGTGCTCCGATGATGAACAGGTTGGGAAGCCTCGCATCCTGGCGCCACGCCCGCGAACTCTCCCAGCGGTCACGGTGCGTGGCCGCATCATCAGGATCTGATGAAGTCAGCATAGAAAGTCCTTTGCTCTTGAGCGTGGCACGCCCGTGCGGCGGTGTCCATTCACGGGTTGGGC
>QHBY01000393.1 GCA_003244245.1 Pseudonocardiales bacterium
GGCCGGTGTCAACGTCATCGAAACGCGCACCAACGTCGGCAAAGCCGGCGCCCTCGAAGAGGCGATCGAGCGCTTCGGGCTGGTGCAGCGGTTCCAGGCGGTGCTGCTATTGGATGCCGACACGACCATCGAACCGGGATATTTCGACGCCGCCCTGCCCCATTTCGACGACCCCCAGGTCGTGGCCGTCGCTGGCGCGGTCCGGACCTATTGGCATGGCCGCGCCCTGTCCCTGGTCGGCAAGGTGCTGGTGTGCCACCGGGAACGCATTTACGCGATCAGCCAGCGGCTGCTGAAGTTCGGTCAGACCTGGCGGTTCACCAACGCCACCCACATCGTGCCCGGTTTCGCCAGCATGTATCGCACGGCTGTGCTGCCACAGATCGAGATGAACCCGCCCGGCCTGGTGATCGAGGACTTCAATATGACGTTCGAGATCTACCAGAAGCGGCTGGGCAAGGTGGCGTTCAGCCTCGGAGCGGTCGCGGTGACCCAGGATCCCGACAATCTCCGCGACTACGTCCGCCAGATCAAGCGCTGGGGGCTGGGTCTGTGGCAGACGGTGCGCCGGCATCCGCCGCGACTGAACCTGTTCAGCGCCATGCTCACGGTGCTGCTTCTCGAGCTGTTGACCAGCAGCATGTTCTTCCTGCTGCTGCCGTTGCTGGTGGTTGTTCTCGCCCTGCCCGCGGTGTACCCGGACGCCCTGTTGTGGCCCGGGATAGCGACTGCGCACGATGCGGTCGCGGCGCACATGACCCTGCAAGTGCTGCTGCTCGCGGTGACCGGCGCCGACCTGGCCCTGACGTGTGCGGTCGCGTTGATCGAACGCAGGCTGCGCTTCCTGGTCCTGTGGGTGTTCTTCCCATTCCTGCGGGTGCTCGACGCCGCGGTCGCGCTGTATGTGTTCCCCCGGGCCTGGTTGAGCTCCACCGGGCGCTGGACCAGTCCGGCCCGCCGGGCGGTCGAGATCCGGCCGGCGCTGAGCGACCAGATGACACTGGGCGACCAGATGACCGTTTCGGCGGCGGTGAGAGCATCGTCGACAGACTAGGCCCGTTCGACGGACCGGGCGACATGGGTGGATTCGACAACGTCACGAAGATCGGGTTTTGCCGCCCCGAGCCTTGCCGTCCGAATACCATGCCGGGCACAGTTGATCCCGTGACGTTCTTGCGGGTTCTGCTCGTGGATAGTCACGCGATGCTGACCGATGCCCTGACCGTCCAGCTGTCTACCACCACTGATCTGTGGGTCGTCGGTAGCGTCACTCCCGACGACCCGCGGCTGCTGGATACGGTCCGCACCCTGCGGCCCGACATCGTCACCACCGAGGTCGGGTCCGCGACCGTCGCGACCGGCGGGATGCTCCGGAAACTGCGTGCCGCTTATCCCCCGGCGCATCTCGTCGTCCTCACCGGTAGCCACGACAGTGCCCATGCCGTCGCGGCGGCGCGGGCCGGCGCCGCCGCCTGGGTGTCCAAGGAGAGCTCGCTGGATCACCTGCTCGAGGTCCTGCGCGGCGTACCACTCGGCCATGCCTACTACCCACCGGCCCAGCTCGGGGTGGTGCTGCGCGAGCTACGCGACGACGTGCGGCGCGCCCGCGACTGCAGCGCGCGGCTCGACGTGCTGTCCCACCGTGAGCGCGAGGTACTGCTCCACATGGTCAATGGCAAGCCGGTGGGCCGGATCGCCGTCGAGTCGGTCGTTTCCACCAGTACCGTGCGGACCCACGTGCGCAGCATCCTCACCAAACTCGGCGTGCGCAGCGGCCTGGAAGCCGTCAGCGTCGCCCGCGCCGCGGGTCTGCGCCCCGTTGCCGACTGACCCGCCCTTGCGGGCGATGGTGACCGGGGGAGCCGGCTTCATCGGTTCGCACATCGTCAACGCGCTCATGGATGCAGGCGCCGACGTGCTCGTCATCGATGACCTCAGCGGGGGCACGAGGGCCTACCTGGAAGGCGCGCTGCGGCATGACGCGAAGGTGGCTGAGCTGGATGTCCGTGACGGTGCCGCCGTCGAGGCGGCGGTCCAGTCATTCAGACCGGAGGTGGTGTTCCATCTGGCGGCCCAGATCGACGTCCGGGTCTCGATGGAGGAGCCGGCCCGCGATGCCGCGATCAACGTGCTCGGGTCGGTGAATGTGTTCGCCGCCGCCCACGCTGCCGGCGTGCGCCGGGTGGTGAACACCTCCACCGGTGGCGCGATCTACGGCGTGACCGGCGTGGTGCCCACTCCGGAGGACGTGCCTGCGGACCCGATCTCGGCGTACGGCTTGAGCAAGCTCACCGCGGAGCGTTACGCCCGCTGGTTTCGGCGGATGCGCGGGCTGGACGTAGTGACATTGCGCTACAGCAACGTCTACGGTCCGCGACAGGATCCCCGCGGTGACGCCGGTGTGATCGCGATCTTCTGTGATCGGGTGCTGGCCGGGCACCGGCCGGTCGTCTACGGCGATGGACGGCAGACCCGCGACTACGTCTTCGTCAGCGACATCGTGGCAGCCAATCTGGCAGCCGCCAGTGCCGGCGGGCTGGCCCACGACGAGTACAACATCGGCACCGGCACGGAGGTCAGCGTGCTGGAACTGGCTCAGGCCGTCGCGGCGGCCGCGGGCGTCGACCCCCCGGCATTCGAGCCCGACTTTGCCCCGGCCCGCGCTGGCGAGCTGGACCGATGCTGCCTCGATGTCCCCCGCGCCCGCCACGACCTAGGCCTGCCACCACCCATACCGCTGGCCGAAGGCCTGGCTCACACCCTGGACTGGGTACGCACGGTGATCGTGCGCTAGTGGCGCAACGCGAACGGTGGAGGCGACGTGGTGCGTCGCACCGAGATGCTCAGGGTCTCGATCATGTCGTCGATGGTGATGGCTTGGGCGTCGCGGTGCATGGCCAGGCGTCGCCGGGCGAGTTCGGTGGCCAGCTGGTGCTGGTGATCGTCGACCTGCTCGCCGCGGGTGCTGTCCCGGGTGGCCAGGATCGGATAGCGCCCAGCATTGAGCGCGGCCAGCGCCGAGCCCGTGCCGGCATGGCTGATCACGATGTCCGCCTTGCCCTGCGCGGCGCCCAGCTCGGCCGCGGGCAGTACCGGCGTGGCCCGGATGGGCAGATCATCCACCGGGGTGTCCCCGGTCTGCCACAGCACCTCCACCGGGAGCCCGGTCACCTGCGCGAGCGCACCTTCGGCTGCTAGCAGCGGCGCGAGGTGCTCGAACAGCCGGCGGAACGGGTATTGCGTCGCCGCGCCCACCGTGACCACCACCCGCAGCACCGCGTCGGGCACCCGCGTGACAGCGGTGGACTCGTAACCGTCGAACACACTGCCGGCGTAGCTCCACCGCTGATCCGCCCAGCTCTGGTACTGGGTGTAGGTACGCACTCCGGGGACCCACTGCAGCACGCGCCCGGTGAGCGACGGTCCGCTCACCCGTGTCGCGCTTTCGATGTAGTGGCACTCCACGCCGCGCGCGGCCAGGTACGGCAGGTAACCCAGCGCGATCCCGGATCCCGTCGACACCGCCCTGGTCACCTTGCGGCGCTCCAACAACCGGCGCGCGTAAGGGATGCAGCGAAGCACATCGGGCACGTTGCGCACCCCGACGTAGGGCACGAACTCCACGTCGCGATCCGCCAGCATCGACCGGCTCTGCTCATTGGCGTGCGTCACCCACAGCGCATCGCCATTGGGTGGGATCCGGCTTGCCAGGCTGTCGAGCTGGGTCAGATGCCCACCTGTCGTGGCGACAAACAGCGTGGTCATGATCCCCTCATCCCTGTTCTGCCCGGCCTGAGCGCTTTACATGAACCTACTGTGACATGAACCTACTGTGACGACCTACTTCCAGCGCGTCACATTCAGCGTACCGCAGCAGCCGGTAGCGTCGTGGCCGTGAATGCGCCCGCGACTCAACCGGAGACCGTGATCACCGATCCGCGCAGCGATCCCCGCTGGCGTCAGCTCGCCCTCGGGCCGCACGGCAGCGTGTTCACGTCGCCGCCGTGGATCGATGCGGTATGCGCCACCTACGGCTTCACCCCCGCCAGCACCATCCGGCTCGACTGGGATGGGCAACCGCGAGCGGGACTGGGCTGGGTGCCGATCAGCGACATTCGCGGCGACCGGGTGATCAGCCTGCCGTTCTCCGACCGGGCGGAGCCCTTGACCGATGATCATGGCGATTGGAAAGCCCTGGTGGACGGGATCATCACCGCCGCCGCTCCATTGAGCCTGCGATGCTTCGACACCGCCGTGCCCGCCGGCGATCCCCGCTTCGAGCGGGTCGCCGCGGCGGCGTGGCACGGTACGCCGCTGGACGGTGGCATCGAGGAGATCCGGCGGCGGCTGTCCCAGCACGCCCGGCGCAACATCGTGATCTCGGAGCGCGAAGGAGTCCGGGTCGCGGCGCACACCGGCCGGGACGCCGTGCACCAGTTCCACGGGTTGCACGTCGGGCTGCGCAAACGCAAGTACCGGCTGCTAGCCCAGCCCGTCGAGCTGTTCGATCACATCTGGGAGGCCTTCGCCCCCGACGACGCGATCGTGACGATGCTCGCCCACGCCGGTGACGAACTGATCGCCGGCGCCGTCTTCCTGGCCTGGGGTGACGCGCTGTACTACAAGTTCGGCGCGTCGCGTCACGAACACCTGGCGCTGCGCCCGAACGACGCGATCTTCTGGGCCGGGATCGGCTGGGCAGTGCAGCGCGGCGCCCGGCTGGTCGACTGGGGCCTGTCCGACCTCGATCAGCCCGGGCTGATCGCGTACAAGCGCAAGTGGGCGACCGAACAGCGCCAGATCGTCACCCTGCGCGCTGGCGGGGAACACGCCCGCGGCAGCTCCGGGGCCGGCGCGATGCTCGGCGAACTCACCCGGTTGCTCACCGACGATTCGGTGCCCGACGAGGTGACCAGGCAGGCCGGGGCGCTGCTGTACCGCTACTTCTGCTGAACCGGGACACGGGGCTGTTTCACGGGCCCACGGCCGGGCTCCTTGACGGACCGTTGTGCTGGCACTCGGCTGTTTTCCGACCTCTGATCTCGGTGCGTCCTGGGCGGTTTTTCGGGACGCCGACCGGCTGGCTGCCCCGCCCGACCCCGCGGCGTCTTCCCCCACGGCTTGACCACCGAAAGCCCGGTCGCCGCGAGCAGCAGCACCAGCGCCAGCGCCCGCGCGATCAGCGTCTGTATCCCCGCCGGCTCGCTACCGCCGGCGACGAGGGCAGGCAGTTGGGGTAGCAGGAACGTCAATCCAGCGGCGGTCAACGCGCCGGCGATTCCGCATTTGGCGAGCACCCACCAGTACCGCCCGAGGCCCCACGGGGTGGACAGCGCCAACACCAGCCCGCTGGCCAGCGAGGCGAAGACCACCGGTATCAGCACCCAACACGCGATCACGGCCATCGCGGCGCCGATCCCAGCCCGTATTGCTGTGTTAGCGGTAGACAGTCCAGTTATCTCCAGCGCTACCAGTGCGCCGTCGAGTCCGAGCCATCCGACCGACATCGCGACATGGACTGTGAGCAAGGCTGCCCGGGCCCCGCGCGAGAGGCGCGGGATTGTGAAAATCGATGCTGTTATGGCCGTCAAGGCTGCTCCCCCCAGCTGCCAGAAGACGATCTTGGAATTAACGAGCGCCGTGTCCCCGCAGCAGCGTCGGAACGGTTCGCAACAAGATCATGAGATCAGTCCAGAAACTCCAACTACGCACATACGCCAGATCGAGCTCCAACATCTCCAGCGTGCCCATCGTGCTGCGCCCGCTGACCTGCCAGAGCCCGGTCAGACCAGGCGGGACGTCGAAGCGCTCGGCGAATCTGGCTGGGAACATGTCCGCTTCCCAGTCCAGGCAAGGACGCGGCCCGACCAGGGACATCTGCCCCAGCAGAACGTTCAGAAGCTGGGGAAGCTCGTCGAGGCTGGTGCGTCGCAACAGCGAGCCGACCCCGGTCACCCGCGGATCGCTGTCAATCTTCCAGCTACCGCCGACCGAGGTGTCCTCGCCCCGCAGCTCGCGAGCGATGAGCTCACGGTGCTGTGAGTCGGAGCAGCCCACCCGCATTGTGCGGAACTTGTACATCGTGAACGGTCGGCCCCCCCGGCCTATTCGCCGCTGACGATAAAGCGCTTGGCCCGGGCTCCCGACCCTGATCATCATCGCGATCAGCAGCATCGGGATCACGAGCGTTACCAACGCGATCACCACCACCACCAGATCGACGGTGCGCCGGGCTACCGGTTCCCATCGGGCCGGTGAGCGTGCCTGTTCAATGCCGCTGGACACTGAGCCTCCCCGTGGTCATTCCCATCAGCACGAAAATCAAGTCACCGGAGCCTCGGAACGTCAGATGCGGATCGAGGACGGTAAGGATGACGACGAACCACCAGGAGACCCACAGCGCTGAGGCTGCCGCGGACAGCGCGGCTGGCTGACCGCCCGAGGGGCCGTCCGAGGGGCCGTCCGAGGGGCCGTCCGATTGGGCGATGAGCTTGCCGGTTCTGCGCAACACCACCACCGACAGCCATCCGAAAGCGGCCAGCAGCGGGATCCCGCCGATCCAGAGCAGGTTCAGGTAACCGCTCTCCAGGTAGATGACATCGCGCCACCTCTCGGGCGCCGGCAGCACCGAGTTGGGTGACACCCCCAGCAGAACATTGATGAAGCCGAACCGCGGTAGGTAGAAGGTGGAAAGGTTGCTCCAGCGGCCGATCCAGCTGCGCGGCACGCCGAATTCGCCGAACCCCTGCAAGCGGCCGATCAGCGCCGGCGCGCCGACCGCGAGCGCGACCGGGACCAGCCACAGGAACCGGAGCGATTTGCGACGCAGGGTGCTGAAGCGCCACAGGATGAACCCGCCCGCCACCACCGCGGAGATCCAGGTGGAGAACTGGCCGGTGGCGAGTACACCCGCACCGAGTACGAGTCCCAACGCTAGGCGCTCCCGCCGTTCCAGCAGCCCCCGCATCCCGCAGCAGATCACCAGGGTCAGGCAGATAACGAGGTAGTCGCCGGTGGCAAGTGGCGAACCGAGCGTCGTAGTACCCCGCTCGGCGAGTGCCGCGACGTTGCTGTCGGGCGTCCAGACGGCTTGCAGCACCGAAACGACCGGGCCGAAGTGCAGCGTCTGCAGGATCGCGATCACCGCGACCACGGCCCCCGGCCAGATGATCAGCCGGAAGCACCGCACCAGCTGGCCTTCCGTGCTGACACTGAAACGAACCAGCAGGTAGATCGCGACAAGCTTGCAGACGGGCAGCACCGCGGCCAGATCGGAGGTCAGTGGTGTGTGCCCGCGCAGGATCATGGACAGCAGCGGCCACGCTGTCGACATCAGCAGAAAAAGACCGAGCGGGATATCGAGTTGGTTCAGCCGCAGCGCAACCCGCTCGCCCCGGCACCATCGAAGATAACCGCCGACCAGCGCACCAGCCAGCAGCACCACCAGCAGCGCCTCGTTGGGACGCAACAGCGGGATGAGGTTGCCGCGATTGATGCCGGCGATGATGGGCAGGGTGCCCAGGTAGGCGTAGGTCGCGAAGACCGGCCGGTAGACGGCCGCGGCGAACAGACCGACCAGGACCAGCACCCCGATGGCGGCGAGTGCGAGCAACGGCCCGGCCGCCACCGCGAGAATCCCGCCGACCACCGCGCAGCCAGCGGCCCCCAGCCCGACCCAGCGGCTGACCGCGGGGGTCGGTGGGCTTGGCCCACGCGTCGGAACAGGGCTGGAAGATTGACCAGAGCTGGGCGGGAGGGTTCGGGTCATGACCCACCACCTATCCGTCGTACCGCGACACGGAGCACTAGGACGTAAACCCCCAGCGCCACAACACCGCCCAGGGACAGCAGTGCGAAGTCGGCGAGCCGGTCGCCACCCAACTGGTCGCCACCAGTGATGTGGGCCAGCCACCACATCGCGGCGGCCACCGGCGTCAACGCGAGTGTGGCCACCAACGCGGCGGCCAACGCTCGGGGTTCGAAGAAACGCTCAGGCCGGATCGCCTGACGCAGCCGGGCCAACACCGTCCCCGCGGCGGCGAGTTCGCCGGCCAGGATGGCCGCCACCAACCAGATCAGGCGGGTTCCGTCGGTGGGCAGCAGCAGGGACGCGGCCGCGGCCACCAGGATCACACCGAACGCGACTTCGCTCGCGCGGCGCGGAATGCGATCGTCCAGCCGGGCGAACAGCGCCTGGCGGCCGATATCGTGCACCCCACCGATCAGCTGGGCCACCGCCACCACCCCCAGGCAGGTGGCGAGGGGGCCGATCAGCGCCGCGTGCCGCAACTCGCCGTTGGCGAGGATGTTCGCGGTGGGTATGGAGTTCATCGCGAGCAGCACCAGCAGCGGCAGGCTGGCGATGACGGCGTAGGACAGACCTTGCCGCCACGCCGAACCGAACGTCGCACCGTCCTCCCGGTGGGCGGCGCGGGCCAGCCCAGGCAGCGCAGCCATCGAAACGGCACGGGCACTGACATAGGACAGCGAATAGAAGACCGAGTAGGACAGCTGCACGACGAAGACGCCGCCAGGCACCGAGCCGGCCAGGGCGAGCAGCACGTACATCGCCGCGGCCGGCCACGCCGCCACACCGACCGAACGCACCAGCCGGCGGCTCACCGCGCGGGCCTCGGGGTCATATCGCCAGCGCATCGACGGCCAGGTCAATAAGCCCACCCGCGCGGTGCCGAACAGCTGTAGCGCCGCGTGCAGGGCCACCGCGGCGGTGCTGCCCACCCCGAGCACGATCACCAGATCGACGGGCACGCGTGCGACGTCGAGACCGGTCCCGTAGTACCAGCCGGCCAACACGACGGTGACGATCAGGATGACGTTCTCCACGGCGGGCGCGCCCGCGGCCAACGCGAAGCGACCGCGGGATTGCTGTGCGGCCATGCCCAGGTGCGCCAGGATGTACAGTAGGACTTGAGGCGCGACCAGCAGGACCAGCACAGTGGTGAGCCAAAGGCCCCGAGCCCGAGCAGCCGGATCCGGGATCCCGAAGGTCAGCGTCCAGGCCACCGCCGGAGACAGGATCATCAGTAACGCGACCACGGCACCTGAGACGCCGAGCAGCCACCCGGCCGCCCCACCGAGCACCTCCCGGCCTCGCGCGACGCCGCCCGCACCAATGGCGCGGACGACGCCGGGCACCAGCACCAGCGCCAGCACCGGCCCGGCGACCATCGTGAACACCAGGTTCGGAACGACGTAGCCGGCCTGGAAGGCGTTGGCGAAATATGTTGGCCCCAGCACCGCCCCGATCACTACGACACGCAGCAGCCCGGTGGCTCTGCTGACCAGCGTCCAACCTGCGACGGTGGCCGATTTCCGGGCTGTCGTGTTAGCCGGGGTTGGGTCCTCGAGCGCTGTCACCGTTGAGGCGGCCACAGCCGGGCCCTCACGGCCTGGTCCGGCGCCGGGCACCCATCGCCACGACCCCACCGGCCACGATCAATCCGACCAGTGCACCGGTGCCGGCCGCGATCAGCGGCTGCGGGAACACGGCGTCGGACATCGAGTACGGCGGTGTCAACAGCTGGGCGTCGGGCCCGTCCTGGCCGGTGAGTTTGATCTGATCGATCCGACCCTGGATCGCCTTTTCCAGATCCTGCGAGGCGGTGAGCTGGGTCCGGGCATCGTTGAGGGCTACCTGGGTAGCGGTTCCGGCCACCACCGCGGTGGTGAGTTGCTGCACCTGCGTCTGGAGCTGGGTGGTGTTGGCGTGGGCGTCCGCCAGCTGGGTACTGAGATTGCGGGACACCCCGGTGGGCTGACCGATGAGCGTCATGTACCCATCCATGATGGCCTGCAGCGTCTGCATCGCGGCCAACTTGGTGCCACCGTGCGCCTCAACCTGGATGACGTCACTGTTGTCCAGGACGGACACGCTGACATCCTTGGTGAGATCCTTGAAGTCCCGGCCCTGCTTCTGCGCGATCGGTCCGAGCACGGCTCGGCTCTGTAGATACACCAGCTGGGTGGACAACTGTCGATCCTGCTTCAAAGGGTCGCCGCCACCCTGCTGGCCTTGGCCGGTGGCGTAAAGGACCTCCGCGCGGGCACCGTAGGTTTTCGGCAACACCAGCGCGCCAACCAGTCCAGCGGCAGTGCCCAGCAAAATGATCGTCACCGCCAGTATTACCAGGCGTGTCGTCAGCCAGCCGCCGCTGCTGTCGTCGGGGAGGGTGTCGAACCCACTCTCCGAGCGCTGCGGCGGCACCGCGCCGTACTCTTCAGGGCCAGTCCCCGGGGACTGCTGCAGTTTCTCCTCGTAGCCCATCGAACGTCCATTCGACTCGCTAGCCCCGTACTGGAAGACATGGGAAACATCGCTCACAGCGCACCTCCGAGCACATCGCAGACCCGCGCAACCTGCTCGACAGTC
Source organism: Pseudonocardiales bacterium (assembly GCA_003244245.1). Lineage (GTDB taxonomy): Bacteria > Actinomycetota > Actinomycetes > Mycobacteriales > Pseudonocardiaceae. The sequence continues at coordinate 10,391 of QHBY01000393.1, forward strand.
AGCGTCGGGGACATCGGGAGGGATAGGATCCGGCCGGCCGCGCGCTCCGCTACCGGGAACTCATGGGCTACCGGAAATTCATGGGCCACCGGCTCATGCAGGCCAGCCAGCGCCGGCTGCTGATGGCAGGGGATCGGATAGTGCACTCCCCAGCCGATACCAGCCGCAGTGAGCGTGGTGCCGACTTCGCTGCGATCATCGACCTGGATGACCGCCAAGTGGTACACCGGCGCGGCGCCCGGCTGCACCGACACTGGAGTGCAGCCCTGTGGCAGCATCTCGCGGTAGGCCGCCATCGCCGCGGCGCGCCGGGCATTGCCGGCGTCCAGCCGCGGTAATTTCGCGGAAAGAAGCGCCGCCTGCAGCGTGTCGAGCCGGCTGTTTCGCCCGGCCACGTCGTGCAGATAACGATCGGTCACCGACCGTCCGTGGTTGGCCATGCTGCGGATACGGTTGGCCAAGCCGAGATCGCTGGTGACCACCGCACCGCCGTCGCCCAGGGCGCCGAGGTTCTTACCGGGATAGAAGCTGAACCCAGCGGCGATGCCCACGCTTCCCGCGCTGGTCCCCCGGTGCCGGGCGCCGTGGGCCTGCGCGGCGTCCTCGATCAGGGCCAGCCCATGCGCGGCGGCGATCGCTGAGATCGGCTCGGGATCCACCATCTGGCCGTACAGGTGCACGGCGATGATCGCGGCGGTGGAGCTGTTGATCGCTGCCTGCGCGGCGGCTGGATCGATCAGCAGAGTGTCGGGGCACACGTCGACGAACCGGGGCCGTGCCCCGGTCGCGCATACCGCTTCGGCCGTCGCGATGAAGGTATTCGTCGGGACGATGACCTCGTCGCCACGCCCGATGCCCAGGCCGGCCAGGATCAGTTCCAACGCGTCGGTTCCGTTGGCCACCCCGATGCAGGCCTTCGCTTCACAGGAAGCAGCGAATTCACCCTCGAAGCGCTCGACCTCGGGGCCGCCGACGAAGTGGCCGTGATCCAACACGGTCTTCCAGGCGAGATCGAACTCCTCGCGCAGCCCGTTGTTGACGCCTCCGAGGTCCAAAAAAGGAACACTGAGGGGAGCCCCGGATGCGGCGGTCATGAGGCCACCTCCCGGACGAGCTCCGCGGCGGACGGGGCGCTGCTGCCGGCGACGAAGGCGGGGCGCCCGGTGGCCTCCGCAACGTCGGTGGCGGCCAGGACCCGGACGATGTCCAGCCCGCGCTCGCCAGGTGTGTTGGGCTTGGCACCGGTACGAATGCAGTCGATGAAATGGCTGTCCTGAACCAGCAGCGGCTCATTGAACTGAATAAATGGTGAGACGATGTCACCAGTCCGGTAAGAAACCGGCATCGCGTGCGACTCACCATGATCGTCGGGATCGGTCGGGTCGACGCCGATGTCGTACACCCGGATACGCTCATTGTCCGACATATCGTTGTAGACGACCATTTTGCGTTCACCGACAACCGTGACCCGCCGTTCCTTGCACGGATCCAACCAGCTCACGTGCACGAATGCGTGGGTGGCAGCTTTCTCGAAGTCCAGGCGCAGGTAGGCCACGTCGGCGTGCCGGTGTCCGACATGTCGTTTGGCCCATACCCAGGTGGACCGGGGCACTTCACCGAGCAGGAAAGTCGCGATCGAGATGTCGTGTGGAGCGAGGTCCCAGATGACGTTGCAGTCACGCTGGTACTTGCCCAGGCTCAGCCGAGCGGCATCGATGTAGAGGACCCTGCCGAGTTCACCGGAATCGATGATCTCTTTCAGTTTCCACACGGCCGCGTTGTACTCGAAGGTATGGCCCGCCATCAGGTGCACGCCGTTGGTCGCCGCGGCGTCGACCATCTCCTGCGCGTCCGCTACGGTCGTCGCCAGCGGTTTCTCCACCAGAGCATGGCGCCCCTGGCGCAGCGCTTGCAGCGCGACCTGGGCATGCGCGGCCGGCGGGGTCGCGACGACCACCGCGTCCACCCGTCCCAGTACCTCGCCGAGATGCAGTGCTGATTCCGCCTGTGGGTAGCTTCGCCTCGCCTCCGCGATCCGCTCCGGATCCTCGTCGACGATGGTCACCTGGACACCCGGCATGCTGCTGAGCACTCGCATATGCTTCGAGCCCCAGTAGCCATAGCCCACCACCGCCACGCGAACATCGGGACCGAAGGTCGTGAGACCTCCCGGTTCGCGGCCAGCTAGGTTTGCGGCCGGTTGGGCGGTACTTGCAACGAACTTCATCGAGACGGGCCCCCTGCCGTGACTCGAGATGTCTTCCGACAACTGAATTTTCGCCGAACGCATACGGAAGTGAGCACGCCTACGGGCCCCAACGGGTCGCTGCGTGCCGTACTCACCCTCTCGTACTGTGGGTTCGCCCCTCCCCACACTGCGTATATCTATCGCCCACTGCCAGTCGTTACTGGGTAACTGTAACACCAACCACGTTCACCCGAACGGCGTAACCAAGTTCCACAGCGTGTTGAATGCGTATAGTCACCACGCAATTACCCAGCGAAGTAACCGGTGCTCCGGCAGGCCGTCGCACGGGCCCACAAGCACGGGCCGCAGCACCCGACCTAGGCCCTTGCCGCAAGCTTCGCGAGCCTCTGCGGCGTCGGCCAGCGGACGTTCCACACCCAACCGAGCTTCTCGAACAACCAGATCACCCGGGCTGAGATGTCGATCTGACCACGGAGCACGCCGTGCCGGGCTGACGTCGGGTCGGCATGGTGCAGGTTGTGCCAGGACTCCCCGGCGGAAAGAATCGCCATCGGCCAGAAGTTCGCGGCCTTGTCACGGGAGTCGAACGGTCGCTTGCCGACCATGTGGCAGACCGAGTTCACCGCCCAGGTGACGTGATGCAGGAACGAGACCCGCACCAGTCCAGCCCAGAACAATCCGGTCAGCACGGCCCACCAGGACCAGGTCACCAGCCCGCCGACGATCCCCGGCAACACGAGCCAGATCGCCGTCCACAACCAGAACAGCTTGCTCACCCGCACCATGGTCGGGTCCGCTAGCAGGTCTGGGACGAACCGGCGTGGGTTGGACAGGTCGCGGTTGAACAGCCAGCCCATGTGGGCGTGCCAGAAGCCCTTGGCCACACCCAGCGGGGAGGTGCCGAACAGCCACGGCGAATGGGGGTCACCCTCCTTGTCGGAGTACGCGTGATGGCGCCGGTGGTCGGCGACCCAATGCAGCAGCGGCCCCTGCATCGCGGTGCTGCCCATCACCGCGAGGCCCACCCGCAACCACCGCTTCGCCTTGAACGCCCCATGGGTGAAGTACCGGTGATACCCGACCGTGATACCGAGCAGGCTGATGAAGTAGCTGACCACGAACAACACGACGTCCACCCAGCCCAGCCCCCACCCCCAGGCAACCGGCACGGCGATCATCAGAGCCAGCATCGGGGCGAGCACGAACAGGTACACCAGAACCTGCGGCCCCCAGGTCCGCTGACCCGAGAGACTCGGCTCGGGACCCGAGCGTTGCTGGTCGGCGTCGGCGGTCATCGTCATCGGCCGGTGCTCCTTCATGTCGACAGGCGCGGACCGCCGCCACGCCGCAGTGCCATCATGCTCGCAGACCACGGCCGAACCCCGACCAAATCCCGGTTGACGAGCGCAACATAAGTAACTGAACCGTAGGTTATCCGGCCGACGCCTGTCGTGGCCAGACGCCGACTCGGCGACACCGCGCCCCGTGACACTGGAAGCGGACGCTGGAAGAGGGTGGCGCTCAGACGGGCGCAGCGGTCGTGCCACCATGTGCCTGCGGGTCGCGGCCCGCTCGTCCGCCGTAGTGTAAAGGCAGCACCTCGGATTTTGGTTCCGATGGTCCAGGTTCGAATCCTGGCGGCGGAGCGGCAGGTCGGGGCGGCGTGAAGATCACCGCCCTTCACCCGACATCCGCAGTTGACATCAGTCATCGCCGAGCAGGCCGGCCATCCGGGCCGTCGGCCGATGCTTGGACTGGGTACTCGCCGACGCGGCGCAGGCCACCTGAGCCGGTCGATCTTGCCATTCCGGATCGGTTCCTAAAACCCCATATCACGCCACTCTGGTAACAGTCCTCAGTGTGCCCGCGATGACATTCGTGCGCAGTTCCGTGTCGGGGACCGGCGACATCGGTCAAAGGTGGACCTGCTGGTCAAACCACTGAGGAGCCGGAACATGTCAGTACGAAGAATTTCCGCAGCGGTCTGTACCGCGTTGGCTCTGACGCTTGCGTGCCATCCCGGCGCTTGCACAAGGCAGTGATAGCGGCAAACACTCGCAGTACGAAGATCCGACCTGCACCGTCCGCGGCACCAACGGCGACGATCCCAACCTGCAGGGCACCATCGGCGACGACGTCATCTGTGGGTTCGGCGGCAACGACATCATCCACGGGCTCGGCGGCGCCGACATCATCTACAGCGGCCCCGGCGACGACATCATCTACGGCGACGACGGCAATGACATCATCGACGGCCAAGGCGGCCGCGACGAAATTCACGGCGGTCTCGGCGACGACACAATCGACGGACGCCCTGGGGATGACCAGCTCTGCGGTGACGATGGCAACGACAAAATCGACGGCGGCAACGGCAGCGACTACATCAACGGCGGTGCCGGCACCGACACCTGCACCAACGGCGAAACCGTCGTATTGTGCGAGCCACAGCCATAACCGCCGCACCGCTCGGGTGGCCGAGGAGGATGCACTCCTCGGCCACCGATCCGACCACCACGTGATCGTCCAGGTTCGGATCCTGACGGAGCGCTGCACAGCGTCTGTCATCGAGTCCCGTACCCCGTAGGATGCGGCCTGTCAGAGTGCACCAGGATGGGGAAAGGACGGGCCGATGCTCCCATGCGGGAGCCTCACCACGGCGATCGTGCTGGCCGCCGGTGAAGGCACCCGGATGCGCTCGGAGATCCCCAAGGTGCTGCATCCTCTGGCCGGGCGACCGCTATTGGAGCACGCGGTGCGGGCCGCCGCCGGATTGGTGCCCGAGCACCTCGTCGTGGTGATCGGTCACGGTCGAGACGCGGTGGCGGCCCACCTGCAGACGGTGGCCACCGCGCTGGGACGGGAAGTGCGCACCGCCGTGCAGGCACAGCAGCACGGCACCGGCCACGCGGTCGGCATTGCGTTGGACGTCCTGCCCGCCGGGCTGTCCGGGACGGTGCTGGTCAGCTACGGGGACGTGCCGTTGCTGGACACCGGCACGCTGGCCGGTCTGATCGCCGAGCACCACCGCGCCGGGCACGCGGTGACCGTGCTGTCGGCGATGGTGGCAGACCCGACCGGCTACGGGCGGGTGCTGCGCGACGGTTCGGGCGCGGTCACCGGCATCGTCGAGCACCGGGACGCCAACACCGCGCAGCGCGTCATTGGCGAGATCAACTCTGGGGTGTTCGCCTTCGACGCCGGGGTGCTGCGCGATGCACTGGGTCGGCTAGCCCCAGCTAACAGTCAGGGCGAGCTGTACCTCACTGATGTGCTGGGCCTGGTCCGCGCCGACGGGCGCCCGGCTGGTGCGCACCTGTGCGCGGACCCGCGGTTGGTGGCCGGTGTCAATGATCGGGTGCAGCTGGCCGCGCTCGGTGCGGAGTACAACCGGCGGCTGCTGGAGCACTGGATGCGAGCCGGCGTGACCGTCGTCGATCCAGCCGCGGTGTGGCTGGACGCTGACGTCGCGCTCGCCCCCGACGTCGTGCTGCATCCCGGGGTGCAGCTGCACGCCGGGACCGTGGTGGGTCACGGCGCCACGATCGGGCCGGACTCGACCCTGTCGGCGTGCACCATCGGCGCGGGCGCCACCGTGGTGCGGACTCACGGCATCGGGGCGATGGTGGCCGATGGGGCGCAGATCGGCCCGTTCGCCTACCTGCGGCCGGGCAGCCGGATCGGCGAGCGGGCCAAGGTCGGCACCTTCGTGGAGACAAAGAACGCTGAGCTGGGGCCTGGTGCGAAGGTGCCGCACCTGAGCTACGTCGGGGACGCGACCATCGGCGAGGGCAGCAACATCGGCGCAGCCACCGTGTTCGTCAACTACGACGGGGTGACCAAGCACCACAGCACCGTGGGCGCGCACGCCCGGACGGGGGCCGACAACATGTTCGTGGCCCCGGTGACCATCGGCGACGGTGCCTACACCGCGGCCGGCTCAGTGATCACGGAGGATGTACCGCCCGGGGCGCTGGCGGTAGCCCGAGGGCGTCAGCGCAACGTCGAAGGATGGGTCAGCCGGCAGCGCCCGGGAACCCCGGCTGCGGACGCAGCGAAGCTGGCCCAGCATGCGCGACCGCCCGACCGGACCTACGGTGACCAGACGCGGCAGGAGTGAGCATGACCCTTTCCACGATGTCGGCGATCCCGAAGAAGAGCCTGATGCTCTTCTCCGGGCGCTACCACCCCGAGCTGGCCGAGGAGGTGGCCAAGCATCTCGACATCGCGGTCACCCCGCAGTCGGCCTACGCCTTCGCCAACGGTGAGATCTTCGTCCGGTTCGAGGAGTCGGTTCGCGGTTGCGACGCCTTCGTCGTGCAGGCGCACGCCGCTCCGATCAACGACTCCATCATGGAACAGCTGATCATGGTTGACGCGCTCAAGCGCGCGTCGGCCAAGCGGATCACCGTCGTGATGCCGTTCTGGGGTTACAGCCGCCAGGACAAGAAACACCGCGGGCGCGAACCCATCTCCGCCCGGCTCATCGCGGACATGTTCAAGGTCGCCGGCGCGAACCGGATCATGACGGTGGACCTGCACACCGCGCAGATCCAGGGCTTCTTCGACGGACCGGTGGACCATCTGTTCGCGCTGCCGGTGCTCGCCGAGCACATCAAGAACACCTACGCCGGACGGGAGCTGGCCGTGGTGTCGCCGGACTCCGGCCGGGTACGGCTGGCCGAGCGGTGGGCCGAAACCCTCGGTGGCACACCGCTGGCGTTCATCCACAAGACCCGCAACCCCCGCGTGCCCAACGAGGCGGTCGCCAACCGGGTGGTCGGCGACATCGAGGGTCGGCTCTGCGTGGTGATCGACGACATGATCGACACCGGCGGCACGGTGGCCGGCGCCGTGCGGGCGCTGCTCGCCGGCGGCGCGACCGACGTGGTCGTCGCCGCCACCCACGGGGTGCTGTCGGAGTCCGCCAGCCAGCGGCTGTCCACCTGCGGCGCCCGCGAGGTCATCTTCACCAACACGCTGCCCATCCCGGATCACAAGCGCTTCCCCGGGTTGACGGTGCTGTCCATCGCGCCGCTGCTGGCCCGGGCGATCCACGCGGTCTTCGATGACGGCTCGGTGACCAGTCTGTTCGACGGCATCGCCTGACCCACCCTGGTGCCGACCCGGTGAACGCGCCCCGCCTATACTCCACGTATTGCCCCGGCGAGGGAGAGCATGACGCTCTTCGTGATCGACGCGGCGTGCCGCTTTGCGCGCCCGCTCAGCGATCACGAGGCGCCGCCGACCCACCGACCTCGATCTCGCCCACGCCTCGAAGCCGCTAAGGAGCCCCATCGTGTCCGAGGTCCGTCTGGCCGCCGAGCCGCGCACCGAGTTCGGCAAAGGTGCCGCCCGCCGTACCCGACGCGCCGGCAAGATCCCCGCAGTGCTCTACGGGCACGGCAGCGACCCGCTGCATGTGGCGCTGCCCGCGCTGGAATTCGCCCGGGTGATGCGCGAGCAGGGCAGCAACGCCGTGCTCAGCATCGACCTGGACGGCCAACCGCAACTCGCGCTGACCAAGACCGTCACCGTGCACCCGATCCGGCGACACATCGAACACGTCGACCTGCTGATCATCCGGCGTGGCGAGAAGGTGGTGGTTGACGTTTACCTCGTCGTCACCGGCAACGCCGCCCCGGACACGCTGGTCACCCAGGAGCTGGTAAGCCTGCAGGTCGAGGCCGATGCGATGTCGATCCCCGACGAGATCGAGGTCTCCGTCGAGGGCGCCGCGATCGGTACCCGGGTGCTGGCCAGCGAGGTACCGCTGCCGGCGGGGGTGGAGCTGCGCACCGACCCGGAGTACCTCGTGGTCAACATCGTCGCCGCACCGACCACCGCAGACCTCGAAACCGAGACCACCAGTGAAGAACCGGCGCCGACCGGAACTGGGACTGCGGACGATCAGGCCTGACGGGGGCCTTCAACCACGCCGTGACCGTTGAGACCAGCAGCGACCGGGTCGCCGGGGAACTCGCACTGATCGTGGGTCTGGGCAACCCGGGCTCCGGCTACGCCGGCAACCGGCACAACGCCGGATTCATGGTGCTCGACGAGCTGGCCCATCGGGTAGGTGAGCGTTTCACTTCGCACAAGGCTAGGGCTGACGTGCTGGAAACGCGGCTGGCCGGGCGTCGGGTGGTGCTGGCGCGCCCGCGCTCCTTCATGAATATCTCCGGGCCGCCGGTCGCGGCGACGGCGCGGTACTACAAGGTCCCACCGACCGATGTGGTGGTCGTCCACGACGACTTGGACCTCGACTACGGCGTACTGAAGCTCAAGCGCGGCGGCGGCGAGGGCGGCCACAACGGGCTCCGCTCGATCTCGGAATGTCTGGGCAGCCGGGATTACCTGCGGGTACGTTTCGGTATCGGCCGACCGCCGGGCCGGATGGACGCGGCTGATTTCGTACTGCGGGACTTCACCGCCGAGCAGCGCCGCGAGCTGGACTTTCTGGTGGACCGCTGCGCCGACGCCGTCGAGCAGCTACTCACCCAGGGCCTGGCCGCCACCCAGAACCAGGTGCACTGAGCGGGCACCTCTGTCGGTGTCAGGGGTCAGGGTTCAGGTAAATAGTCCGCGATGCGGTCGCGGACGGCGGCGCGGCGCAGCTTCCCTGAGGGGGTCTTGGGTAGGGCTGCGGGTGGAAGCACCACCACGGCGGCGGGTCGCAGACCTATCGCATCGACCACCCGGGAGGTGACCTCCTTGCGCAGGATGCGCTCGGCGTCAGCGTCGCCGGCCTGGGTGGATTCGACAGCCACCGCGAACGACTCCCGCCGGACGCCGGCATCCATCCGCACGGCCGCCACGTTGCCCGGCCGGACCCCGTCGACCAGCCCGGCGGCGCGCTCGATGTCGAGGGGATAGATGTTGCGCCCGCCCATGATGATGACGTCCTTGCGCCGCCCGCAGACCACCACGTCACCGTTGGCGAGGTAGCCCTCGTCGCCGGTGTCCAACCACCCGTCGAGATCCTGGGTGGGCAGCGGTCCGGCCGTGGTCAGGTACTGGCGGGTCACCGACTCGCCCCGCAGTTGGAGCCGGCCGATCTCGCGCTCACCGAGCGGGCGATCATCGTCGGCGAGCACCTGCACTTCGATCCCGGGCAACGGCGGGCCCAACCGGGGGAAGGCCCGGACGTCGCGGTCCGATGGCTCGGCCACGACGGCCCGCCGGCCGATCTCCAGAGTGTCGGCATCCACGATGTCCACCTGCATGCCGATCCCCAGTGGGGCGAACGAGACCGCGAGAGTGGCCTCGGCCATCCCGTAGGCGCACACCATGCAGGTTTCCGGCAACCCGAACCGGGCTCCCGCGCTGGTGAAGGCCCGCACCCCGGCCGGTTCGATGGGTTCGGCACCGTTGAGCGCGAAGCGCACGCTGGACAGGTCGAAGTGCTCTTCGGTGCTGGCCAGCCGCCGAGCCAGCAGGGCGTAGCCGAAGTTCGGCGCAGCGGTGATGGTGCCGCGGTACTTGCTGATCAGCTCAGCCCACAGCAGCGGGCGGGACATGAAGTCCGTCGGGGTGACCTTCACCAGTTCCAACCCCAGCGCCATCGGGACGGTGAGGAGCCCGACCATCCCCATGTCGTGGAACAGTGGCAGCCAGGACACCATCACGTCGTTGACCGGGTCGAGTGCCCCAGCTTGAGCCATCGCGGTCAGGTTGGCGTAGAGGTTGCCGTGGGTGATCCGGACGGCCTTGGGTTCGGCGCTGGAACCCGAGGTGAGCTGCAGCAGCGCGGTGTCGTCCTCGCCCACCGGCACCGGCGCGCTGAGCGGTCGGACGGCCGGATCGTCGAGGTCGGCGAGCATCAGGTAGCTGATCCCGCGCTCGTCCAGCAGCGGGGCGAGCTGGTCGAAGGGTGGTCCGAGAAGCACCAGCTTGGCGTCGATCATGCCTAGCACCCTGATCGTGTCCGCCGCCCAATTCGCCAGATGGGCCCGGTGGGTGGGTTGGTGCAGCATGGTCACGCCGCCACCGGCCAGCCAGACGCCCTGCACCGCCGGCGCGATCAGCGCGGGGTCAGCGGCCAGCACCGCCACCGCGTCGCCGTGTTGAACACCCGGTGCGGCGATGCCCATCAAATACCCTGCGGCGCACAGGGCCTTGTGGTGGACTTCTGTCCAGGTGACACGGCGCGGTGCGGTGGGCTCGCCGGTGGTCATGCCGCGGTCCGACCGGGTCGGTGAATCCGGTGCGCAGTGGGCCACCAGAGTGTCGAGAAACCTGCTCACAAACGGCCACCTTACGGCTGTGCTGGGCAAACACGACTCGATGGTCACCAACCGGCGGATGGTCATCAACCGGCAGCGTCGGCGACTTCCAGCCAACGGGTCTCCAGATCGCTCTTCGCAGCGAGTACCCCGCGCAGTTCACCATCGAGCTCCCGGAATGCCACAGGATCGGCGGCCTGCTGGGTGATCTGTTGCTGGAGCTGCGCCTCCCGCCCGGCCAAGCGCTCCAACTGCCGTTCTAGCCGGGCCAGCTCCTTGCGGGCGGCCCGCAGCTGCGCGGCTTCCTTGGGCGCCCCCGCAGGAGCCCCGAAAAAAGACGGTAGCTCGGAGCTATCGGCCGGGGCGCTATCGCGCCGGGCCAGATATTCCTCGATGCCGCCGGGCAGGTGGGTGATCCGCCCATCACCGAGCAGCGCCACCACGGTGTCGCAGACCCGATCGACGAAGTAGCGGTCGTGCGACACGACGACCAACGAGCCCGGCCAGCCGTCGAGCAGATCCTCCAGCTGCTGCAACGTGTCGATGTCCAGGTCGTTGGTGGGCTCGTCGAGCAGCAGCACATTCGGCTCAGCCATCAACAGCCGGGTCAGCTGCAGCCGCCGCCGCTCCCCGCCGGACAGATCCGCCACCGCCGTCCACTGCCGCGACGGGGGGAACCCGAGCCGCTCGGCCAGCTGCGATGCGGACAGCTCCCGGCGGCCCAACGTGATGCGGGAGGCGACCTCCTCCACCGCCTCCAGCACCCGCAGCGACTCGGGTAGGTCCTCCAGTTCCTGATGTAAGTGCCCGAGGAACACCGTCTGGCCCTGCACGCGACGACCGCAGCGACCTTCATCGGGTGCCAGCTCCCCGGCCAGCAGTCGCAGCAACGTCGTCTTGCCCGATCCGTTGATCCCGACCAGGCCGATGCGCTCCCCCGGGCCGATCCGCCACGTCTCGGTGTCCAGCAGCCGCCGGCCGGCGATCGTCACCGTGACGTCCTCGAGCTCCAGCACGGTGCGGCCCAGCCGGCGCCTCGCGAAGGCGAGCAGCTCGACGTTGTCCCGCGGCGGGGGGACATCGGCGATGAGCGCCTCGGCAGCCTCGATGCGGTATCGCGGTTTGGAGCTGCGCGCCGGCGGCCCGCGGCGCAGCCACGCGAGCTCTTTGCGGGCCAGGTTGCGCCGCCGGTCTTCGGCCGCGCCCGCCAGCCGGAGTCGCTCGGCCCGGGCGTAAACCCAGTCAGCGTAGCCGCCGTCGTAGCCGTCCACCCGGCCCTCGGTGACTTCCCAGGTACGGGTGCACACGGTATCGAGGAACCACCGGTCGTGGGTCACCACCACCACCGCGCACCGCCGCGCCAGCAGGTGCTCGGCGAGCCACCGCACCCCCTCGACGTCGAGGTGGTTGGTCGGCTCGTCGAGCATCACCAGGTCGAGCTCGGGCACCAGCGCGGCGGCCAGCGCTACCCGGCGCCGTTCCCCACCGGAGAGCCCGGTGACCGGCCGGTCCAGTCCCAGCGCCGTGATCCCCAGCCCATCAAGGATTCCGCGCACCCGGGGATCGGCGGCCCACTCGTACTCGGAGGTGACACCGAGCGGATCCAGCACCGCGTGGCGCACGCTGGCCAGCTCGGGCAGTTCGATCCGCTGGGTCAGCACCGCGGCGCGCAGACCTCTGTTCTGGCTGACGCGACCGGTGTCCGGCGCCTCAACCCCGGCAAGCACCTCGAGCAACGTGGTCTTACCACCACCGTTGAGTCCCACGACGCCGATCCGATCGCCCTCGTCCACTCCGAGCGACACACTCGATAACAACGGGCGGACCCCGTAGGACTTCGAGACAGCCTCCAGGTTGACCAGGTTGGCCATCAGGCGTGCGCCATCGGTTCGTTAGGCGGCCCAGGGTTGGGTGGCACTGGGCGCGGATCCTCCACGATCCGGGCACCGGGCACCGGGCCGCTGGCTACCCGGACAGTGCGGCACACGCCGGCACCGGCCAGCTCGGCGGCGACCCGGACCGCGGCTTCGCCGTCGGTGCACAGGAACGCACAGGTCGGCCCGGATCCCGACACGATGCCGGCCAGCGCCCCGGCGTCGACCCCAGCGCGCAGCGTGCGGCGCAGTGTCGGGCGCAGTGACACCGCGGCGGCCTGCAGATCGTTGCCGAGCAGCAACGCGAGCCGTCGAGGGTCCCCGGATGCCAGCGCCTCCAGCAGCGGTTCGACGTCGCCGAGCTGCTGTAGCGACTGGGGCGCACCGTGGCGCAGCCGATCCAGCTCCCGGTAGACCTCCGGTGTGGACAGGCCGCGGTGATCCAGCGCGATCGCCCAATGAAAGGTGTGCCGCGCCAGCACCGGCACCAAGGACTCACCGCGCCCGGTGCCCATCGCGGTGCCGCCGCACAACGCGAACGGCACATCGCTACCCAGTTCAGCGGCCAGTCCGGTGAGCTCCTCACGGCTGATGTCCAGCCGCCACAGCCCGGCCAGGGCGACCAGGGTGCCCGCCGCGTCGGCGCTGCCGCCGGCCATGCCGCCGGCGACCGGGATGGCTTTGCGCAGGACCACCCGCACCGAAGGCCGGCGTCCGACGCGCTCGGCGAGCAGCAGGGCCGCGCGCCACGCCAGGTTGCGGTCGTCGGTGGGCACCGTCGCGGCGCCCTCGCCGTATACCTGCACGCCGGGCTCGTCAGTGGCCGCGACGGTCACCTCGTCGAGCATCGACAGCGCCTGAAACACGCTGGTCAGCTCGTGGTAGCCGTCGCCGCACAGGCCACCGACGGCCAGATGCAGGTTCACCTTGGCCGGGACGCGCACGGTAACCGGTTGCGGCACCACAGCGAGCACCCCCCCAGGATACGGGGCGCCTATGGACAACCCGTGAGTGGCAATGCGAGCTATCGCCCCTATCGCCGCTCACGGACGATTTTCGCGAAATCGCTGACGGTGAGCTGCTCGCCGCGGACGCTGGGATCCACCCCGGCCGCCCGGAGCACTTGCTCGGCGGAGGCCGCCGAACCCGCCCAGCCGGCCAAGGCGGCCCGCAACGTCTTGCGGCGCTGCGCGAACGCGGCGTCCACCAGCGCAAAGACCTGTTGCCTGGGCACTGTTGAGGGCGGCGGGCGGCTGGTGAGGGCGACCAGGCCGGAGTCCACATTGGGCACCGGCCAGAACACCGCGCGGGGCACCGGGCCGGCGCGGCGGACGTCGGCGTACCAGGCCGCCTTGACGCTGGGTGCGCCGTAGCATCGGCTACCCGGCGGGGCGGCCAGCCGGTCAGCCACCTCAGCCTGCACCATCACCAGCCCACGGCGCAGGCTCGGGAGCTCGGCCAGCAGATGCAGCAGTACGGGAACACCGACGTTGTAGGGCAGGTTCGCGACCAGCGCGGTGGGTTCCAGACCCCCGGCCGCCTCGACGATCTCCGCCCGCCGTACCCGCAGCGCGTCGGCTGTCAGTACCCGCAGCGCACTGGCACGATCCTGGGCACGGTCAGCCACCGTGGCGGGCAACGCGCCGGCCAGCAGTGGATCCACCTCCACGGCCAGCACCCGGTCCACCGCGCCGAGCAACGCCAGCGTCAGGGAGCCCAGCCCGGGCCCGACTTCCAGCACGACGTCGTCGGGGGTCAGGTCGGCCGCCGCCACGATCCGGCGCACCGTGTTGGCGTCATGTACGAAGTTCTGCCCAAGCCGCTTGGTGGGTCGCACCCCGACCCGCTCAGCCAAGGCTCGCAGCTCAGCCGGCCCGAGCAACCCCGTCTCCATGACGGGCGAGACTAGGCCAAGCCGGCCTGGGCTGAGCAGGTTGGCCAGGCGTGGTAGTTGCCACGGGCGTTGCGGACCCGCTGGGCGACCTCGATCTGCTCCTCGCGGCTTGCCTGGTTCGGATAGGGGGCGTACTGGTTACCGCCGTTGGCGCTCCAGGTGGCCTTGTCGAACTGCAGGCCGCCGTAGTAACCATTGCCCGAGTTGGCAGCCCAGTTGCCGCCGGACTCACATCGGGCCAGCTGGTCCCAGACGGTGGCCCCACTGGCGGTGGTCCCGGTGGACCGGTGCGCGGATCCCTTCGCGCCAACCCGGATCCGGGCCGGCCGTGCTGGAGTGACCTCCTGGGCGGCGAGCTGCCTGCGGTCGGCTTCTTGACCATTGGCCAAGGTGACCCGGAACGTGACGATCTGCTCGCCCGGGACGCCTGGATCCTCGACGACCTCACTGCCGATCGGTAGCGCGGGATCTTTGATTTTCTTGACCGGAGGCGCGACGAGTTGCTTGTAAGTCCGTTCCTCGGTGAGCACCCGAGTCACCTGCACTGTCATTCCGGGCAGCACCGGCGAGTTGCGGGCCGGGTTTACCACGTCGTGGTCCTGCAACGGCACGCCGTGCTGGGTGAGCAGATCACCGACCGACAGCGCGGTGGACTGGATCTCCTTCGGTGGCAGGCCGCCGTCGAGCAGGGTGATCGGTTTGGCGTTGCGCACCACCAGGGCCATGCCCTCCAGCGGGATGCGCCGGGACCGATCAGCCGACAGCTCCATGTCCGGGGCGCTCATCCCCACCTGCTGCAGCGCGGTGTCGACGGTCAGCGCGGTGGTCCAGACCTCATGCTGGGCACCATCGACGGTCAGCGCGAGGGGTCGAGCCCGCTTGAGCACGATCCGGCTGCCGTCTGCGACGGCGCTGTTCGCCGTGGGGGCTAGCGCGTCCTGCTCATCGACCCGCAGTCCCGCGGATTCCAGCGCCCCCGCGACCGAGGACGCGAAGGTGTGGATGGTCCGCTGCTCACCGTCCACCGTGACGGTGATGGCCTTGTCCATGGTGAGAGCCGCGGCAGTACCGGTTGTCAACGCCAGCATGGTTGCTACCAGGGTGCCTCTGACGAACGTACGAGTGGTCACCAATGTCCAGTCGTCGCAGTTCCGGGCAGGGGAAGCACGAGAACAGCCGGAACCGCACGCCTACCTCGACCAAGCAGGCAGACTCATCCCGACGGGCCTGACAGCGACCCACGTCCCCGTGCCGGAACTACCCCATCCCGGCTGACAGTGACGGAACGGTAACGGTTCGTAGCCGAGTGCGCAAACATCTGTCGGGAAGTGTCGCCGATTGAACGCTCAGGAACGCCCAGCGGTATCGGTCGCACCGAACTGATTTTTGGTAGCTGGGTGCCCGAATCCGAAGACGCGTTCGGCGTTAGCGCAGCTTGACGCCGCCAGCTCCGCCACGTCCTGGCCGCGCAGCGCGGCGAGGTCCCGGACGGTGTAGGGCAGGTTGACCGGCTCGTTGGGCTTTCCCCGGTGCGGATGCGGGGTGAGGAACGGCGCGTCGGTTTCCACCAGCAGCTGCCCGTCCGGGACCAGCACCGCTGCCTCGCGTAACGTGCGGGCGTTGCGGAAAGTAACCGTGCCGGAGAAAGAAAGGACATAACCGGCGTCCACGCAGATCCGTGCCATTGCGGCATCTCCGGAGAAGCAGTGGAAGATGACGGTCTGTGGTGGCCCTTCTTGCTCGAGCACCGCCAGGACGTCGCCGTGGGCGTCCCGATCGTGGATCATCAGCGGTTTGCCGAGCCGCTTGGCGAGGTCGATGTGCCAGCGGTAGGCCTCTTGTTGCGCCTCGGGCGGCGAGCAGCGCGGGTCGCGTTGCGTCCAGTAGTAGTCCAGGCCGGTCTCCCCCACGGCCACCACCCGAGGGTGCCGCGCGAGCTGCTCGAGCTCGGCGCGGTCGGCGTCGGTCATCGTCGCGGTGCGGGTCGGGTGCAGTGCCACCGCCGCGAAAACTCGATCGTCCCAGCCCGACGCCTGCACCACCCAGCGCGCCGAGGCCATGTCATCAGCCACCGTCACCACCGCGGCGACCCCCACCGCCGCCGCCCGGTCCAGCGCCTCCCGAACCCCCGCGGGGTCAGTCGCGCCGCAGGCATCCAGATGCGTATGCGCGTCGACCACCGTCGCGGGCAACGCCTGCGGAGGTAGCGGCAAGCCGCTCGTGAGTGGCATCAAGTGCTATAACACTGTTTGGCACTCACGACTGGATGGGGGCCCAGGTGGGGCCGGTGTCGCCGAGGGTGGGGTCTAGTTTGGTGAAGAGGGGGGTTGGTTTGGCTAGGGGGCGGCCTGGCTGGATCGGGACGCTGAACCAGCGCGCCTGTTCCGCGGCGTAGTCCCCGGTGATTACCGGGTAGTCCGGGCCGGCGCCCTCGACGATCTCGCTGACCGTCCGGATCTGCGGCTGGGCTGACCACACGCCGGTGCCCCCGAGCTGCTCGTGCGCCTGCTGGGCAGCATGCGGCAGGAACGGGGTGAGCAGTGTGTTGGCGTCGGACACGACCTGCAGGGCGGTGTGCAGGATGGTGTCCCGACGCTGCGGATCGTCGGCGCGCTTCCACGGTTCCTGCTCGGACAGGTACTTGTTCGCCGCGCTCACCACTCGCATCGACTCGCTGATCGCGGCCTTGACCCGGTTGCGCTCCAGCAGCCCCCCGACGGTGTCGAAGGCCGCCCGCGAGGTGGCCAGCAGTTCCGAATCGGCGTCCTGCAGCACGGCTGGCGTCGGGACCGCGCCGACGTTGCGGTGGGCCATCGCGATGGAGCGGTTGACCAGGTTGCCCCACTCGTTGGCCAGCTCGAAGTTGGTCCGGCGGACGAACTCGTCCCAGGTGAAATCGGTGTCCTGGGTCTCGGGGCCGGCCACCGAGATGAAGTAACGCAACGTGTCCGCACCGAATTCGCGCAGGAAGTCTCCGACGTAGATCACTGTGCCGCGTGAGGTGGAGAACTTCGAGCCGCTCATGGTGAGGAACTCGCTGGAGACCACCTCGGTGGGCAGGTTCAGCGTCCCGAACGGACCAGGCTTGCCACCGCGATCCCCCACCCCGTTCTGGCCGAGGAGCATGGCGGGCCAGATCTGGGAGTGGAAGGTGATGTTGTCCTTGCCCATGAAGTAGTACGAGCGGGCGTCCGGGTCGCACCACCAGGCCTGCCACGCGTCGGGGTCACCCGAGCGCACCGCCCACTCCACCGACGCCGACAGGTATCCGATCACAGCGTCGAACCAGACGTAGAACCGCTTCATCGGGGCGTCGCGCCAGCCGTCCAGCGGGACCCGCACACCCCAGTCGAGATCGCGGGTGATCGGGCGCGGACGCAGATCGTCGAGCAGGTTCAGGGAGAACTTCAGCACATTGGGTCGCCACTCGGTGCGGGTGGACAGCCATCCACCGAGCGCCTTGGTGAACGCCGGCAGGTCGAGGAACAGATGGTCGGTCTGCACGAACTTCGGGGTCTCGCCATTGATCCGGGACCGTGGATTGATCAGGTCGGCCGGGTCGAGCTGGTTGCCGCAGTTGTCGCATTGGTCGCCGCGTGCGCTGTCGTAGCCGCAGATCGGGCAGGTGCCCTCGATATAGCGGTCAGGCAAGGTCCGACCCGTCGACGGGCTGATCGCGCCCAGCGCGCTGCGCGAGAGCACG
Source organism: Pseudonocardiales bacterium (assembly GCA_003244245.1). Classification (GTDB taxonomy): domain Bacteria; phylum Actinomycetota; class Actinomycetes; order Mycobacteriales; family Pseudonocardiaceae. Next base: position 28,293 of record QHBY01000393.1, read on the forward strand.
TAGCCGTTGCGATGCAACGCCAAGAACAGCTCCTGCACCACCCTGTGGTGGTTGGCGGTGGTGGTTCGGGTGAACAGGTCGTACGACAGGCCCAGACCCTGCAGGTCTCCCACGATCATCCGGTTGTACTTGTCAGCGAGCTCGCGGGGCGTGACCCCCTCGGCGTCGGCCTGTACCTGGATCGGGGTGCCGTTCTCATCGGTTCCCGAGATCATGAGCACCCGGTTGCCGGCCATCCGCTGGTAGCGCGCGAAGATGTCCGACGGGACACCGAAACCCGAGACGTGGCCGATGTGCCGAGGTCCGTTGGCGTAGGGCCAGGCCACGGCGGTGAGCACGGGTGCATTCATGGCGCTTAGCGTATGGGGCCGCCACAACGTGGTTTACCGAGGCCGCCCTACGCGCGGGGCGAGTTCAGACGTCGGCGCCGCCGTCGTGCCGACTGATCCGGTAGATCATTAGTTTCCTGCAGCGGCGTTCCAGTCGAGGAGCTGGACGATGACCCCGTTGGGATCGCGGACCTGGAAGGCGCGCTCGCCCCATTCCTCCTCGGTCAGCGGCATGGTGATGGCCACGCCCTCGTCTTCCAACCGGGTCAGTTCCGCTTCGAGGTCGTCGACGACGAAGGCGAGGATGACGCCGCGAGCATGGTCGTCGCGCTGGTCTGCGGGCAGCGTGTGCAGGCCACGTCGCAGGAACACCACGTTCATCCCCGCGTCCGGCCGGCGAAGCAAAGCGAACCCGTCGGCCGCCATCTCCTCGTGGAAGCCGAAGTGCTTGACCAGGAAAGAACTGGACGCTGCGACGTCATCGACGTTCAGCGACACGGCCGACGATGTGATATTCACGGGCACTCCTTCGACGGTGATAGCGAACTCTTTCATCGTACGCTGTACTGAATTAGGGCGAGAGGATGTTCCGGTGGCCTCTGAACGCAGTAGCGCCGGCGATCCGGCTCGGACCCTCCACCTGTTGTGGCGCAGTTCCGCCGCGGCGTCGCGACGCGGTCCGCAGCGGGGATTGGACGTCGACGCGGTGGTGGCTGCGGCGACGGACCTGGCCGACCGCGAAAGGCTGGAGGGGGTCACGATGCGCCGGGTCGCCCAAGCGCTCGGGGTCGGCGCGATGACCCTATATACCTACATACCGGGCAAGGCCGAGCTGCTGGACCTCATGCTCGACTCCGCCTACGCCCGGATGCCCCGCGCGAACACCGCCGGACAGCCCTGGCGGCAGCGGCTGATCACCATCGCGGAAGAGAACCGAGCGCTGTTCGACGTCCATCCGTGGGCAGCGACCGTGTCTACCCTGAGGCCACCGCTGGGCCCAGGGCTGATCGGCAAGTACGAACACGAGCTCTCGGCGCTGGAAGGTCTCGGCCTCGACGACGTCGAGATGGACGACTGCCTCACCCACCTGCTGACCTTCGTGCAGGCGTCCGCCCGTTCCGTCGCCGACGCCCGCGCCGCCCGAACAGCCAGTGCCATGGACGACGAGCAGTGGTGGGCCGCCAACGCTCCCCTGCTCGCCCGGGTGCTCGACGAGCGGACCTATCCGCTCGCCACCCGCGTCGGCACCGCAGCCGGTGCCGCACACCGTAGCGCCCACGACCCCGCCCACGCCTACGATTTTCGTTTGCGCTGCGTCCTCGACGGGCTAGCCGCTCTGATCGACAGCCGCCAGCTGCCGGCTGCCGCAGATACCCAAGATCGTCGAAAGTGAGTCCTGACCGTGCAGATGTGCACCGCTACGGCTCACTTTCGACGATCAAGTTTCTGCGGCCCAGCGGTAGGAACCGAAGCTCCGCAGAAACAGGAGCACCATCAAAGCGGCACAATATAGATCGCCTTCTATATAGTTCCGTGTAAAAATAGATACATGTCGAGGCAATCGGGGCAGCTGCCGGTGGTGGCGTTGCCGGAGTGTTGTTCGCCGCTGGTCGCCGAACCGTTGACCGGAGAGCAGGCGGCCGAGTTGTCGCGGGTGTTCAAGGCGCTGGCGGATCCGGTGCGACTGCGGTTGCTGTCGCTGATCGCGTCCCACGCCGGCGGGGAGGCTTGCGTGTGTGATCTGACCGGGGCGTTCGAGTTGACCGGCCCGACGATCTCGCACCATCTGAAGGTGCTGCGCGAGACCGGGCTGATCGCCGGGCAGCGGCGTGGCACCTGGATCTATTACCGGGTGCACCCCGAAGTCCTGGCCCGGCTCTCCGCGGTGTTGGTTCCTGGTGAGACCTCCGAAACGACGGGGGTGACGGCGTGACAGCCACCGAAACGTCGACCATGGGCGCGGGCGCGCCGGCCGGGGTCGTGCGCAGGCTGTCGATGCTGGATCGATTTCTGCCGTTGTGGATCCTGGCCGCAATGGCACTGGGCCTGGCCGCCGGCTGGCTGGTCCCCGGCCTGGGCGCGGCCCTGGATGCGGTGCAGGTCGCCGGGATCTCGCTACCGATCGCCATCGGGTTGCTGGCGATGATGTATCCGGTACTGGCCAAGGTCCGCTACGACCGCCTCGACACCGTCACTGGGATCGGCGGCTGCTGGTGCCCTCGCTGCTGCTCAACTGGATCCTGGGCCCGGCGCTGATGTTCAGCCTGGCCTGGGTGTTTCTGCCGGATCTGCCCGCCTACCGCACCGGTCTGATCATCGTCGGGCTGGCGCGGTGCATCGCCATGGTCATCATCTGGAACGATCTGGCCGGCGGTGACCGGGAAGCCGCCGCCGTGCTGGTCGCGCTGAACTCGGTGTTCCAGGTGCTCGCCTTCGCCGGCCTCGGCTGGTTCTACCTGTTCGCCCTCCCCGGCTGGCTCGGCCTGGCCACCGCCGCGCTGGACGTGTCCACCTGGACGATCGCCCGCTCGGTGCTGGTGTTCCTCGGCATCCCGCTACTGGCCGGCTACCTGTCCCGCCGCCTCGGCGAGCGCGCGAAGGGCCGCGACTGGTACGAGACCCGGTTCCTGCCCAAGGTCGGCCCGGTGGCGCTCTACGGGCTGCTGTTCACCATCGTGATCCTGTTCGCCCTGCAGGGCGGGGGGGTCACCAGCCACCCGCTGGACGTCGCCCGCATCGCGCTGCCCCTGCTCGCCTACTTCGCGATCATGTGGACCGGCTCCTTTGCCGTAGGCAAGGCCGTCGGGTTGAACTACGAGCGCACGACCACCCTGGCGCTGTTTGTCTGCGTGCACAACGCCGGGCGCTCCCAGATGGCCGCTGCCCTGCTCGACCGTCACGCGGCCGGCCGGGTCCACGTCCGCTCCGCCGGGTCCATCCCGGCTGCAGAGATCAACCCCGCGGTCCGCGCCGCAATGGCCGAACTCGGGCTGGACCTGTCGGTCGAGTACCCCAAGCCGCTGACCGACGACGTGGTGCAGGCCGCCGACGTGGTCATCACCATGGGCTGCGGTGACGCGTGCCCGGTCTACCCCGGCAAGCGCTACCTGGACTGGGACCTGCCCGATCCCGCCGGCAAGAACATCGAGGAGATACGCCCGATCCGCGATGAGATCGACCACCGCGTCCGGACGTTCCTGAAACAACTGGTTGCGGCGACCTAACGCCCGTCGACGCCTTCGAACCAGGGCGCAACCATGATTCGACTGCCGTCGAGGCGAGGAGGGCTTGCGATGAGTGCGGAGACCGAAGGGCTGGCCGAGCTGGTCCGCGAACGCTACGCCGCGGCTGCGACCATGGCCGCCGCCGGAGCGCCGCCGAGCTGTTGTGACAGCACCGGCCGAGCCGTGGACGTGGGCGAAGGCTTCGGCGCGGACCTCTATGGCGAGGCAGAGCGCGGCGAGCTACCCGCCCAAGCCGTCGCTGCCAGCCTGGGTTGCGGCAACCCCCTTGCCGTCGCCGAGCTAACCGATGGGGAGACCGTGCTCGACCTTGGCTCCGGTGGCGGCATCGACGTGCTGCTCTCTGCCCGCAGGGTCGGTCCCAGCGGCAAAGCCTACGGCCTCGACATGACCATCGAGATGGTCCAGTTGGCCCGGGCCAACGCCGCGCGGGCCGGCGCGACCAACGTCGAGTTCCTGCAGGGGACGATCGAGGCGGTGCCGCTGCCGGATGCCTCGGTAGACGTGATCATCTCCAACTGTGTGATCAACCTCTCCACCGACAAGGCCACGGTGTTCGCCGAAGCCTTCCGGGTGCTGCGCCCGGGCGGACGCCTCGGTGTCTCCGACGTCGTCGCCGATGACGATCTCACTGCGGCCCAGCGGGCCCAACGGGGCAGCTACGTCGGCTGCATCGCCGGCGCTTGCTCGACGCGCGAGTACCGCGACGGTCTCACCGCCACCGGGTTCATCGACATCACCATCACCTTGACCCACCCGGTAGCCAAAGGCATGCACTCGGCGATCATCAGGGCCACCAAGGCCGCCGCAGCGCAGGTTTCCTGGAGTTGGCAACCGGCCACCGACTCCTTGACGGGCCGCTCGTGCCCGAGTGAGGATAGTTGAACGCAACTTTCGCAACCAGAGGGACGGGGTACCCACCATGCGTTTAACGCTCATAGGCAAGGACCCGGACTCCAACCCGACCGGCTCGCCTACGGTGTATCGGACGGATCGGGCCTCCTGGGTCGTGCAGGGTTGGGCGGTCACCGACCCAGAAGCGCTCGCTCAGATGGACATCCCCGATGGCGAGGGGTGCGTGGAAATCCCAGACAGGATGGCCCAGTTCTTCAGACAGGCAGACCGTGACGTCGATAACGGATGACGAGTTCGACAGTCTTCTGTCTCGCTTTGAACGCGACGCTATCCACTTAGAAACCCGCGACGCGTACGGGACGGCGACGGAACTGCCTCACATGGCTAAATGGGAAACCGGGGAGCCGGATGACCTGGGATGGCTACAGAGCTGGTGCGCCACACTGCGCGAGCATGTCAAGGCTGGGAAGTCCGTGCGTCGCGCTCGGATTGTCTCCGAACCGCTCAGTGATTACCAGCGCTGGTCCTACAGCATCGCCTTACCGATGGTTGAGGCAGGTGAAGACATCCGGTGGGTTCCCCGTCGACTGGTGTCATCGGTGGCCCTTCCTGGGAATGACTTCTATCTTTTCGATGACCACCTGATCGTCTTCCTGATCTACGCGGGGAGTGGTTTGGCCACGGACAAGATTATGTCCATCGATCCCGCCGACATTCGACTCTGCCGGTCGGCCTTCCAGGCTGTGTGGAAGCTGTCGATCGCCCACAGTGATTACCAGCCCGTCTAGCTCTGCCAAGCAGGAGAAGGAGGCGCTTGGCGTCCGCCTAAGTGAGTTGCGGAAGGATGCCGGCCTCACAGCGAGGGCGCTGGCCGCAGCGACAGGTCAGCACTACACGCGCGTGAGCAAAATCGAGCACGGAGTGCAGGCGCCATCCGATAGGGACATTCGCGATTGGTGTCGTGCCTGCGGTGCGGATGACCAACTACCCGATCTGCTGGCGACCCTGCGCGCCATTGAGTCGGCCTATCTGGAATTTCGGCGTCAAAGCCGCGCCGGAATGAAGCGAGTACTCGGCGCCCACACATTCGCCCTGTATGAACGCACGAAACTGTTTCGCATATATGAGCACAACGTGATACCCGGCCTGTTTCAAACCGCCGAATACTGCTCAGCCATGCTGTCCTTCTGGACCAGGTTTCTCGGTGCACCAAACGACCTGGAAGAAGCAGTTGCCACCCGCATGGAGCGTCAACGAGTGATCTACCACGGCGGCAAGCGGTTTATTGTGGTGCTCGAAGAGCAGGCGTTACGTACCTGGTTTGGCGCGGCCGAAACCCAAGCCGGCCAGTTGGATCGCCTACTCGCCCTGACGTCACTACCGAACGTCTCGCTAGGCATCGTGCCCATGATGACCGAACGGATTGCGGTCGGTTCCACCGGATTTTGGATCTTCGATGACGCGTTGGTTGCCTTGGAAACACCCACGGCAAGCATCGAGGTCAACCGGCCGCAAGAATTAGAGCTATACGTCCGAATGTTCGAGGCACTGAAGACCCCGGCCGTATACGGACGCGCCGCGAGAGACCTCATCACCAAGGCCATCGACGAACTGGGCTAGCGCGCGGCGGGCACCCCGCGGGGAGGTTTTCGCAACCTTTCGCAACATCCTTCCAGGGCGGCCAGCCGTAGCCCTAGCGTTCCCAACCATGACCAGCAACGAAGCGTCTCCCGTCACTGGGTCGGCTGAGATCTCGGCGGCGCTGATGGTGCTGCGTGCCAAGACAGCAGCGACGAGGCTGACCAGCAGCAACCGCAAGGTGATCCACGCTACCTGTGCGCTGCACCGCGGCCCGGCGGGTTCACCAACGTTGTCGTGAGCAAGCGCGATGGGACGATCGAGTTCGACCCGCACGTCACCGGCTCCTGCGTGCTGACGCTGGCCGAGGATGAGGCCATCGCCCTTCGCGACGCGCTGACGCAGTGGCTCGGATGAACCGCTGGGTGCACCTCACTCGCCTGCCCACCGCCGCGGCCGCCCAGTGCGATCTCAAGCCGCCAGATCGTCCGCACCACCTCCTTCGGCACTAGCTGCCACGGCGCTACATCGGTCGGGTCCTCGGATCCACACGGAGACCGTTACGGGCACCAGTGGCGACTTAGCCATCGCGTGCGGGCGTGGCCACCGAGGTCAGCGACGTGGGCGTTGTCCACCACGATGTTGAGGGGCGGCGATCTGAAGGGTACCGCCACATTCGCCTGACTGCCCCGCGAGCTGAATGGAATCAAGCATTTCTCCGGACGTGCCACGCCGGGCAACTTTGCCCAGAAGTTGCCAGTGGTGGCACGTGTGCACACTGCAATACCCCTCCCCGAGCGACCTGCCGACGCCTAAAGCGCAGGGGTCAGTCGCTGAGGTGGCGCCAGAGGAACTCGTAGTCCAGGGCAGACATGAAGGCCGCCTGCTCGTTGTCCGCCGCGCCGCCGTGGCCGCCCTCGAT
>QHBY01000394.1 GCA_003244245.1 Pseudonocardiales bacterium
GCACCCACCGTCCTACGGCCCTATTGCGTAGATTAGCGGTGCCCGTCGTCACGGGTGCGTTCGCACCGCCGGATTGGTTCGCCGGCGGGCCACTTCCACGGGGCGCGGTGTACAACCGGCCGCAGCTCTCTCCCAGCCGCGATCAACAGCGATGCCGGGTGATCGGCGGATGGATGCGCACTGTCCGTGATGTGAGAGTCCCCGTTCGGTGCTGTTACGCCGAAGGTGTAGGCCAGCGGTGTCCGTCGCCGGTCTCGGCGTGCGTCTGGGGCGCAACGCGAGCCTGATTCCCAGGCCGACCCCGAGCACTCCGGCCCCGAGGCCGTCGCCGCCCAGCCAGCGGGCGGTGTGGTCCGGGCCGGTTGCCGAACCGGTGTTGGCCTGCCCCGCCGGAAGCAACAGCTGGTCAGCGTTGTCGGGCATCGGCCGGCCAGCACCGAGAAGCGGTGACGGGCTGGGAGGTTCGGGACGGTGCTGTCGTGGCAGGGTCAGCGCACCGCAGCCTCAGATGCGCGCTCCCCGGCGGGTTTGTCCAGCGTGCGGCGCAGTTTGCGTTCGGACAGCCGCCCGAAGGAGAACGGCTCACAGTCGACCAGCAGGCCAGGGGCGAACATCACCCCGGCTCGAGCGGCGAGCTGGTGGCCTCGCTCGCTGGCGAGGTCGATCTCGGTGACCTGCAGCGGGTAGTCCTGCCCGACCGGGCCAGGACCTGTTTGGCGTGATCGCACAGGCCGCAGTCGGTCTGGGTGAGCAGGGTGATCTCGACCGGCTCGGTCACGGTGTGCGTTCCGTGGTCAGGTCGGTGAGCATCTTGCTGGTGGGCAGGAACATGGTGTAGTCGGGTGCACCGCCGTAGTCCGCCCGCCAGCGAATCACCCCGTCGGGGCCGATGAGGACGAAGCTGTGGCCATCGCGCATGTCGCCCATCATCCCGAACTGATTGGCGTTGTAGGCGCGGGAGACCTGCAAGGTCGGGTCGGACAGCACCGGGGTGCTCAGCTTCTCGTCGGTCACCTTCTGGGCGATCAGGTTGGCCGGCTCGGTGGTGATCGAGACGACCGCGTCCACACCCGCGCCCTTCACCTGCGCCTGGTTGTGTTCCAGGTCCCGGATCTGGTCCCAGCACGGCTGGCAGGACAGCCCTTCCTGGAAGTACAGCAACACCGTCTTGCCCCGGAAATCACCCAGGCTGATCGGAGTCCCGCTGCTGGCGGCCAGGGTGAACGCGGGAGCCATCGCGCCGGCACTGGGTTGACCAGCCACGTGCGGGTACCCGCTGCCGCCCGCCGCGGTGTGCTGCTTGGCTGGGGAGTTCTGATAGACGACATAGAGCACCATCACGGCCAAGACCACGACAGCCGCCACACCCAGGGCCGTCCACCGCCGACGGACGCCCGACGTGCCGCGCGCACGCTGGATTTCACGGGTGGCTTGTCGCCGGCTTCGGACCGGAATGTCGCGGCCGCGTTTGCCGGTCGGGGACCCTGTCGCGTCGGTCTTAGGGTTGGTCTCGGTCACGTCGGTTCTCCTGGACGGTCACGGGAATCGGTCCCGGCTCGGTCTGGCCCTGGCCCGCACCCGAGGTGGTGCTCACGGCGGGTTCGGTGGGTGTTCTCGGAGTGCGCAGGGCACGGCGGATCAACAGGGCGAAGCCGACGGCGATGACCACGACGAGCACCCAGCCGGGAATCCAGGCCAGCGCGTGCAGTGCGCTACTGCTGAGGTGCTGAAACCAGGCACTCAGCTCGGTCTGCCAACCGCCGCTGGGCATGCCGGGCCCGGTGAACGCCAACACCACCGACAGCACCCCCATGACGATCATCAACAGCCCGCTCAGCGCGCTACCCAAGGCCATCCGACGCTGCCAGCGGCCCAGGCGCAGCCCCACGGTCCGGTCGGTCAACAGCCGGGCGGCGCGTTCGCGGCGGCGGTCCCAGGCCAGCGCGACCAGCGCCAGCGGCGCCACCATCCCCGCCACATAGGACGCACCGATCGCCAAGGCGACCGGGAAGGAGGCGGCGGCACCCGAGAGCACCGCGACGCCGGCCAGCACCGGGGCGCAGCAGGCGCTGGTCGCACCCGAAAACGCGCCCAGCACGTAGGCCGAGCCGAAGCTGCCCTCGCGCACCGCACGCGCCCCGGGCATCGGCAGGTTGGGCTTCCACCCGGACAACACCGCCACCCCACCGGCGATCATCAACACGCCACCGAGGGAGAACACCCACAGGTGCTGGCTGACCAGCAGGCTGCTCAACGCTGTCGCGCCCAACCCGATCGGGAGAATCACCGTGGCCACCCCGGCCCCGAACACCAGGGTCGCCGGCACCACACCACCACGGTGCCGGAACCCGGTGGCCAGGTAGGCGGGCAGCATCACCGACACACAGCACGGCGCCAACAGGGCCACCACGCCACCGAGGAACGCGGCCAGCAACGTTGTCCCGAACAGCACCTCACCCATGCTGCGAGATCCGGTGCGCTCGCCCGGTCCTGAGCTGCTCGACCTCGGCGCGCAACCGAGTCATCTCCTGCTGAGCGCTGGCATCGACCGGGCAATCCGCGCCACCGCCATCATCCACATCAGGCCCATCCCGATCGGGCAGACCACTACCGCGCGGCTCAGCAGCAGGTTCTGCACGGCTCCTCCTTGCATGCCGTCAACCGGGCCACCCCCAACGCGAGCCATCTACTATCTCCGTACATAGATAGTAGCACGTGGGTGTGTTGTTACTGTTCCCTCGTCCCGATCGCCCGTGACCAGCCGAAATGGATGGCGGGCTAGTCGACGGGAGCTGAATGGGCCACCGGAGTCGCAGGAGAAGCGTGCGCGGATTCGGGAAACTGGAAGCGGTCGAGATGGACCGCGTGTGGAGCCGGAGGGCATGATCCCGGTGCGCCAGGTGTTCCAGAACCTGGACAGGAACGTGACATCGCCTACGCTACGGTGATGTCCACGATGGACAAACCCGCACCGCAAGGGCTGGTTGGGCCGGGAGCAACGGCAAAGCGTTTGCGCTACTGGCCACGCTCACCCGGGAGGACTACAGCGCGGTTGATGCGTGATGCGCTGGCGGGAGGCGGGGACCTTGTGCGACCCGGTTGGAACAGATGAGCGACGAGAAGTGCGCCCCCGCTGCGGCGCTGGTGGTTTCGCTCCAACCCTCCCGCCGGGCTTACGCCACGGCCGGGACAACCCCGAGGCCGCTGCGCCGAGCGTCGTACGGAGAGCCACCCGATCGCGCTGACCATACCGATCTCGTCGATCGCCAGCAGCCTGAGCTGCCCGAGAAGGGCAGCCTGGTTAATGATCTCGATGGTGCTGCCGGTTCAGCTGATCGCCCGCGGTGTATCCCCCATGCTCGGTGCCTTCGGGATGGGGGCACTGAAGTCACAGCGGGCCGGGGCGCCCCGCGTCGATCACGACAGGGTTGGGGCG
>QHBY01000395.1 GCA_003244245.1 Pseudonocardiales bacterium
AAACACATCTATCTACACTAGGCCCCATCGTCCGGTATCGGCCCAGCCGTAGACGATCTCGGGAAGGGCGTAGCCCGGATTCTTCGATCTCGCCGACCCGCACAACCCGACCACCAATGGCCTCATAGAAGCGCTGGGCCGCAATGTTTGATCTCAGCACGGCGATCGTCAGCGCGGGCATGCCGAGCTCCCGCAGGTGGCGTGCGACAACGCGGACGAGCCGACGGCCGAGTCCACGTCCTTGATAGGCGTGCAACACATACAGAACCGTGATCACGCCGGTGTTCGCCCAAGGCTCCTCATGGGCAGGCTGGCCCATCGCGATACCGATGACCTCGTCGTCGAGCTCATCGACTGCCAGGTAGATACACACGCGAGGGCTCGTGCCGTCGGCGATCGCCTGGAGTGTGCGCGCCCAGTTGCGCGCCGAATCCGCCGCAGACCACTCGTCGCGACGTTTGGCCCACAGCTCCTCCGGGATCTGGCCGCGGTGCTCGGCTAGGAACGTCGCGACGGTCAGCCGTCCCATCGCCGGCACATCGTCCAGCTGTGCAGCACGGATGATCAGGCCCATGCGCCCCATTCCACAGCACCGGATCCTGGAAGTAGGTGATGATCTCCGTAGAGCGCCAGTCAGGACCGGTCATGAACCTTGGCCGGGATTGGCCCATCAGCGGTCATCGTGAACGGCAGCGCCAGCGGAAACTCGTCCTCGATCGACGTGATCTCGACCGCCCGGACCAGGGTCGCCAACCCGAGCGTGGCCTACAGCATCGAGAAATGGTCACCGATACAGGACCGCGGTCCACCACCGAAAGGCAGGTACTGCCACCGGTTGCGCCCCTTCGACCGTTGCGCGCTGAACCGGTCAGGATCGAACCGCTCAGGGTCGTCCCACAGCGCCGGGTCGCGGTGCAGCGCATAGATGACCGACGACGACATTCGTGCCAGCCGGAATCCGGAAACCGTCGACCACGATGTCGGTCATGGCAAGGCGTCCCACCGCGGCAGCGGGCGGGCACAGCCGCAGTGCTTCGTGAATCACTTGCACGGATCGACCGCCAGGACGTGCTGGATCTGATTACCGGACTGATCGACAAATCGCTGGTGACAACCGACGAGCAGGGCCCGCAGACCCGCTATGGCCTGCTGGAGACGGTCCGCCAGTACGCCACGGCGCGCTTGGTCGACGCCGGCGAGCTCGACGCCGTGCGTGACCGTCACCTAGCCATCTACCTGACGCTGGCCGAGGCCGCTGACCCGGAGGCGCTCGACGCCGAGCGCGACGACCCCGAGCAGCACGACCTTGTCGCCGAGTTGCCGAACCTGCGTGCCGCGCTCGAGCGGGCTGCAGCCACTGACTCCACCGCCGGGCTGAAGCTGGTAGACGCGCTGACCCTATTCTGGCTGTTCACTGGCCGCTACCGGCCGGGTGACACCGCATACGCCCGCGCTCTGGACGCCGCCGGAAGGGAACCGACTCCGCTGCGCGCGCGGGTGCTGTCCGGTCGCGGGATCCTCGGCGTGTTCGGCGGTGCGTACGAGGCGCAAACGCCTCGGCGCGGGAGGCGCTGGAGATCGGCGAGGCGTGTGGCGACCTGCGGGCGCAGGGGCGGGCGTATCTCACTCTCGGGTTGATGGCTAGCTACCCGGACCCAACCGGCAGCCGGTTCTTGCTGCAACGCAGCGTGCAGCTGGCCACGCAAGCCGGCGACGGCTGGTGCGAGATCACTGCCGCCCAATGCCTCGCGACCACCTGGATGTGGCAAGACGAATTTGACGTCGCTCGCCCGATACTCGATGGCGCGTGTGCGACCGCGACGCGGCTCGGCTACCGCAGGGCGTTCGCGTGGTACTGGTTTTGCTCGGGCTGGGAAGCGACGTTCAAAGGGCGGCTCGAGGAGGCCTCTGAGTCGTTCGCGCGTGCGGTCGCTGCCAGCGAGGCTGGTGACTCCCTTCACCAATGGTTTTGCCAATGGCCTCTGGGCCTACGGGCAGCTTGCCTCCGGCGAGAGCAAGCTCGCGTATTCGCTCGCCGGCAAGACGTTCCAACGCGTGCTGGAAACCGGCGCGGGGCCCCCGTTTGGGATGGCCCACCAGGTGCTGGGCAGTGCCGAGATGGTCTTGGGTGAGCTCGCCTCAGCGCGGGAGCACTTCACCGCCGCCATCGAAGGTGACCGCCGCTTGGGCTTCGCCTACCTGCTGACCTGGCACCCCTGGGCATCCTGGAACGGGTCGACGGAAACCTGGATGCGGCGTACGGCTGCGCCGCGGAGGCGCCGGAGGTGGCCCGGCGGCTGGATAGCGGATATATGCAAGCCGGCGCCGAGCGCCTGGTTGGCCGTCTTGCGCTGGCTACCGGCGAGGCCAAGGAGGCCGAACGGTATGTCCACGACGCGCTTGGCCGCCTAGCGGCGAAGGACTTCACGATCGACATCCCGGAATGCCTCGACATCTTCGCCGCCGTTGCCGCCACCCAGGAGAGCTTCGAGGAAGCAGCGCGGCTGTTCGGCGCTGCGGCGGCCGCTCGCGAGCGGCTCGGCATCGTCCGTTTTCCCCCGGAGCCGGAATTCTGGATCTCGCTGGAGCACGCCACCCGGGAGGCGCTGGGACTCGACGGCTACCAGGCCACGTTCGCCGCGGGGGCTGCACTGGGAACCGACGAGGCCGTCGCCTACGTATGTCGGGCCCGCGGTGAACGGAAACGCCCATCCATGGGCTGGGACAGCCTCACCCCCACCGAGTTGGAGATCGTCCGTCACACCGCTGCCGGCCTCACCAACCGCCAAATCGGCCAGCGCATGTTCATCTCCCCCGGGACCGTAAAGACCCACCTATCACACGTCTTCGCCAAACTGGGCATGCCCTCACGCTCGAACCTCGCCGCCGAAGCCACCAGACACCGACTCGAACTCGATCATGGCGGCGGTCCGGTGGGCAAGTGACATGTTGGAGATCATCGGGTTGACCTCCGCTGCGGTCGGGAACGCGGATCCCAGACGGGCATCACCTTTTTGGGGCGATGGCCTTCTTGACCGTGCTCGTGTTTTGCGGTCATCACATGCTGCCGGTCGTCGCATCCGCGTCCTCGCGAATGAGGTCCGCGGCCTTCTCCGCAATCATGATCGTGGGGGCGTTGGTGTTCCCGCGAATTACCGAGGGCATCACTGAGGCATCCACTACCCGCAGGCCGTCGAGGCCGAGCACCTGCAGCCGCCTGTCCACGACGGCACCGATGGCGCATGTCGAGGTCGGGTGGAAGTCCGTCATCCCGACACGCCGCGTGAACGCCAGCAGGTCCTCGTCGGTGCTGGAGTCCGGGACGGAGAACGACGAGGTGACAATGCTCTTGATCGCCGGCTGACTGGCGATGTCCAAGGCTATGCGCAAACCGGCGACAATGCTCTGCCGGTCCTGCTCAGTGTCCAGGTAGTTGTGCACAATTCGGGGATGGGTGTCCGGCGCGGCCGAGCGCAACGTCAGCTGACCACGGCTGCTGGGTTTGGCGAGGCTGGGCCCGAACGCGAAGCCATGGGCCACCGGCGCGCCGAGAAGCTCATGGAGGGCCAACACCGGAGCGTTGAGGAACTGGACATCCGGCCCGGCCAACCCCGAACGCGTTTCGAAGAAGCCCCCGGCCTCGCCGAGGTTGGAGGTCAGTGGACCTCGGCCCTCGTTCTGCAGCAGGGCCACGTTTTCCGCGCTGAGGGCCGTCATCAATGACTCTTTGTTGGTCAGGTAGTTCAGCGGGACTATCAGGTGGTCCTGCAGTCCCTGCCCGACTGGGAGATCGCGTACTAGGCCGATCTGAAATGCGGCCAGCTGGTCGGCCGGGCCCACACCGGAGAGCAGCAGCAGATGCGGCGATCCATACGCACCGGCCGACAGCACAATCTCCCGCTCGGCCCGGACCTGTTCCAGCTCGCCGCCGCGACTGATCTCGACGCTGGTAGCGCGGCCGCCGTCGAAAAGGACCCGGTGCGCCAGCGCGCCCGTGATCACCGTGAGATTAGGTCGCTCCATCGCCGGATGCAGGTAGGCCACCGCGGTGCTGCAACGCATCCCGTCGCGCTGGGTCACCTGGTAGCGGCCGACCCCGAGCTGGCTGGCGCCGTTGAAGTCGTTGTTGTGCAGGTGCCCGGCCTGCTCAGCCGCCTGGACGAACGCTTCACATAGCGGGCTGTTCGCCCGGCTTTCCGACACCCGCAACGGCCCACCGGCGCCGTGGTAGACGTCGGCACCGCGCTCGTTGTCCTCGGAGCGGCGGAAGTAGGGGAGCACATCCCCGTAACCCCAGCCGTCTGCGCCGCCCGCGGCCCACTCGTCGTAATCCGTCCGGTTGCCCCTGATGTAGATCATCGCGTTCATGGAGCTTGAGCCACCCAGCATCCGGCCGCGCGGCAGGTACGCGCGCCGCCCCCCAAGCCCGGGTTCCGGCTCGCTGTCGAAATCCCAGTCCCAGCGGCTTTTGAACAGCGCGGGAAAGGCCGCAGGAACATGGATCTCCTCGGCGGTATCCGGCGGACCGGCCTCGATGAGCGCAACGGTCACGTCGGGGTCCTCGGAGAGTCGGGCCGCCAGCACGCAACCCGCAGAACCTGCACCTACAACGACATAGTCATACATATTCGGGCCCTTTCTCGTGCCAGCGGTTGTGCACTCATCGAGCACCCTGATGGTGGCTCGCGGCGTCTGTTGGTACATCTGCCATGTGGCAGAGCAGGGCATGCCTCTAAGGATGATCCGCGCAGTCCTCGCATGTGACCTCGGCGGCAAGCTTCCTGCCCTGGCCCGACACACATCTGGCTCAGGAATAACTTCGCGCCGAGAAGTCGCACGCTTTCCAAGGGCTGGCGATGAGACAATCGAGAGCGCGTGGCTGGACGGGCCGGCCACGGAGGTGGAGGGACCCCCAGTGGGCGCAGGCGGTGCCGACCAGGCGACCTTCCGTCTCCCGGTCGGCACGGTGACGTTCATGCTGACCGACGTCGAGGGCTGGACGCGTCTGTGGGAGTCGGCCCCCGAGGCGATGAGCGCCGCTGGCGCCCGCCACGACGAGCTGCTCGACGAGGTGATCGCGCTGTACGGCGGCGTGCGGCCGTTGGGGCAGGGCGAGGGGGACAGCGCCGTGGCGGTGTTCATCCGGGCCTCGGATGCGGTGGCCGCGGCACTCGACGTCCAGCGCGCATTTCAGTGCGAGGGGTGGCCCGACGGGGCGTCCCTGCTGCTACGCATCGCCCTGCACACGGCCGAGGCCCAGCTGCGCGACGGAGGCAACTACGTCGGTCAGGCGGTTGACCGTTGCTCCCGGCTGCGCGCGGTTGCGCACGGCGGCCAGGTCGTGCTGTCCCGGACGACGCGTGATCTGATCTGGGACCGGCTGCCGGAGCACGCCGAGCTAGCGGACCACGGTGTCCACCGGCTGCATGACCTCGGGCGGCCCGTGCACGTCTTCGGTCTGGTGCATCCCGATCTACCGGCCGAGTTTTCCGCACTGCGTTCGCTTGACACGATGCCCAACAATCTGCCCGGTGAGCTGACCAGTTTCGTCGGGCGACGCACCGAGCTAGCTCAGATCGGTGCGTCGCTGCAGCGGGGTCGGCTGCTCACGTTGACCGGTACTGGTGGCTGCGGCAAGACGCGCCTGGCCTTGCAGGCAGCGGCAGACGCCATGGACCACCATCCCGACGGTGTGTGGTGGGTCGAGCTCGCGCGCCTAGAGGACCCCACGCTGTTGCCGGCTGCGGTGATCGGCGCGCTAGGTGGCTGGTGTCTTTCG
>QHBY01000396.1 GCA_003244245.1 Pseudonocardiales bacterium
ATGGCCGCGGGCTGCGCAGGCGGTTGCCGACGATGCTCGGCGGCGACCGAGACCGCATCCGGATGGTCTACAGCCTGCTGTTCTCCCTGCCCGGCACGCCCGTGCTGTTCTACGGCGAGGAGATCGGTATGGGTGAGGATCTCCGGGCGGAGGGCCGGCTCGCGGTGCGCACGCCGATGCAATGGTCACCTGAGCGCAACGGCGGGTTCTCCACCGCTGAGGAGTCCGAGCTGCCCGGTCCGATCCCGGATGGCGAGTACCGGCCGGAGCGGATCAACGTCGCCGCCCAGGAGCGCGACCCGAAGTCACTGCTGTCCTGGATGCGGTTGTTGATCGAGTCCTACCGGGCCTGCCCCGAGCTGGCCTGGGGGCGCTACGCCGTACTCGACACCGGCGATGCCGCCGTGCTCGCGCACCGCTGCGACACCGAGGGTGGCACCGTTGTGGCGGTGCACAACTTCGGCGCGGCCCCCACGAAGGCCGTGCTGAAGCTGACCGGGCTGGACGCGCCCTGTCTCTTGAAGGACGTGCTGGTCGACGGGTCGAAACGAGTAGCGAAGGACGGTTCGGTCACCCTCGAGCTCAAGCGGTACGGCTGCCGCTGGCTACGTGTCGAACGCCAACGCCGGTGAACTCGGGCCGTCCGCCGGCTTACCTCTGCATCGGGGAGGATCGCGCGATGGCTCGTCTGCCGGTGTTTCTGGTGTTGCTCGGGTTCGTCGTCGGGTGCTCGACCGGCCAGGGCGCCCCGATCGGCGGCGGAGTTCCCGCCCAGGGTCCGGTGACCGGAAGCTCCCCAAGACCACCGCGGCCTCCGGCGTGTGGTGGCTCGATACGGCTCAGCACCGGGCGACATGCGCGTCAGCACCGTACGGGCCCGGAGCCGTCTGGTCGCAGCCGGGCCACGAGCTCACCGCGGCTGCGGACGCCGACCTTCGCGAACACCGACTTCAGGTGGTCCTGCACCGTGTGGGCGGAGATGAACAGGCCCCCGGCGATGTCTGCGGTGGAATGCCCGGCGATCACCTCACGGCAGATGTCGCGCTCGCGAGACGTCAAACCGTACGCCACGAGCAGCAGGCCGGTCAGCTGATCGCCGGTTGCCGGCTCGATGGCGACCGCGATCTGGTCGTCGTCCCCGCCGATCAGTGGGCTGGCCTGGAGGACGGCCCACTGGCCACCCGCGTCGCGCAGCCGCGCACGGAAACTGCCCGAGGCCGCGGTGCGGGCACCAACCGCCATCACCTGCATCATCACCATGAACCGGCCGGGTGCGATCTCGTTGAGCCGGTCCTGCCACTCCCGGGCGGCAGGGGTAACCGCGCGAAGCTCCCCGCGGGGACCGACGACCACGATGGCGGGACGGCCACCAGGCGTCCCCCGCGGTCCTGGCGAGCGCACCGCCAACCTGGTCGCCGTCGCAATGGCTGGGGCCACCGCTGCGAGGAACTCCGTTTCACGGTCGGTGAAGTCACGGCCCGCCCGCACCATGCCTGCCGCTCCCCAGCACACCCCGTCAGCGAGGAACAGCACGCGAAGTTCCCGGTCCAGCCCCAAGGGCCGCCACACGTTGTTGAGCCTGGCGCTTCGGCCACGTTCGCGGTCCGGCAAATCGGACAGCTTGGCCACGGGTTCCTTGCGCAGAGCCAGCGTGGCAAACGTATGCGGCTCGTCAGCGGAGTATTCGGCTTCGGCCAGCCGCGGCTCGTACTCCGGCGGTATCCGGGTCTCGCCGCTGACCATGGTGCTGATCACCAGTGTTTCCGGGTCGATGGCTGCCCAGCAGGTCAGGTCGGTGCTGACCGCTTCTCCGATTACGCGGATCACCGCGGCGTGTAGCTCGCTGACGCCGAGTCCGGCGGTGGCCAGCGCCGCGATGTCCCGGCGGACGCGGTGCGCCCGGTCGTCCCACACAGCCAAAGTATGTCGCCGTCGACGTCCGATGAGCATTCCCAGAATTCTGGGATCGATTCGACCAGGCGGGCTGCCTAAAGAGGCTGCGCCTCGGA
>QHBY01000397.1 GCA_003244245.1 Pseudonocardiales bacterium
TGTTGACCGTCGTTCCGAATGACGACGTAGGGGTTGCTGTCCGTCATCGAGGTTGCGGGAGTCGCCGGAGGTTCTGGTCGGTGTGTTGATCTGTCTCGTCGTCACCGTCACTGCGCCGAGTGAGTTGAGTTGAGACGACGACGGCCCTCCCGCTTCTGTCGTGGAGGACCGCTGCGGGAGGGCCGTGCTGGATGCACGGAGGCACCCGCTGGTGACGGTAGAGGCAGATCAGGTTCGGGTCGAGTCGCGGTTGGTGTCTGGGCAGGTGGTCTGTCCGGACTGCTCCGGTGTGCTGCGTCGGTGGGGGTGGGCGCGCCCACGCGGTGTCCACGGTCTTGCGGGGATGCTGCACCCGCGGCGGGCACGCTGCTCAGCGTGCCTGGTCACCCATGTCCTGTTGCCGGTCACGGTGCTACTGCGACGTGCGTACGCGGTCGAGGTGATCGGCGCGGCCCTGGTTGCCCGGGCGGGCGGGTCGGGGCATCGGGTGATCGGGCCGACGCTGGGGGTTCCGGCGGCGACGGTGCGGGGCTGGCTGCGGGTGATGGGCGCCCGGTTGGAGACGGTGCGGACACGGTTGCTGCAGGTAGCCCACCGCGCCGGGGTGGACCAGGCGGTGCCCAAGACCCAAGGCTCGCCGTGGCGCGACGTACTCGCCGCGTTGGGGATGGCGACGGAGGCGGTGACTGGGCGGTTCGGTGTGTTCGGGGTGCTGGGCCCAGTGACGGTGTGGCAGGTCGCCGCGGCCTGCTCGGCTGGTCGGCTCCTGTCGCCGGGTTGGCCGCCGCGGGGTGCGGGTAGCACCGGCAACACCAGTCGCCTCTGACGCGGCTGGTGGTTGAGCGAAATCCTCGCCTGGATCACTACCCGACCACTCCGGCCGGGTATTTCCTTGGTGAATCGAGGTTTTCGTGGTGAGCACGCACGAGCAGGACGGCGTGACACGCCGAGCGCGGGCGCAGCAGGTGGCGTTGTTCCGCTATCAGTTGATTTGTCCCGCGCTGGAGGCTGGCTTGTCGACCAAGGCGCGGGGCCGGGTGGTGCGGGCGATCGCCGCCGGTGTTCATCAAGGTCCGTTCGGTGGGCAGCACCGCTACTCTCGCGACTCGTTGGATCGTTGGATTCGTCGGTACCGCGTCGGCGGGTTCGATGCGCTGACCCCGTCGCTGCGCCAGCCCGGCACCCGCATCGACACCGGGGTGCTGGAGTTGGCGGTGGCGCTTAAGCGGGAGAACCCGGACCGCACCGCCGCGCAGGTCGCTCGGATCCTGCGGGCCTCGAGTGGCTATTCGCCGTCGGAGTCCACGTTGCTGCGGCTGTTTCACCGCCGCGAGTTGATGGGCCCCGCCACTGGCGGCGGCGTGGTGTTCGGCCGGTTCGAGGCTGAGACGCCGAACGAGCGGTGGGTGGGTGATGCGTTGCACGGGCCACGGATCGGTGGCCGAAAAACGTACCTGTTCGCGTTTTTGGACGATCATTCTCGTCTCGCGGTGGGCTACCGGTTCGGGTTCGCCGAGGACACCGTGCGCCTGGCCGCGGCGCTGGAACCGGCGCTGGCCTCCCGCGGCGTTCCTGCCGCCGCCTACGTTGACAACGGGTCCGCTTTTGTCGATTCCTGGCTGTTGCGGGCCTGTGCCAAACTCGGGATCCGGCTGGTGCATTCCACCCCGCACCGGCCACAAGGCCGGGGGAAGATCGAACGTTTCTTTCGCGGCGTGCGGGATCAGTTCCTCGTCGAGGTCGCCGACACCAGCGCCGCCGAGCTGACCGAACAGCAGCTCACCCCGGCCGCGGCGTTGCTTGAACTCAACGGCCATTTTACGGCCTGGATCGAAAGTGTCTATCACCACCGGGTGCATTCAGAGACCGGACAAACACCGCTGGCCCGCTGGAACGACGGCTTCGACCGGCTCGGTCACGGCCCGATCATGGCCTCGGCGCAGGCGTTGACCGAGGCGATTTTGTGGTCGGCGCAGCGCACCGTCACCAAAACCGCGACCGTGTCACTGCACGGCAACACCTACCAGGTCGAGGCCGCGCTGGCCGGGCGCAAGGTGGAACTGGTGTTCTCCCCGTTTAACTTAGAGGTCATCGAGGTCCGCCACGACGACCGTAGTTACGGCCACGCCGTGCCCTATCGGATCACCCGCCACACCCACCCCAAGGCCCGCCCGGAAACACCCGAACCCACACCGGCGCCGACCACCGGCATCGCCTACCTGCAACTGGTCGCCGACGCCCACCACCAGCAGGTCGCCGTCGACGACCGCATCGGCTTCGACGCGCTCTACTCCCGCGCCGAGCACAATCCCCAACCCAGTCCCGAGCAGTCCTCGCTCGCCGAGCGCACCGACGACGAGCACAGCCAGCAGGTCGGCCGATGACAATTCAGCGTCTGCAGTCACATTGGGGTTTCACGACCATGCCGTTCGGTCGCGGGCTGGCCCCCTCGATGCTGCACCGCCACGGCGGACACGCCGAGGCGGTGGCCCGCATCGCCTGGTGTGTCGACCAACACGCCCTGGGTGTGATCACCGGTGAGGTCGGTGCCGGCAAAACCGTTGCCGTCCGCGCCGCGACCGCTGCCCTGGACACCTCCCGACATGTGGTCATCTACCTCCCCAACCCCTCAGTCGGGGTCCGGGGCATGCTGCACCACATCGTCTCCGCGCTCGGGCAAGTGCCCAGTTTCTACAGCGCCACCCTCGTCCCCCAAGCCGCCGACGCGCTCGCCGCCGAACACGCTGAAAGGGGTCGAAGCCCCGTGGTGCTCATCGATGAAGCCCACCTCCTGGATAACCAGCAGATGGAAGCCGTGCGCATGTTGACGAATCATGAAATGGATTCCGGGGCGCCGTTCGCGGCCGTGCTGATCGGACAACCCACCCTGCGGCAACGCCTACGTCTCGGGGTGCTGGCCGCCCTGGACCAGCGGATCTCGGTGCGATACACCCTCGCCGGCATGAACGCGACCGAGACCGCCGACTACATCACCCATGATGCGGCGTGGCCGGTAATGCGGCGTCGGTGCCGGACAGGCCTGTCACGGGCGGGGCTCGCGGTCGAGGCTTCCGCATAATCCTGCCGGTGTGGTGATCCTCGTTTGTCCCGATGGTCGGGGCGCGAGAGGATGATCATGTTTGGTTCACATCCTGGTGCGGGCGGCTCGCTGGCCGTTCACGTGCCGGGTTTTCGTGCCGCGCTTGCCGTGCGGTGTTACTCGGAGCGGGCTGTCAGGACGCACGTCGAGTTGCTGCGTCACCTGGGGAGTTGGCTGCAGGATGAGGATCTGTCGCTGCTGGAGCTGACCGCGGATCGGGTGGCGGAGTTTCTGACAGTGCGACGCCGGCTCGGTGGTCGAGGCCTGATCACAGCCTTTGGGGTGGCGCCCCTTCTGGAATACCTCGCGGGGCTGGGCCTGCTGCCGCCGCAGTCGCGGTCTGTGCCGGCAGGGCCGGCGTCGGTGGTCCTTGAGCGGTATCGCAACTACCTGCTCGGTGAGCGCGGTGTCGCCGCGCAGGGTGTCATTCGCTATGAACGGTTGGCCAGGTTGTTCGTCAGCTCGGTGGCCGTCGGCGACGAGGTCGACTGGCCGTGCGTGTCGGCCAGTGATGTGAGCTGCTTTGTGGTCCGGGAGTGTTCCAGCCGGCGCGGGTCAGCGGCTCGTAATCTGGCCGCGGCGCTGCGGTCGTTCCTGCGGTTCGTTCACGTGGATGGCTGGACACCACTGGGGCTGGCAGGGGCTGTCCCGCCCGTGGGCGGTTGGCGGGCGCAGTCCCTTCCGCTCGGACTCGCACCCGATCAGGTGCGGCGACTGCTCGATAGCTGCGATAGCCGCCGCGAATCCGGCCGTCGCGACTTCGCGATCTTGACCATGCTGGTACGGCTGGGGCTGAGGGCCGGCGAGGTTGCCGCGATGCGGCTGGAGGACATCGACTGGCGGGCAGCCGAGATCGTGGTGCACGGCAAGGACCGGCGCGACGAGCTGCTCCCGCTGCCCAACGACGTCGGCAAGGCGTTGACCGACTATCTGAGTGCGGGCCGGCCGCCCACGACGAGTCGTGCCGTGTTCTTGCGCGTGCTGGCGCCCCGTCAACAGCTCACGCCGACGGCGGTGACCGCCATCGTGTATGGCGCGTGCGATCGAGTCGGGCTGCCCAGAGTCGGCGCTCATCGCCTCCGCCATACCGCCGCGAGCGCGATGCTGGGTGCCGGCGCCTCGCTGAGCGAGGTCGGCCAAGCACTTCGCCAGCGCGAGCTGAAGACGACGGCTATCTACGCGAAGGTCGATGATGCTCGACTCAGGCTGCTGGCTCAGCCCTGGCCGGGAGGCGCGGCATGACCGGCATGTCAGCGGCCATTGACGACTACCTCAGCGTCCGGCGAGCACTCGGCCACAAGATGCAGCTGGCCGAACGCCTCCTCGGACAGTTCAGCAGCTACTGCGAGCAAGTCGGCGCCATGCAGGTCACGATTGAGATTGCGATCGCGTGGGCGATGTTGCCTGCAGAGGCAAGCGCCGGCTGGTGGGCTCAGCGACTCGGTGTCGTCCGCGGCTTCGCCACGTGGTTGCAGACGCAGGATCCGTGCACGCAGGTCCCGCCGGCCGACATCCTGCCGGGCCGTTTCGGCCGCGCCGATCCCTACCTGTATTCCGAGGCCGACATCGCCGCGATGATGGCAGCGGCCCGCAACCTCAGCGTGCCGCTCCAACGCCACACCTACGAGACCCTCATCGGGCTTCTCGGCGTCACAGGCATGCGGATCAGCGAAGCGATCCGCCTCGACCGCGACGATGTGGATGCGGCTCGCGGTGTGCTGCGCGTGGTGAACTCCAAATTCGGCAAGTCGAGGCAGATCCCTCTGCATCCAAGCGTGCTCGAGGCTCTGCGCCGCTATGAGGATCGTCGAAATCAGCTGTGTCCAGCACCCCGGTGCGGGAACTTCTTCCTGAGTACGGTCGGCACCGCGTTGCGGTACTCGGTCGTGCACCCGACCTTCAAGAAGTTGGCCGGGCGGGCCGGTCTCCAGCCGCGGTCACAGCGATGCAGACCACGGATTCACGATCTTCGCCACAGTTTTGCGGTCCGCGTCCTCGTCGACTGCTACGCCACCGACGGGGACGTCCAGGCGGTGTTGCCGCTGCTGTCGACCTATCTGGGTCACGTCGATCCGAAATCGACCTACTGGTATCTGTCCGCCGCACCGGAGCTGCTCAGTCTTGTTAGCCGCCGGCTGGAGACCGCGTTCGACTACGACGCCGAGGACGACCAGTGAGCACACTGGCCCCCACCCTCGAAGCGTTCTTCACCCAGCGGCTCATGACCCAGAAGAACGCCAGCCCACACACGATCGCCTCGTATCGGGACTGCTTCCGGCTGCTACTCGCCTTCGTGCACGACAAGACCGGCACACCGCCGTCGACGTTACGCATCGACGATCTGGACGCTCCGATGATCGCCGCCTTCCTGGACCACCTCGAACACGATCGCGGTATCACCATCTCCAGCCGCAACACCAGGCTCGCCGCCGTGCGCTCGCTGTTCCGCTTCGCCGCGTTCCGCCACCCAGAGCACTCGGCGCTCATCCAGCGTGTGCTCGCCATCCCGTCCAAACGAGGCGAACGGGCCGTCGTGTGCTTCCTGACACCGCCCGAGGTCGACGCGCTGCTGGCCAGTCCCGACCGGTCAACCCGGATCGGCCGCCGCGATCACGCAGCCCTGCTGATCGCGGTGCAGACCGGGCTCCGTGTCTCCGAACTCACCGGGCTACGACGGTCAGATGTGCATCTCGGCACCGGCGCGTATCTCGAGTGCCACGGGAAGGGCCGAAAACACCGGTCCACGCCCCTGACCCGCCGCAGCGTCGCCGTCCTGCGCGAGTTCCTCGCAGAGCGGACATGCGGGCCTGACGATCCGGTGTTCCCCGGACCGCGGGGCGACCCGCTCAGCCGCGACGCCGTGCGACGGCTCGTTGAACGGCACGCGCGAGCCGCAGACAAACGCTGCCCGTCTCTGCATACCAAGCAGATTTCACCTCACGTCCTTCGACACAGCTGCGCCATGAGGCTCTTGGAGGCCGGAACCGATCTCGCCACCATCGCGCTATGGCTGGGCCACGAAAGCCCCGCGACAACGCAGATATACCTACACGCCCATCTCGCTCTGAAGGAGCGAGCCCTCGCCCGCACCACCCCACCCCACACAGCCCCCGGCCGCTACCGACCATCCGACAAGCTCATGACCTTCCTCGAACAGCTCTGATAATGCGGAAGCCTCGACCGCGAGCCCCGCCCGTGACAGGCCTGTCCGGCACCGACGCCGCATTACCGGCCACGCCGCATCATGGGTGTAATGAGGAATTCCTCATTACAACCACCACCTCAAAATCGCCGGCCGCACCGACACACTGTTCAGTGCAGATGCGATCGTAGCTATTCAGTTGGGGTAA
>QHBY01000398.1:0-206 GCA_003244245.1 Pseudonocardiales bacterium
ATCGGCGCGTTAATCGGGTTCTCAATGGGCCGGCGCAGATAGGCCCAGGATGTCGATCACGCGGTCGCAGCTAGCGTCAGACGTCACCGACGTGAGACCGGTGACACGACCGTCCCGGGACTTGTTTCTCCACGCTGTTAACCACGGAGCTGCGGAACACCAGCGGCCGGCTACTCAGCGCGACGAGGCGGCGATGCGGTCGCTGC
>QHBY01000398.1:239-584 GCA_003244245.1 Pseudonocardiales bacterium
GAAGACGACTGTCGATAGCCGACAAGCCAGCTCTATCTGCGGGGGCCAAGAAGCTGTGTTGTACCGGCCCGCGGTGGTGGACAATGCCAGCATGGCCCAGGGCAGGGTATACCGCGGATCGACCAAGCGCTGGAAGTCGTGGTCGGGGCGATCAACGCGCTCACCGAGCGCCAGGACGGCGGCCCGGGTGTCGTGCTCACGTTGGGTGGCCTGGTCGTCAGCGGAACGATCATCCCCGACTGGCAGTGGTTCGATGACGTTGAGCACGCCGCCCGTGCCGCGTTCGTCGTGCACGTCGGGGGTTGCATCGACGACGAGCACGGTGGTTGGGCGAGACTGTTCAAG
>QHBY01000398.1:606-4369 GCA_003244245.1 Pseudonocardiales bacterium
CCGACCGCTACCAGCGTCTTGTGGCCCAGCACGATCAGACCACCTACATCCACCTGACCCAGGCCCGGGTAGTGGCTCCCGGCGTCAGTCCTCTGCCCGCTGCCGGGATGCACTGGCGAGGACGGCTCTCAGAAATATCGGGGTGGTCTTTCGGTCATCTTGGCGGTGAGCCGCCAACCGCTCCGGCGCAAGACGCCGACCAGTACATGTAGGCATCGGCGCGGCGTCGTGAGGTCGCGGCCCTTGGCAGATAACGCTCGTTACTTACCGAGTCTGCCGGTGCGGGCATAGTCGATCCGGCGCCCGGCCTTCGTGGTCGTCGCGGGCTGGCGGAGGTCAGGGCGTCGTGCTGTCGGTCCAGCCGACTACCGGTCGGTCGATACTCGGGCGCACCCGAGGACTGCGCCGGGTCACTCCCCTAGTCTGAGTGATCCGACGGGTGCGCACTCCTCGCAGAGCAGCACCATGCCGGCCACCTTGTGCAAGGTCATGTACTTCTCGGCCGTCATGAAGGTGCCGTCCTCGTGGGGTAGCTGCACCTCCCGTACGCATCCGCACTTCTCACACGCCAGCGACATCCATTGGGCAGGTTCAGAGCTCATCGTCATGCCCGCATCGTCTCAAAAGCTGGCGCGGCGACGTGACCGGCCGCCTGCGGTCCTCAGCGTAGGTCGACGGCTAGTTCGTAGTGACGCGGCGCAGGTTCTGGATGAACGCGTGTCCTGTGCAGATCACTCGGGCTGAGCGCAGCCGTTTGAGACCACGCATCGGCCTCAGTCGGGACTTCAGGCGGCCGGCGGACCTTATCCCGGAGCTTGATCGCCGAGTCGTCCTCCGCGGAACCGGTCAACATCAACTGCTTGCCGGTCACCGGATCTTGCCCGCCGAAGAGCCGCACCTGGTACGTGCCGCCCCGCGACCGGATGCCGGTCAGGTCTTTCGGAGCCTGCTTCCTGCGTGCCATGAGGGGCAGTCTAAGCAGCGGAATTGGACAGTCAGTTGGACAGAGATCGACTAAGAATCATCAAAGATGACCGTTTAAGCTGGTCAGAGATGGTGGCCAGGGGCGGGTCGAACCGCCGACCTTCCGAATTTCAGAAGTCTCGACAATAGTTCGCCGAATAACGCCCACGTCCGTAACCTGCACCGCCGCATTGATCTGAACAGCAATGAACATAGACGAAACGCGTGCGGATGAGACCACCCGGGCTCCGTTGCTCGAGCCGGGTGGTGCGCGAGGACGGCGAGGGCGCATATCAGTCGTTGTCCGGCAGGTACGCGCCCTCCTCGTAGTACTCGAGGAGGCCGGTGAACGACGGGTAGTCGTAGGTGACCAGCTCGTCACCCTCCCACTTTGCACCCAGCTCCTCGGCCCACTCCACGTCGTTGAGACCGGGCGGCGCCTCGTCGGACCAGTGGAACGGCACCATCGTGCTGAACTTGTCACGCCGGCCCAGAACTACCCGTTGACCCTCTGCGTTTGACGCTGTCACGGGCCCTGATTGTACTCTCGGGGCTCGGCCACGACCGGTTCACCGATCTCTCGCCAGCGGTGGTGCAACCGCTGGCCGGCCGGGCTCGAATCAGCGCTTCCAACGCGACGAAAACGTCTTCCACACCGGGCCGATGACCCGGACACCGCGCTGTGGATTGTCGCGGAGGGCCAACTGCATGAACCGGTCAGCACCCCGCCGGGGCGACTAGTCATGCGATCCGTAGTCCCGCCAGGTCTCATCGAGGTTCGCCACGCCGCCCGCGTGACCGCCGAACGGCTCGTCGTGTCACCCGAGGTACGCGTAGTCCAGCTTCGTCCCAGCGGTGTCTGCCAGTGGCGGTTGACGAGGTCAAGCTGCTGGCGTGAGCCCATGTCCTTCTTTCCGCCGAGCCACACCGTGCGCAAACCGACCTCGCTGAAGACACGCACTTCCCGTGGCCGGGTATGAATGCGACGGTCACGCCGGATTGCGACCCAATTGCGTTCGGCCACGATCGGCATCCATCCGACGTCGCTGGTTCCGAGCGGGATCTCTGGCAGGTTGGGATGACCGGCATAGATGACATCGTCCCGGGTGCTCGCAAGCAGCTTGCCCAGACCCAGGGCGCTCTCGTCGACGAACCATCGAAGCGCCACCTGGCCGGATCTTTCAGGCAGTCCGCGCCAGGCTCAGCTCGAAGCGCAGGGCTTGCTCCACTTGAGCGATCGTGAGATCGAACAGATCGGCGATCGTCTCGGTTGACTCACCGGCTCGAAACTGTTCAGCGACCACGTCGGTCGGTACCGCCCGCACCACCGGACGCCCGTACTGGTGCAGCGGATCGAGTGTGACCAGCCCCCCGAACTGCACCGGGACCACAGCAGTCGCCTCGGGGTCGGTGTCACCGACGTACCGTAGATCACCGACAAAACTCTGTACGGGTGCAGACATCATCGCTTGTCCACTACGGACGACCACGAGCATTTCGTGCCCGGTGATGCCAACTTCTTGCTGGACGTGGCGAACGAGTTCACGGCCTTCAACGTCGAGAAACGGTCTGGCGTGCGCGAGCGGATACCTGCCGAACTCCTCACGCAGCCGAACGACCGCAGGACGCAGGCGGTGCATGGACGCACCGCGGGCACGGAACTCGGCAAGCAATCTCGTCTCGACGAACTCCCCCCAGGTCACTTCTTCATCACGGGTGCGTTCGGCTCGAACAACCGGCGGGTAGTGCACCCCGCCACGGTCGTAGCCATCGACCCAGCGGCGGGCTGTGCCAGGTGGCAGCGCGAGAAGCCGGTCGACGTCCGAGAGGCCGTAGACGCAGCGATCGAGCAGCGAGACCGTCACCGCTGAATCTTGTCACGTATTTCGACGCGAACACGCCACCTCGCCGACGTGGCGACGAGGCACTGGCTCATCTGCGCACCGTCACCGGCATGACAGTTTCCACCGACCGTGTCCACATCGCCGAGCAAACCCTCCGCAACCTTCACCGCGGGAACTGATGACTTGCCTACCGTACGCGTCTCTCTCGTCGAACGAAGGACGTTCAACCGGCTCTACGGCGCTGTTGCGTCCGGGGATGGGGGCAGCGGTTGTCATGCTTGGTAAATGAGAGCCGCTCGCTGTGTCACCCCGTCCGTCGTGCCCTCGGCGTTCGCTGGGTTCCGGTCTCCGCCGGAGGTGATCACTTTGACGGTACGTTGGTATCTGCGCTTCGGGCTCTCCTCCGTGACGTGGAGGAGCTCTTGGCCGAGCGCGACGACCGGCCCATTGGCTCAACTTGACGGCCGAGTGCCTTGGTCAGTTCTGTGATCCCGTGTTGCGGCGGTTGTCGTACGTCGAGGCCCACGATGTCGATGGTGCCGAGATGCCCGGACGGAGCCCGGACGGTGATGCTGCGGCGGACGCTGCCGAGTTCTGCGGGATGCACGATCAATGCTCGCGGTATTTCGCCTGAGGGTCGGTATCCGTGCGCATAGGTGAGCAGCTGGTGAATGTCGTCGGGCGCCACCACGTGCTGGTCGTACCGCTTGTACTTGGCGTCCACCGGTAGCTGCGACTGCTCATCGGGGCGCAGCCGCAGTAGGACGTCCGGTCTGAACGATCTGGTGGCGCGGTCCTAACGTGCATTGGCGCGGTGCATTCTTCCCCCCGCCGTGGGGAGGCCGGGAAAAGAAAAGTCCGCATCAGTCGCCGCTTTTCCGCGGTGAGAATGTTGTCAATCAGCTGCTTACGCTCGCCTGCCTGGCGGTGTCCGACGGCGAAGGGGCGTCGAAGGT